>NZ_JBEXYP010000005.1:0-389876 GCF_040630995.1 Micromonospora sp. NPDC005710 | reverse complement strand
CCCAACAACCCCCGCTGCCACACCGCAAAATCCGCATACTGCACCGGCAACGGCAACCACCCCGGAACCCCACCCACCCGACGAGCCGCGTACGCGGTGGCTATATCACGCGACATCGGGGCGACCGACCAGCCGTCGCTCGCGATGTGATGCACCACCAGCAGCAGAACATGCTCGGTGGGCGCGGTGGTGAACAACCAGGCCCGGATCGGCACCTCGGTGGCGAGGTCGAACGGGTACACCGCCGCGGCGGCGACAGCGGCCTCGAGATCGTCGGCCGCGACGGCGCGGACAGCGAGTTCCCAGTGCAGGTCGCCCGGTTCGAGGATCCGCTGGTACGGCTCGCCATCGACGGTGGGGAACACGGTGCGAAGCGCCTCGTGCCGGCCTATCACGTCGCGCAGTGCCGCGTCGAGGGCCGCCGCGTCCACCGGGCCGCTCAGGTGCAGGGCGACCGGGCTGTTGTAGGTAGCGTCCGGTCCCTCCAGTTGCGCGACGAACCAGAGCCGACGCTGGGCGTAGGACAGCGGGATCGGATCGGGGCGGACACCAGCACGCAGCGGCGGTCGTCCGGGGCCACCGCCGGCCAGCCGAGCGGCGAGACTGGCCGGGGTGGGAGCGTCGAAGAGCTGCCGGATCTCCAGGTCGACGCCGAGGAGCGTCCGGATCCGGCTGATCAGCCGGACGGCCAGCAGCGAGTGCCCACCCAGCGTGAAGAAATCGTCGTCGACTCCCACTGTGGGCAGTTCGAGCACGTCGGCGAACGCGGCGCAGAGGATTTCCTGACGAGCATCGGCAGGTTCACGTCGCCCGATGCCACCCGCACCGTAGGTCGGGGCCGGGAGCAGAGCACTGTCGAGTTTGCCGTTCGCGGTGAGCGGCAGGGTGGCGAGCGGCACCACGGCGGCCGGCACCATGTGCTCGGGCAGCCGGACGGCGGCGAACTTCCGGACCGCCGCCGGCAGATCGACGTCGTTGAGGTCGTCCTGGTCGTTCGGGACGACGTACGCCACCAGCCGCAGGTCGCCGGCGATGTCCTCGCGGGCCACCACTGCCGCGCGGTCGACCGACGGGTGGGCGGCGACGACAGCCTGCACCTCACCGGGTTCGATCCGGTAGCCGCGAATCTTGACCTGGTCGTCGGCGCGGCCGAGGAACTCCAGTTGGCCGTCAGTGGTCCAGCGGGCCACGTCACCGGTGCGGTACATGCGCTGCGCCCTGCCGAACGGGCAGGCCACGAAGCGCTCGGCGGTCAGGCCGCGTCGTCCGACGTACCCCCGGGCGAGCTGCGTTCCGGCGATGTACAGCTCACCGGCGGCGCCGACCGGCACCGGGCTGAGCGCGCCGTCGAGCACGTACATCCGGGTGTTGGCGATCGGTCGGCCGATCGGTACCGAAGCGGCGACCGGTTCGCCGGCGGCGACCTCGTACACACAGCAGCCCACCACGGTCTCGGTGGGACCGTACTCGTTGACCACCACCGAGTCGGGGGCGCGGTCCAGCAGGGCACGTACGTCCGCACCGGCCAGTGCCTCGCCGCCGACCACCCAGGTGCGGGCGGCGCTGGCCACCTCGGTGTCGGTGAGGGCGGCGGTCAGCAGCGGCAGGTGGGCGGGCACGACCTTGGCCAGCCCGAAGCCGCCCGCGTCGCGGACCAGATCGGTGAGGCCGTCGGCGCCGCCGGCCGGGCTGGCCCAGATCGTGCCGCCGGAGATCAGCGGCACGAACAGGCTGGTCACGGTCAGGTCGAACGCCAGTGAGGAGTGCAGCGGCGCACTGCCGCCGGTCTCGGCGGCACGGTACGCGGTGGCCGCCCAGAGGACGTAGTTGGCGAGACCAGAGTGGGTCACCGCGACGCCCTTCGGCCGCCCGGTCGACCCCGAGGTGTAGATGATGTAGGCGAGCATGTCGCGGTGCGTCGGGAGGGGCATCGGTTCCGCGGCGAAGGCCGCCACCGACGCGGCAGTGCGGGGGTCGTCCACAGCGACCGCCCGGACCCGGGTGGCGGGCAGCTCGTCGAGTACGTCGCTGACGCCGAGGACAAGCGCGGCACCACTGTCGGCGACCATGAACGACACCCGGTCCGGAGGGTAGTCCGGGTCGACCGGGACGAAGGCCGCGCCGGCCTTCCAGACGGCGAGCACCGACTCCACCGCTGCCACGCCGCGCGGTAGACACAGCGCGACCACCGACTCGACGCCGATGCCCTGGGCGACGAGGAACCGCGCCAGCCGGGTGGCTCGTGCGTCGAGGTCGGCGTACGTCAGGCGCTCGTCGCCGCACACCACCGCGACAGCGTCCGGGGTGGCCGCCGCCCGGGCTGCCACCAACTCGGGCACGAGGGCCTCGGGTAGCGCTGCGTCGGTGGCGTTCCAGGTGTCGAGCAGTCGGGTCCGCTCCTCGGCGTCGAGGATGTCGATGTGGGCGACCGGCTCGTCCGACTCGGCACCGCGCAGCCAGTCCAGCACGGCGGTGAAGCGGCGGGAGACGTCCCCTTCGGCCAGGGACGGGTACGCCTCCCGGTTGACCTCGACGGTGACCTGGGTGCCCTCAGCCGCGGGGACGTCGAAGACGTTGATGCGGACGCTGGGGACGGCACCGCTGGACAGGTTGAGCGCGGTGGTAGTGCAGCCGGCGATCTCGACGGGGAAGAGGAACGACACGAAGTTGAGTTCGAGGCCGAACAAGCCGTTGCTGTCCAGCAACTTCAGGTCGCGCAGAATGTCCTCGTAGCGGTACCGCTGGCGGCGCAACCCGTCGCGGACGGCTCGGGAGACCTGCCGGACCACGTCGCCGACGGGCATGTCGGGGCGGATCCGGCAGCGCACCGGCATCACGTTGGAGGTCATGCCGGGGATGGCGAGCGTCTGCCGGCCGTTGCGACCACGCACGGGTACGCCGATCACCACGTCGTTCTCGCCGGTGGCCCGGTGCCGGTACAGCGCCGCGGCCGTGATCATCAGACCGCCGAGGCTGGTGCCGAGCCGGCGGGCGGCGGCCTTGAGTTCGACCGACGCCGCGCCGGGCAGGGTGTCGGTGTGTCGGGCGGCGCGGCCGGCGAGCCGTCGGCCCGACGCCACCTCGGCCCCGGCCGGACGGGGCAGATCGGCGAGGACGTCGCGCCAGTACGCCCGGTCCGCGGCGAACTCTTCGGAGGCCCGGTACTCGCGGTCGGCGTCCAGCAGCACCGTGACGGAGTCGGGAGCGCCTTCGGCCGGATCGGTGCCGGCACCGAGGGCGGCGTAGACGGTGGCGGTACGGCTGGCGATCAGGCCGCCGGCGTATCCGTCGGCGACGAGATGGTGCGCCCGCTGATACCAGAAGAAGCGGTCCTCGGCCAGCTTGATGAGCTGGAAGTTGGCCAGCGGCCCACCGTCGAGTTCGGGCGGCTGTGCCAGGTCCGCCCGCATCAGGCGGTCGGCGGCGGCCTCCGGGTCGACGTCGTCGCTGAGGTCGACGAAGCCGGTGGGTGCCGGTCGGGCGTGGTCGACGTACTGTCGCGGGTCGCCGGCCACCGGTTGGAGTCGGATGGACAGCGAGTCGATCTCCCGGATCGCCCGTCCCATCGCCTCCACGAAGCGGGGAGCGTCCAGCGGACCACGGATCTCGAGGTATTCCCCGACGTGGTAGACCGGGCTCTCGGGTGCGAACTGCTGGAGGTACCAGATGCCGAGCTGACCAGCCATCAGTTCCCGGAGTTCACCCTCAGCTGCAGGCATCCGCACTCTCCCATCGCTCGACGAACGACCGGAACGGTGGGGCATAACGGCAATCTGGCTTCATCCGCTGCACCGTCTGGTCGTGACGTGGCACCACAACATCCGGCTCGCAGGCGTGGGCCGCGAATCATGCTGCCGGTAGCCCTTCGCCGGCACCAGATGACCAACGCCTGTTCAACTGCGTCGACGCGCCGGTTGAACCGGTATCGACGCCCCGCCAGGGTGGTGGTGAGGTTTCGGCATGCCCGTCGAGTTGGAGCCGCGCCCCACCATCAATCTGGTCGATCCCGAGCTGTATCGCAGCGGCGACCCGTTCAGTCAGTGGAGGTGGCTGCGCGCCCACGCGCCGGTCTATCGACACCCCGCGACCGACCTGCCCGGCTTCTGGGCGCTGACCCGCTACGACGACGTACGCGCCGCGTACCGGGACCCGGAGACGTTCAGCTCCGCCAAGGGGATCCTGCTGCGGCCGGCCGGGCACGGTGCGGATCCCGGCGGGGGCCGGACGCTGGCGCTGACCGACCCGCCCCGGCACCGTCAGCTACGCAACCTGGTCGACTCCTGGTTCGCGGTACGGGCGATGCGCAGCCTGGAACCGAAGCTGGAGAAGATCGCACAGACGGTCGTCGATCGGGCCTTGGAGCTGGGCAGCTGCGACTTCGTCACCGACATCGCCGGCCGGCTTCCGCTGTACGTCATCTGCGACATGATGGGCATTCCGGAGGGCGACTGGGAGTTGCTCTACGGCCTGACCAGTCAGGCGTTCGGCGCCGCCGACGCGGGCAGCCAGCGGATCGCCCACCTGCAGATCATGTCGTACTTCGACGACCTGCGGATGGCCAAGGCGCGACGGCCCGGCGAGGACCTGGTGAGTGTGCTGGCCACGGCGGAGATCGACGGTGAGCGACTGCCCGCCGACGACGTGATCCTGAACTGCGACAACCTCCTGGTCGGCGGCACGGAGAACACTCGGATCGCGGCGTCCGGCGGCATGCTGGCGTTGCTGGAGCACCCCGACCAGTGGGCGATGCTGGCCGCCGACCACAGCCTTCTGCCGTCGGCCGTCGACGAGGTGCTGCGGTGGACCTCCACGGCCACCCACATCGTGCGGACCGTCACCCGCCCGGTCGACATCCGGGGTACGACGCTGGCCGCGAACGATCTGGTGACCCTGTGGTTGCCGTCGGCCAACCGGGACGAGAGCGTGTTCGCCGACCCGGACCGTTTCGACGTCACCCGCAAGCCGAACCGGCACCTGGCGCTCGGTTTCGGCGAGCACTTCTGCGTGGGCAACGTACTGGCCCGCGTCGAGCTACGGCTGCTCTACCAGGAGCTGATCAACCGGTCGGTGCGGATCGACCTGGCCGAGAAGCCGGAGCTCCTGCGCTCGATAGTGGTCAACGGCCCCGAGCGGATGCCCGTGCGCCTCCGCGGTTGAGCCGCGGCCGGGCGGCGTCGACGAGTCGCGAGCGGCGCCGCGCGGTCGCCCGGAGCTGGGTGGTGCCGCCTGCCGCTCGGCGATCAGTCGACGTGCGGCCCGAGATCGCAGAAGTAGAGGTTGGGCAGCCTGGCGGACAACTCGGTACGCAGCGCGACGGAGTCGAACCGGTGCGAGAACGGCATTACCGGGTTCACAGTGACCGCGGCGAGCACTGTCGGCTTCAGCACCTCGATCGACACGTTCTGCCGGCGGTACCAGTCGCTGGTGCGCTGGGCCAGGAAGACCTTCGAACTGTCCGTCACGACGAGGGACACCTTGCGACCGCGTGCGGCGCGCCGGGTCTCCTCGGCGAACGCCTCACACAGCGCGCCACTCAGGACGACGTGCTGTGCCCCGTCCGGGCCCGCCAACAATCGGCTCAGGTCGGCGCCGGCGCCGCCGAGGGTGAGCGCCCGGTCGACGGGCACTACCGCTCCGGAGCCGGTGATCGCGACGCTGCCCGTCATCGTCGCGGCGGCGTCGTACACCGCCGGGTCGCCCGAACAGGGCAGGGCGAAGACCTCGACCGCAGCCACGGTCTGCTCCACCACCTGCTCGAACTCGGTGTGCAGGGCGGCACCGGTGGCCAGGAGCACCAGGTCGGCGACGGCCGGTGAGGAGGCCGCCCGGCGGTTGATCGCGCCGTCGACGAGCACGATGTCGGCGCCGTGTCGCCGCATGGCCGCTGTCACCTCGGCGGTGCCCTGGTTGGAGCTGGGGCCCGCCACCTCGACCGCGCCCCCGGCCGGCAGCCGGGCGATCATGGTCCGCCCGAGCGGCGTCGAGTAGCCGGTGCGGCTCACCACCTCGTACGGCAGTCCCGCGGCGCGCAGCAGCGGCTCCGCGGTGGCGACCAGGCCACCCGGCGGTAGGGGGATGCGCGGCTTGGTGATCCGCGGGTCGACCACGTCGGTGGCCTCACCGTCGCGTCCCACCGAGGTCAGCCCCACGGTACGGTCGCGGCGGTGCAGTTCGGCCAGGAGAGCGACCAGGGTACGGGTCTTGCCGGTGTTCTTGGCGAGGCCGATGACCGCGACGCGCTGCGCCTCGGCGACAAGGTCGGCAAGGTGGTCGGCGCTCACCCCGCGGTCGCGGTCGTCGAGGCGATGGCGCGACGGGCCACCATCTCCTTGGCGATGTACGTGCCGACGTGGTCCGGGTAGGTGCCCTTGGAGAACCCGGCGTCGAAGCCCAACTCCTTGGCCAGTTCGTGCGAGACGCGCGGCCCGCCGCAGATCAGCAGCGTCCGGTCCCGGATCCCCTCAGCCTCGGCGATCTCCACCAGCTCGGTGAGGTTGTGCAGGTGCAGGTTCTGTTGGGTGACCGTCTGGGACACCAGGATGGCGTCGGCGTTCACCGCGATGGCCTGCTCCACCAGTCGGGCGTTGGGCACCTGGCTTCCCAGGTTGTGCACCTCGAAGCCGTGATAGGCCTCCAGTCCGTGCCGGCCGTCGAGACCCTTGAGGTTGAGCATCGCGTCGATGCCGACGCTGTGGGTGTCGGTGCCGGTGCTGGCGCCGATCACGACGACCCGGCGGCCGATCTGCTCCTCGATCAACCGATCGATCTCGGGCTCGGTGAGGTACTGGATGTCGAACGCGCCCTCGCGGAGGGTGGCGAAGTCGACCGACTGCCGACACTGGCCGATCACCACGAAGTACGTGTAGCCGTCGCAGAGCCGCTGGTAGTGCACGACCTCCGGCTCCGTGAGCCGCATCGTGCGGGCCAGTTCCAGGGCCGCGTGCCGGGCCGCCAGGCCGTAGGGCACGGGGAGGGTGAAGGTCACCTGCACGAGGCCGTCGTTGAGGTGGTCACCGTACGGCCGAACAGCGGACAGGTCAGCGGTCTCACGCATCGAGGTCGACCCCCATCAGTTCCGTGAACGGGTTGTAGTAGCCGGTGTCGACCTCGACGATGCCCTCGGCGCCACGGCCGTGGTCGTAGTGCCGGGACACGTTGCCGAAGTAGCCCTTGCCGATCGCGTCGAACAGCCCGATCTCGGCGATCTCCAGCAGCATCTGGTGTGCCTCGGCGAGCACCTGCGCGGCACGGGTCTGGATGATCCCGCCGGGGCGGAACTCGATGTCGTCGCCGAGATCCCGGGCGAAGTTGGCCACGTAGCGGGTGTTCTCCAACCCGAGGACACGGTCGTGGATGTGCGGGGTGAAGACACCTTCGGTGGGTACGCCGATGGTCTGGATCTCCTGCTTGGTGGCGACGGTGACCAGGTTGAACAGGCTGTCGACGGCGTGGGTGCGGAACGGGTTGCCGTTCATGTGCACGGTGGGCGGCATGTACTTGACCGGGCAGTCCGGGAACAGCTCCCGGGTGAGTTGCGCCTGCGCCCACTCGTACAGGAGGCCGTTGGTGACGTCCGGGTGGATCTCGAAGGCGTTGCCGACACCGATCTGCTCGGGTGGCAGGCCGCTGTCCCGGGCGAGGAAATAATTGATCATCTGGGAGGCCACGACTGACGGGGCCGCGGTGACCGCGTCGGCGGTCCGGAGGTAGTTGTCCTCGCCGGTGTTGATGACGACGCCGAAGTAGCCGTTGATCATCCGGGAGAATCGCTGGTCGATGAGCGTCCGGCGCAGGTTGATGTCCCGGTACAGGATGCCGTAGAGAGCATCGTTGACCATGTTGTCCAGGCCCTCGATGGCGCCCATCGCGGCGATCTCCGGCATGCAGAGGCCCGAACAGAAGCTGGAGAGCTTGACGTAGCGGCCATTCGCCCGGGACCAACGGTCCAACGCCTCGCGCATGATGGCGAAGTTCGCCTGGGTGGCGAACGTGCCGCCGAACCCCTCGGTGGTCGGGCCGAAGGGCACGTAGTCCAGCAGGCTCTGCGCGGTGGACCGGATGACGGCGACGATGTCTCCGCCGTTCTCCGCGACGGCCTCGGCGTGCGCGACGTCCTCGTAGACGTTGCCGGTGGCCGTCAGCACGTAGGTCTCGACCGGGGCGGCGGTGCCGCTGTCCAGGCTGGCCCGGAACGTCGCACGCTCGGCCCGGGTGCCACGAATCTTCTCCAGCGCCGCGGCGGCGTGCTGTCGGATGGTCTGCCGGATCCGGTGGTCCTCGGCGAGGGGCAGGTTGAGGAAGTCGAGTTCGCCCGCGCCGACCAGCTTGGCGATCTCCAACGGTTCGGCACCGGTGGCGATGATGGCGTTGCCGAGCCAGTAGGCCAGGCCCCTGGCCAGCCCGCCGTGCTCCTCGATCTGGTCGACGAGGACGTTGGGCAGCGGCACGTCGAGCGCATCGACGCCGTCCACACCGAGTAGACGGGCGATGGTGCGCTCCACCGACACAGTGGTCCTACCGGCGGTCCGTTGGCCAACGTCACGGGCGATTTCCGCAGCCACCTCACGGCACGAGTCGGCCAGGCCGACATCAAGGCCGAGCTTCGAACGCATGCACCCTCCCGGGGCAGATCGAGGAGACGCCATCAGTACGGTGCGCGGCTGTCCGGCGACGAGTCGCCGGACGTCCGAGGCGCACCAGGGCCGGGGCGCGCGGGTTGTCAGCCCGGCGCCCCGGGAACGCAGTGGGTCGGGTCGGTAGACCTCAGCCGTCGCCCTCCATGGCCTTGATCAGGCTCTTCGGGCGCATGTCGGTCCAGTTCTTCTCGATGTAGTTCAGGCAGTCCTGTCGACCCGCCTCACCGAAAACCGTTTCCCAGCCGGCGGGCACTTCGATGAAGACCGGCCACAATGAGTGCTGCCCCTCGTCGTTGACGAGTACCAGATAGTTGGCGTCGGGGTCTTCGAACGGATTCGTCACTGTGCAGTCTCCTCTTCACCGCGAACTGATCGCCGAAACGACAATTCAGGGACGTCGCCGACGACTATGGGGCATCCGCCATGGCCGATCAATCGTGTGGACGCATGTGGCCGAACACCTGGCAGACGCTCCGACGACGCTGTTCAACTGGCGAGCGGGGGCAATTGAACGAGACGGTCCGCCGCGTCGCACCCATCCGCTTGAGCGGCTCATTACCACGTCCGCGGACGCTTCGACACCGCTGAAAGCGATCGGCATCCAGGAGCCGCATCCCTCTTGCCGTCGTCGTCAGAGAGGAATAAGCATGAACAGCACGCAGAATGTAACTGTCCGTCAGCACATTCGGGATGGCTTCGTTTTCGAGACTCGTTCGGTCGTCGGGCGGGTTTCCGACGCTGTCCCTGTCCTGCTGGTCGGCGGCGCGTTCCAACGCAAGGAGTCGTGGGGCAGGTTGGAGCAGTTCCTCCTCGATGCGCGCCCCGTCATCACAGTGGATCTGCCCGGTTCCGGGTCGGCGGACACCCTGCCCGCCGACTACGACACCGACTTCCTCGTCGACACCCTCCGTCAGGGACTCGACGAACTGGGTGTGACATACGTCGACATGGGCGTCGGCTCGTACGGGGCGATGATCGGATACCGGATGGCCCAACGCCATCCCGAACTGGTCGGCCACCTCGTCGTCCTGGCCTGTCTGACCTCGATCCCGGACGCCATCCGTCCCGCTGTCGAGCACAGCCTGACGCTCCTGCGGGAACAGCGCATGGAAGAGTTCGCGGCGGCGACGGTGGCGCTGTTCATGTGCTCGGACACCGACCGGACCGTGGTGCACCGCGTCGGGGTCGACCGGATCCTCAATCGCCGCTTCAGCACCATCACGGCGGACGAGGCCGAGAAGTACACGCAGAACACCCTGCGTCTGATGGCCCGTGACCACCTCGAACCCGAGCCGGCGATCCGGACCCCGTTGCTCGTCGTCACAGGAGAACACGACACGTACACCCCGCCCGAGATTTCGCGGCGGGTCGCCCGGACCAGCCCGCACGGCGTCTTCGCGCTGATCGCTGACGCGGACCACATGGTCCACCTGGAACGACCGCGCGAAACCGCCGAGCTGTTCCTCGCCCACTTCGACGAGCTGCCGATCGAGGAGCTGCCGTTCGTCCGGGTCTGCGAGCGGGCCGGCGAGGCGCCGGCCCGCGTAGGCGCCTGAACGACGGCACGGCCGACCGGCGAGGGCCGGCGGACGGCAGTTGCCAGGTGTCCTACCGTTCCTCGCCGGCAGCCGTCAGTGGGTGTCACCGCCACGCCGACCGGTCCTAGCGGGGTGGCACCCGGAAGACGTAGTTGTTGACGTGATCGTGCACCCGATCTGTCGCGTGCCAACCGTTGCGCCACGAATACATGGTGTAGCCACGCTCGCGCAGCCACTTCACGATGTCATCCGGCCCGTACTCGTAGCGGGCCGTGTGCCGTTCCTCAATCTCGATGTACATCTTCGGCAGGTACTTCTCGATGGTCTGCACGCCACCGTGAAGCACGTGCAGCTCGCCGCCCTCCACGTCGATCTTGAGGAAGTCGAGGGTGGTGAGGCCGACGTTCTCCGCCAGGTCGTCGAGCGTGAGCACATCGACCATGACGTCGGCGTGGTGGGTGAACTCGTCGTTCGAGCCGACACCCTGCGAGTGCCAGTCCAGGAATGAGCGGCTCGTCGCCGCCCCGCCCGGACCGAAGGGCACCCGCATCGCCATCCGGCCCGGCTCGGCACCCAGGGCGATCGGGTGGTAACGCACATTGGGCCGCTCCTTGGCGGCCAGGACCCGAGTCCACAGCGGGTGCGAGAACGACAGCGGTTCCACACTGTGCACCAGCCCGCTGGGGCCGACAAGGTGGGAGAGCGCCTGCGTGTAGACGCCAGCGGCGGACCCGACGTCGACGCAGACGTCGCCGCGCTTGACAAGCGTGCGCATGGTCGGCAACTCATTGTCCAGGAAGCGCGTGTGACGGGCGACCAGGTTGGTCAGGGCATGGGTGAGGGCCGGTCGGTCGAGGCCGGGCATCCAGTTCTCCGCAACATTCAGGGGTGGTGAGATCACGCAAGACACTAGACAATCGCCTACCGGAGCGGCACCCCTCGGGGGCTTACGTCCCCGGGTGACATCTCATCGAGGATGTTCTTCACCGGGTGGATGCCCAGACCAACTGTCGTACGGCACTGTCAGCTGGTGACTTCCACAGTGCCGTCGAAATTTTCGCGGCCGCCTTCCGTCCGCCCGGAATCCGCCACCGCGGACCCGGCCGCCGGGAAGGCCGCCGGCCCCGACCTGCTGGACGCGCTCCGGCAGGCCACCCCACGGGCGGCGGCCGACCGACCAGAGTGGACGTCGTCCCGACCCAGCCCGGCGGCGGTGTGCCGCTTCTTCTGCGATCTCGGTCCCGTGGAGGGCGCCGAGTTCGTCCGCCGTCACCCGAAGGTCGTGGGGCAGCTCGAGGGCGCGCCACCGGCACTGCGGTACGCCGCGAACCGTCGACAGATGCGCCTCGGGCCGTACCGCTCCTGGGAGGGGCAGTACCTGTTGTTCGACGAGGACGCCGGCCGGATGGCCGTGGTGTACGGCGACCTGTGCCACGCCGATCGGATCGCCGTTCTGGTGCCGGGCGCCAACACGCGGGTCGCCGACTTCCGCCGGGGCCTGGGCGGGCGGGAACACCGGGCACCGGCGCAGCAGGCCGGCAACCTGCACCGGGCCGCCGTCGCCGCAGCCGAGGGTCGGAACACCCGGATCGCCGTGATCGCCTGGCTGGGCTACCGGCCGCCCAGCGGGTTCGGTCTGGCTGCCGCCCGACAACGGCTGGCCACGCTCGGTGCCGTCGAGCTGCTGCACTTCGTCGACGGTCTGACCGCCGTCCGCCCTCGGGCGGCGATCACCGTGCTGGCGCACAGCTACGGCTCGGCGGTGGTGGGGGTGGCCGCCCGTCGGCTGCCCGCGCAGGTCACCGACATCGCCGTGTTCGGCAGCCCCGGGATGGGCGTACGCCGGGCAGCGGAGCTGGGCTCGCGGGCCCGGTTGTGGGCGGCCGAGGCGCCGGCCGACTGGACACGTCGGGTGCCCGGCGTCCGGGTGCTCGGTCTGGGCCACGGGCAGCGACCGGCGCACCCCGCGTTCGGCGCTCGACCGGTGCCCATCGCCGGGGTCGCCGGTCACGACTACTACCTGGCCGAGGGCGCGGCCTCGCTGGCGCACCTGGCGGCCGTGGTCGCCGGTGTCGAGCCAGGGTCGGCGGCAGCGCCTCAGCGCGACGTGGAGACCAACCCCATCTCGTAGGCAATGATCACCAGCTGCACCCTGTCGCGGGCGTCGAGCTTCGTCAAGAGTCGGCCGACGTGCGCCTTGGCCGTGGCCACACTGATCCACAACTCGCTGGCGATCTCGCCGTTGGCCTTGCCCTGACCGATCAACGTCAGCACCTCGCGTTCCCGCTCGGTGATGATGTCGGCGCTGCGGCTCGAAACGGGCTGCGGGACGGCCTGCGGTCGACTGACGAACTGCTCGATCAGCAGCCGGGTCGCCCGTGGCGCCATCAGGCCCTCGCCGGCGGCGATCACGCGGATGGCGCCGAGTATCTCGTCCAGTCCGGTGTCCTTGACCAGGAAACCGCTGGCACCGGCGCGCAGGGCGGCGTACACGTACTCGTCGTCGTCGAACGTGGTGAGGATCAGTACGCGGGGGGCGTCGGGGGCGGCCATCACGCGCCGGGTCGCCTCGATGCCATCCATGCCCGGCATCCGGATGTCCATGACCACCACATCCGGCCGTGTCCGGCTCACCACGGAGACGGCCTCGTCTCCGGTGCCGGCCTCCCCCACCGTCGTCAGGTCTCCGCTGTCGGCGATGAGTATCCGTAACGCGCTGCGGATCAGGGGCTGATCGTCGACGAGCACCACGCGGACGGTCATCGGACGGGAACCAGTGGGATCCGGGCCGCCACTCGGAACCCACCCTCGGGGCGGGGGCCGGCATCGAACTGCCCGCCGAGCAGGCTGACCCGTTCGCGCATCCCCACGATGCCGAAGCCGGTGCCCGTGCCGACCGCACCGCGGCCGTCGTCGGTCACCTGGATCGACAACTCGTCCGGGCGCCGGTCGACGACGACCTCACAATGCTGTGCGCCGGCGTGCCGTACCACGTTGGTCACCGCTTCCTGGATTATCCGGTACGCGGACAGGTCGATGTCCGACGGCAGGGGTCTATCTTCGCCGCGCGACCGGACCTCCACCTGCAAGCCGAGGGCGCTGGAACGCTCGGCCAACTGGTCGAGGTCACTCAGGCGCGGCGCCGGATCCAGCGGCGCGGAACCGGAGGTGAGGTCGGCGCGACGCAACGAACCGAGCATCCGACGCAGACTCGCCAGGGTCTCCCGGCCGGTCTGCTCGATCTCGGTCAGCGCGTTGCGGGCCTCCTCCGGCTGGGTGTCGAACACCCGCCGAGCCATGCCGGCCTGCATCGCGACCACCCCCACACAGTGCGCGACCACGTCGTGCAACTCCCGAGCGATCCGTAGCCGTTCGGCCTGTACCGCGCTCGCCGCGGCCTCGGCCCGCTGCGCCTCGGCGAACAACCGGCGCTGCCGCGCCGAGTTGCCGATCATCCAGGCGACCGCCACGGCGAGGAGGTTCTGTGTCACCCGCTCGTTGAGGTCCGCCGGACCGATCTGCAGCGCGACCGCGACCACCATCTGCACGACAAGCACGAAGGCCGCGGTGGCCACCGAGATGCGGCGGCTCCGGAGAGCGGCTACGTAACCGACCGCCACGTCCAGCGCTGCGGTCTGGATGGTGCGTAGCACGCCGTGGAACTGCGGGTCGTAGAGCGCCGCCGAGGAGGTCAACAGCTCCACCAACACCACGTCGAGCAGCATCACCGCCAGCGCGACGAACGGGCGGCGACGCAGCCCGACGACCGGCAGCGCCATCAGCAGACTGGGCACGATGAAGCGGAGGCCAAGGGGCCAGTTCGCCGGATTGCCGGTGTTCACCCAGAGAAACAGCAACAGGGGTGAGAGGGCGCAGCTGCCCCAGACGAGCCAGGAAGGGGACCACCCCACGAGCCTTTTGGGCAGCTGAGCAGGGGCAACGACCGACATGGGCCGATCTTATCCGGCGCCGTCAGCCGTTATCATCAGTCCGCGGACCTAAGCCAGTGGTCTAACCCGGGGCACCTCAACGTCATCGACGGACCGATGACAATCACTTCCTGTCCTTGACACCGTCACAGGTATGCACCGAGTTGTCGACCAGTCAGGCGTGAATACCGCACGTCCGGTCACCGGAGTCCGGAACCCTACCGACCGGACCCAGCGGTGACCCGTTCTGTTCCCCGCCGTTGGCGAAGGAGTCTGCTCACCTGGCTGACCGGCGTCCTGGTGTCTCTCGCACCGACCGCCGCCAACCTGCTTCCACCGTCCGGCGCCGTGCGGGTGACCCCGCCGGTGGGCGCCGCGGTCTGGCTCGCGGATCCCCGGGAGCTTCCCGATCCGACGCGGGCCGAGCCGGCCGAGATCCGGACGTTCCTCGCCACCCTCGACGCCGAGGAGCAGCGTGGGCTGGCGGCCGCGTACCCGGGTGTGGTCGGCAACCTGGACGGCGCACCGCCGAGCTTGCGGTACGAGGCGAACCGGCGGGCCATGGCGCTGGCGGGCCCGCCGTATCTGGACCGGGCGGGACAGTACCTCCTGTTCGACCCTCGGGGGCAGGGCCAGGTCGCCCAGGTCTTCGGCGACCTCGACCACGCGGATCGAATCGCCGTCCTGGTGCCCGGGGCCGGCAACCGAGCCGGCAACTTCTGGCGTGGCGTCGGCGGCAAGCCCGTCCGGTCCCCCTCGACGCAGGGCCAGGACCTGTACCAGTCCGCGCACGGCTACCGAGTTCCGGCGGAGAGGTTCGCGGTGGTGGTCTGGCTGGGGTACGACGCCCCGGACGGGGTGGACCTCTCCGCCGCGCGTGAGGACCTGGCCGAGACCGGAGCGGCCGCCCTGGAGCGCTTCGTAACCGGCTTGACCCTGCTCCGTCCGCACGCCACGATCGCCCTGCTCGGCTACAGCTACGGATCGACGGTGATAGGCCTCGCCGCGCACCGGCTGCCGGTCCAGGTGACCGACATAGCGGCCTTCGGCAGCCCGGGCATGGGGGTGGACAGGGCAACGGATCTGGGTACCGAGGCTCGCGTCTGGGCGGCGCTCTCCCCGCGCGACAACATGCGCTGGGTGCCGGGTGCGCGCCTGCGCGGCCTCGGCCACGGCACCCAGCCGGCCGCCCCGGGATTCGGGGCCAGCATCTTCCCCGCCGACGACGTTCCGGACCACGACCACTACCTCGCGGTGGGGACCCGCTCGCAGGCCAGCCTCACCGCGATCGCACTGCTCGGCACCGACACACGGGAGACACCATGACCGATACCTGTAGACGGCCCATCCCGGGTGTGGCACCTGAGCGGACAGACGGAACGTCGACACCGGCCCATCGAGACCACACGGTGGATGCTCTGCGGGCTGTCGCCATCCTGGGCGTGGTGCTCGGGCACTGGATGGTCTCCGCGATCGTCAGCGACCCCTACCTGCCGTCGACGCTGCACGGCGAGAGCCCGTTGTCGTACATCCCGCAGTTCGCGCCGGCGAGCTGGTTCCTGCAGACCCTCGGGCTGTTCTTCTTCGCGGGCGGTTACGCGGCCGCCCGGTCGCGGCGGCGGGCGAAGGCGGACCCGACCCGCACGCGGGAAAGCCGCCGGGCCCGCTGGCCGTGGGCGCCACGGCTGGGCGCGCGGTACCACCGTCTGGTCCGGCCGCTGCTGCTGTTCGCCGCGGTGTGGGTGCCGGCTCTGCTGCTCCTGGACGCCATCGACGCACCCGCGAGAACCCAGCACGTCGTCACGTCGCTCGTCACCCACCCCCTGTGGTTCCTGCCGGTGTACCTCGCGCTGGTGGCGCTCACCACGCCGTTGATCAAGCTCGTGGCCCGGTGGGGGCTGTGGGCGATCCTGCCGGCGATCTGCGTCGTCGGGATCACCGACGGGTTGCGCGCCAACGGTCTGCCGCTCGGGTGGAAGATCGCGGTCACCGTGATCGGCTGGTCGGTGCCCTATCTGCTGGGTATCGCGATGGCCGAGAGCCGACTGCCCCGGTACGCGGGCGCGGTCCTGCTGGCCCTCGGCAGCACGGCCGGGGCGCTTCTGGTGCTCGTTGTCGGTTATCCCGCCAGCGCCGTCGGCGTTCCCGGAGACCGGTGGTCCAATCTCGACCCGCCGTCGCTCTTCACGGTGTCACTGGCGTTCGCCCAACTCGGGGTCTTCCTGCTCCTGCGGGCGAGGCTGGACCGGCCGCTGCGTCGCCCCCGACTGGCGAGGACTGTGACACTGCTCAACCGGACCGCGATGGAGTTGTTCTGCTGGCACCAGACCGCGATGTTGCTGGTGGTCTTCGCCGGCCTGCTGGTGGGACGACATCTGCCCGGTCTGCTCGACACTCCCGACGGTCTGTGGCCGCTGCACCGCCTGGTGTGGGTGCCGCTGTTCCTGCTGACCCTGGCCGGCCTGGTGGCGATCTTCCACCGGGCTCCGCCACGGCATGCGCCGACCGGGGGGTCGAACGAGCCGGACGCGTTGGCGACGATACCGAAGCCTCGACACAGCGGGGAGACCATCCTGCCGGAGGAGCATGATCGCGCGCTGCCCGGCGACAGTGGCGGCCGGCGCGGGTAGCGGAAACGATCATGAGCGCGGCGTCCGCCTCCCCCGCGCGTGCCGCGCTCGTACAACCGACGTGGTCCGCAGTTGAACACGCCGGCGTGGCGGCCCGCCGGACCGGTCGGCGGTTGCCGCCATGGGGCCGCGACGGCACTCGCGCGTGTTCCGTCGCAGACGGTTCCGGTCCGCCGACGTACGATGATGCCGCCATGCGTTGCCGCGTGACTCCCGACCATCGGGTCTCCGGGCGTGGTTGAGGTGGTGAATCCAACCGGTTCACCTGCGTGAACCTCGGATGGCACCCTTGTCGGTAAGCGTTCAGGCGTTTGAGCATATGTGGTGGTGTGATGTCTTCTGTGGGTAAGATCATCCGATTCGATGATGTACGTGGTTATGGGTTCATCGCCCCGACGGGCGGCGGTGAGGACGTCTTCTTCCATGCCAATGACTTCGGCGAGCAACGCCAACTGGTGCGGATCGGCCTGCCGATCGAGTATGACGTCATAGATGGCGACCGCGGCCTGCGCGCACAGTCGGTCCGGGTGCTGGAAACGGCCGAGACACCGCGCGCGTCGACCAACGGAGACGAGTTCCGCTCCCGGGTCCGCGCGGACGGCGACGACGAGATGTGCGACGTTCTCGCGTCCGCCGAGTTCGTCGGGGCCGTGACCGAAATGCTCCTGCAGTGCGCGCCGCCGTTGACCGGCTCCCAGATCATCGACGTCCGCAAGAGGTTCATCGAGTTCAGCCGGTCCCATGGATGGGTGGACGGCTGACGCGCAGCGTGATCTGCGTCGACGCGTAAGCGACGGCTGGTCCCGGGCCACGGTTGCCCGGGACCAGCCGTCGTTGGCGTTTGTGCGACCACCAGCAGGAGGGTTCCGGTCGGCGCGGCGCGTGCCGCGCCGATCTCCGGCCGCGGGTCAACTGCTGGGGGCGTCCCCGTTGCGACCCAGCCACTCTGCGGCGGCCGACCACATCTGGCCCAACATGGCCGGAGTGTTCATGTCCTCGTGCCCGCAGGGCAGTCGGACCTCGCTGATCTCGCCGGTGATGTACGGCTTCCACAGCTCGGCCGTCGGCGCGCCCTCGGGGATGTTCCGGTCGGCGACGACAAGCAGCGCGTCGCCGTCGAACCGCCCGTACTGGTGGGCGTCGATGCAGGTGAAGTTGTTGCGCCAGAGGACGGCGAAGCGGCGTAGCTCCTCGTCGGAGGCGTTGCCGAGTACGGCACCGGCCTCCTTGCGCACGACTTCGGTGAGCGCGGCGAGCTGGGTTTCCTCGTCGGGTGCGGGCTCGTCGCCGATGACCGCCCGGATTCCCGGGTCCTTCGGGTACTGGTCCAGGATGATGAGCGCTCCGACTGTCTCACCGGCGGCCTGGAGCTGCACCGCGATCTCCTGGGCGAGCACACCGCCGTAGGACCAGCCGAGCAGGTGGTACGGCCCGGTGGGCTGCACCGAACGGATGTGCTCGAGCGACACGGTGGCGGCATCGCGCAGCGACGTCGACGGAGGACGCTTGCCGTCCAGACCCGGCGCCTGCAGCCCGTACAGCGGGGTGTCCTTCGGAACGAACCGGGAGAGCGGGCTGTAGCTCCAGCTGAGCCCGCCGGCGGGCGGTAGGCAGAAGACCGGCGGCTGGTCACCCTTGGTACGGATCGGCAGCAGGACGTCCAGCCCGTCCGCCATCGTGGACAGGTCCATCCGTTCGATGAGCGCGGCGACGGTCGGCGCCACGAACAGGTCGCGGACGGCGAACGTCAGGCCCCGTTCGCGCAGCAGCTCCACCCAGCGCACCGCGAGCAACGAGTGGCCGCCGAGGGCGAAGAAGTCGTCGTGGGCCCCGACCTTCGGCACGCCGAGCACCTCGGCGAACACCTCGCAGAGGGTGTCCTCGATCACCGCGTCGCTGCGAGTGCGGGCGACGTCGCCGGTGTCGTACTCGGGCTGCGGCAGCGCCTTGCGGTGCAGCTTGCCGTTGGGCATGAGCGGGAACCGGTCGAGGACCACGATCGCGGCCGGCACCATGTACCCCGGCAGCCGATCCTGTGCCGCGGCGCGCACCGACGACCCGAGCTCCGGGTCGGCGTCGCGACCGTCCGCCGGGACGACGTACCCGACGAGCCTCCGATCCCCCGGGGTGTCCTCCCGCAGCAGCACGGCGCTCTGCCCGACGCCCTGGTGGGCGGCGAGCACGGCCTCGATCTCCCGCAACTCGACCCGGAACCCGCGCACCTTCACCTGGTCGTCGGCGCGGCCCACGAAGGACAGCTCACCGTCGGCGCTCCAACGGACGAGATCGCCGGTGCGGTACATCCGCTCGCCGGTGTCGGAGTAGGCGCACGCGACGAACCGTTCCGCGGTGAGGCCCGGCCGGCCGAGATAGCCGCGGGCCAGCCCGTTCCCGGCGATGTAGAGTTCGCCGGCCACTCCCGGCGGCACCGGGGCCAGACGCGCGTCGAGCACGTAGACCTGCGTGTTGCCGACCGGTCCGCCGATCGCTGCGATGTCGACCGAATCCGTCGTGGTGTGCCGTGCCGTCGACCAGACCGTCGTCTCGGTTGGTCCGTAGAGGTTGTCGAAACGTCCGGCCCGCTCCACGAGCGTGCGGCCGAGGTCGGTCGGCAGCGCCTCGGCACCGACCATCACCCGGACGCCGGCCCAGTCGACGGGATCGTTGGTGTCGGCGACGAGGCCACGCCAGAGGCTGGGCGTCGCGTGGACGATCGTCGTCCCGGAGTCACGGACGAGCCGGCGCAGCTCCCACGGGTCGAGCACCTGGTCCTGCGACGCGAGCACGATCCGCGCACCGGTGACGAGCGGCAGGTAGAACTCGAAGCCGGCCATGTCGCACCCGACGGTGCTCACCGCCAGGAGCCGGTCGTCGACGCTCAGACGGAACCGGTCCTGCATCGCGACGAGGAAGTTCTCGATCGCGCGGTGTTCGACGAGGACGCCCTTCGGCCGCCCGGTGGAGCCAGAGGTGTAGATGACCCACATCGGGTGTTCGGGGCGCAGCGCCACACCCAGTGGGGCCGGATCACGTTCGGCCAGGTCGGCGGCGACGTCCGGAGCGTCCACGAACACCACCGGCACGCCGCCGGCGGGCTCGATGCCGAAGCCGGTCAGGTGATCGCGCAGATCGGTGCTGGTGAGCAGACACACGACCCCCGCGTCGGCGATGACGTAGGCGGTGCGGTCCGATGGGTAGGCCGGATCGATCGGCAGGTAGGCGCCGCCGGCCTTGATGACACCGAGCAGCGCGACGATCAGGTCGTCGGTCCGCTCGAAGACCGTGGCGACGATCGACTCCGGGCCGACGCCGCGTTCCACGAGATACCTCGCGAGCCGATTCGCCCGCGCGTCGAGCTGTGCGTACGTCAGCTCGGTGGCGCCGAACACCACCGCTGTGGCGTCCGGTGTCCGCGCCACCTGCGCCTCGAACAGCTCGACGACGGTGTCGCCGGACCGGTCGAGGGCGGTGTCGTTCCAGTCGTGGAGAACCTGGTGGCGTTCGGCCTCCTCGAGAAGGTCGACGGCAGCGAGGCGCAGCGCGGGGTCGGCGGCGAGCATCCGCAGCAGCCGGGCCCACCGTTCGGCGATGCGCTCCACCGACGCGGCCTCGAACAGGTCGACGGCACCGGTGAGCCGACCGACGAGTCCGGCCGGTGAGCCGTCAGCGGTGCGGGTTTCGGCCACGCTGAAGTCCAGGTCGAACTTGACAGTCGCCGCACCGCCCGGTGCTCCCCGGTCGGTGTCGACCTCGGGCGGGTCGACGGTGACCTCGGCGGTGTTCTCCAGCAGCAGCATCACCTGGAACAGCGGGTGTCGGGCGAGCGAGCGAGTGGGTGCCAACTCCTCGACGAGTCGCTCGAACGGCACGTCCTGGTTGCCGAACACGGCCAGGCTGGTCTCTCGTACCCGGCGTAGGGTCTCGCCGAACGACGGGTCGCCCGACAGGTCGGTACGCAGGACGAAGGTGTTGACGAAGTAGCCGACGAGTCCGTCGAGCGCCTCGTCGGTACGTCCCGCGATGGCCGAGCCGATCGAGATGTCGTCACCGGCGCCGAGCCGGGACAGCAGGGTGGCGAGCGCCCCGTGCAGGACCATGAACAGTGTCACGCCCTCGGAGCGGGCGATCTCCGTGAGTCGGGCGTGCACCTCGGCCGGGATGTGCACGGGCACGGCATGGCCCCGATTACCAGCGACCGCCGGGCGGGGCCTGTCGAATGGCAGCGAGAGCTCCTCGGGGGCGCCGGCCAGCGCGTCGCGCCAGTGCGCGACCTGCCGGGCGATGACGCTGCCCGGGTCGGTGACGTCGCCGAGGACCTCGTGTTGCCACATGGCGAAGTCGGCGTACTGCACGGGTAGCGGCGCCCAGTCGGGAGCGCGGTGTTCGCTGCGCGCGGCGTAGGCGGTGGCGAAGTCGCGGGCCAGCGGCGCCCACGACCAACCGTCGGTGGCGATGTGGTGCACGACGACGACGAGGAGGTGGTCGTCGGGGCTCTCGGTGAAGAGCCAGGCGTGCAGTGGCACCTCGGCGGCAAGGTCGAGTTCGTGGGCCTCGGCGAGCGCGACGGCGGCAGCGGTCTCGGTTGGACGGGTGGCGGTGGTCAGCAGCGGCGGGAGGTCGCGGACGTCGCGGATCAGCTGGTACGGCTCGCCGTCGACGACCGGATAGACGGTACGCAGCACCTCGTGCCGGTCCAGGACGTCACGCAGGGCGGCCTCGACGACCTCCGGGTGGACGGTGCCGGTGAGCCGGACGGACCTGCTGATGTTGTAGGTGGAGGTGCGCCCCTCCAGCTGCGCGATGAACCACAGCCGCCGCTGTCCGTAGGAGACCGGCACCCGGTCCGGGCGTGGGCGGGGGGTGAGCGGCGCGCGGGCCTCGTCGGCCTCGGCGAGCCGGGCCAGCAGCCCGGCCGGCGTCGGCGACTCGAACAGGACCCGGACCTCGATCTCGACGCCGAGCAGGGTGCGGATCCGGCTGATGAGACGCACGGCGAGCAGGGAGTGGCCGCCGAGGGTGAAGAAGTCGTCGTCGGGCCCCACCATGGGCAGGCCCAGCACCTCGGCGAACGCGACGCGCAGGATTTCCTCCCGCACGTCGGTCGAGTGTCGGCGGGCGTCGGCGGTGGCGGTCCGGCCGAGGGCCGGAAGTGCCTTCCGGTCGAGCTTGCCGTTGCTGGTCAGCGGCAGGGCGTCGAGCACGACGACGACCGGCACCATGTGGGCGGGCAGCCGGGCGGCCACGAACGTCGACACCGAGGCCGGCAGGTCGTCCTCGGCGTCCTCGCTGACGACGTAGGCGACGATGCGCTGCTCACCGCCGTCATCGGTGCGGGCGACGACGGCGGCCTGATCCACCTCGGGATGGGCGGCGACGATGGCCTGCACCTCGCCCAGCTCGACGCGGTAGCCGCGGATCTTGACCTGGTCGTCGGTGCGGCCCCGGAACTCGATCTGCCCGGCGGTGTTCCAGCGGGCGCGGTCACCGGTCCGGTACATCCGGCCGCCACCGTCGTAGGGGCAGGCGACGAAACGCTCCGCGGTCAGCCCCGGGCGTCGCACATAGCCGCGGGCCACTCCCGGGCCGCTGATGTAGAGCTCACCGGCGACACCGGCGGGGACGGGCCGGAGCGCGGCGTCGAGGACGTACGCGCGGGTGTCGCCGATGGGCGTGCCGATCGGAACGGTGTCGCCCGGCTCCAGCCGGGTGGTGAGGACGCCGATGGTGGTCTCGGTCGGGCCGTAGTGGTTGTAGACGGTGCCCTTGGCGATCATCTCGCGGACCCACCCGGGCTCGGCCGCCTCGCCGCCGAGGACCAGGGCGCGTCGCGGCATGACGTCGGCACCGGCCGCGGTGAGGGCCGCGAGGTGCGACGGCACCGCCTTCAGGTAGTCGATCGCGTGCTCCCGCAGGAACGCGTCCACCTTCACCGGGTCGGTGACCACGTCCTCGGCGGGGATGTGCAGCTCCCCACCACGGGTGAGGCTGGCGAACAGGATGGTGTTGCCCAGGTCCGTGACCTGCGCCTGGAGCAGGGCGTAGCGGCCACCCCGCGCAGCGAAGCCGAGCCGGTCCGGGACGGAGGCGACGTAGTTGGCCAGGGCCCGATGGCTCACGGCGACGCCCTTCGGGCGGCCCGTCGACCCGGAGGTGTAGATGACGTAGGCGGTGTTGTCGGGGTGGACGGTGACCTGCGGCGTCGTCTCGGCGTGGCGGGCGAGGATCCCGTCGTCCAGGGCGACGATCCGCACCCGGCCGGCGGGCAGCTCGTCGAACAGGTCATGGTCGGTGAGGACCAGCACCGCCATGCTGTCCTTGAGAAGGTGTGCCATCCGGGCGACCGGTTGATGGGCGTCGACGGGCAGGTACGCCGCGCCGGCCTTCCAGACGCCGAGGATCGCGGCGACCATCTGCACACCGCGCGGCAGGCACAGCCCGACGACGGTCTCCGCGCCGACGCCCTGCGCCCGCAGGTAGTTGGCGATGCGGTTGGCCCGCGCATCCAGCTCGCCGTACGTGGTCGGGGTCCCATCGACGACGACGGCGACCGCGGCGCGGTCCTGCCGCTCGAACAGCTCGACGATCGGGGTCGGTGCGGCGGGGACCGCGGTGTCGTTCCAGGTTCGCAGAAGCGTGGCCAGTTCGTCGTCGCCGAGGATGTCCACTGCGTGCAGCCGCTGCTGCGGGTCGCTGGTCACGGCGTCGAGGACCCGCGTCCACCAGGTGGCGATCCGCTGCGCCCAGGGCCTGTCGAACAGGTCCGCGGCGACGGTGACGGTGCCGTGCAGTCCGGCGGGGGCGCCGTCGCTGTCGAACACCTCGCCGACGAGCACGTCGAGGTCGAACTTCGCCGTCGACGTGCCGCCCTCCCGGCCGGACACCACCACTCCCGGCAGGTCGAGGGCGGCCTCCACCGTGTTCAGTTTGGTGAGCACCACCTGGAACAGCGGGTGCCGGGCGACCGACCGGGTCGGGGCGAGTTCCTCCACGAGCCGCTCGAACGGCACGTCCTGGTGTTCCGCGTCGGCCAGCACCCGCGACCGGACCCGCAGCAGCAGCTCGGCGAAGGTCGGGTCGAGCGACAGGTCGGCGCGCAACACGATCGTGTTGACGAACAGGCCCACCAGGTCATCGAGGGCGTCGTCCGAACGCCCGGCGTGCGCCGACCCGATCGGTACGTCGGTGCCGGCGCCGAGCCGGGACAGCAGCAGGGCGAGAGCGGCCTGCATGACCATGAAGACGGTCACGCCCTGCGCCCGCGCCAGCGCGATCATCCGGGCGTGAACCTCGGCGGGAACGTCGATCGGCACCACGTGCCCGCCGTGGGTGGCCACCGACGGGCGTGGCCTGTCGAACGGCAACGCCAGCTCTTGCGGGACGTCAGCCAGTGCCTGCCGCCAGTACGCGACCTGCTGCGACACCAGGCTGCCCGGGGCGCTCTCGTCGCCGAGCACACGTCGCTGCCACACCGTGTAGTCCGCGTACTGGACGGGCAGCGCCGCCCAGCCCGGGGCCCGACCGGCGAGCCGGGCCGCGTACGCGGTGGAGAAGTCAGTGGCCAGTGGTGCCATCGACCAGCCGTCGGCGGCGATGTGGTGCACGACGACGACGAGCACCGTGTCGTTGAACCACCAGGCCCGGATCGGCACCTCGCCCGCAACGTCGAACGGGTGCGCCGCCGCCTGCGCGATGGCCGCGTCGAGGTCCGGTACGTCGGCGACGGTGACCGACCAGTCGAGGGCGTCCATGTCGATCACATGCTGGTAGGGCTCGTCCTCGATGGTCGGGAACGTCGTCCGGAGCACCTCGTGACGGCCGATCACGTCCCGTAGCGCGGCTTCGAGCACCTCCGGTCGCACGCCTTCGAGGTCGAGGACCACTGGCATGTTGTACGAGGGGTTCCGCCCCTCCAGCCGGTTGATGAACCAGAGCCGACGTTGGGCGTAGGACAGCGGCACCCGGCCGGCGCGTTCGGTGACGGTGAGGGGTGCGCGGGCCCGGTCGGCGCCGGTGAGCCGGGCGGCCAGGCGTGCCGGGGTTGCCGCGTCGAACAACGCCCGAAGCGGCACCTCGACCCCGAGGAGGGTCCGGACCCGGCTGATCAACCGCACCGCCAGCAGGGAGTGACCACCGAGGGCGAAGAAGTCGTCGTCGACACCGACGTCGTCGACCCCCAGGATCTCCGCGAACGCCGCGCACAGCAGTTCCTCGCGCGGGTTGGCCGGCGCGCGTCCGCGCCCCGTGCGGAACTCGGGTGCCGGCAACGCCGCGCGGTCGAGTTTTCCGTTGGCGGTCACCGGCAGCGCGGGAAGGACGACGACCGCTGTCGGCACCATGTAGTCCGGCAGCCGTGCCGCGACGAACTCGCGCACCCCGTCATCCACACCGACGACGTACGCCACCAGCCGCCCGTCGCGGACCACCACCGCTGCGCTGGCCACACCGGGGTGCTCGGCCACCGCAGCCCGCACCTCGTCCAGTTCGACGCGCATGCCACGGATCTTGACCTGGTCGTCGGTCCGCCCGAGATATTCCAGCTCCCCGCCGATGGTCCATCGGACCAGGTCACCCGTGCGGTACATCCGCCCCCCGAAGGGACACGCCACGAACCGTTCGGCGGTCAGCCCCGGTCGACCCGCGTAACCCCGCGCCACCTGCACCCCGGCCAGGTACAACTCCCCCGCCACGCCGACCGGCACCGGCCGCATCCGCGCGTCCAGCACGTAGGTGCGCGTATTGGGAACCGGCCCGCCGATCGTCACCGGGCGACCGGCCAGGCAGTGCGCTGCCGTCACCTCCACCGCAGCCTCGGTCGGGCCGTACAGGTTGTGCAACTCCACTGTGGGCAGCAGGGCGAGGAAGCGGTCCTGCACGCCCTGCGGCAACGCCTCCCCCGAGCAGATCACCCGGGTCAGCCCCGCGCAGCTTGCCGCGTGCGGCAGGAACGCCTCCAGCATCGACGGCACGAAGTGCGCGGTGGTGACCCGCTCGGTCTGGATCAGTTCCGCCAGATGGGCCGGGTCCTGATGGCCTCCCGGCCGGGCCACCACCAACGTGGCGCCCGTGACCAACGGCCAGAAGAACTCCCAGACCGAGACGTCGAACGTGAACGGCGTCTTCTGCAACACCCGGTCGCCCACGCCGGAGCGGCAGCGGTCCCGCATCCACCGCAGCCGGTTGACGATCCCTTCGTGGGAATTCACCACGCCCTTCGGGCGACCCGTCGAACCCGACGTGAAGATCACGTACGCGGGGTGTCGTGGGTCGACCCGTACCGATGCCGGTGGGCCGTCCAGGCCCTCGACGGACTCCAACACCAGTGCCGTGTCCCGGGTCATCAACTCCACCCGTTCCGCCGGATAGTCGGTGTCGATCGGCAGGTACGCCCCGCCCGCCTTCACCACCGCCAGCAACGCCACCACGAGGTCGACGCCGCGGGGCATCCGCACGCCCACCACCGACTCCGGCCCCACACCGCGTGCCACCAGGAACCGGGCCACCGCC
The DNA here is from genome assembly GCF_040630995.1 of Micromonospora sp. NPDC005710. NCBI lineage: Bacteria > Bacillati > Actinomycetota > Actinomycetes > Micromonosporales > Micromonosporaceae > Micromonospora > Micromonospora sp. NPDC005710. The sequence continues at coordinate 363,639 of NZ_JBEXYP010000005.1, read as the reverse complement.
GACGCCCTCGCATCCAGCTGGGCGTAGGTCAGCCCCACGCCCTCGAACACGACCGCCAGCGCGTCCGGCGAACGGAGCGCCTGCGCTTCGAACAGCTCCCCCAACGTCCCGCCCTCGTACGCCACTGTCGTGTCGTTGAAGGTTTCCACCACCCGCCGCCGCTCGTCGGGGTCGAGCACCGCGACGTCCGCGAGGGCGGCGTCGTCCTCGGCCTGGAGCGCGGTGACGAGCCCGACGGTCGCGGTCCGCGCCAGGGCGGCGACGGCGGCCGGGTCGATCGGCGCCGTTGCCTCGACGGCGAGGCTCATCCCGTCGCCGAAGTCGTCCACGGAGAGCATGAGCGGATAGTTGGTGTACTCCCGGGACAGGACGATTCGGGGGCCGTCGACGTCGACGTCGAGGTCGGGCTCCGGGTCGCCGGCCGGTGCCTCGTTGTGCCGGTAGTTGAACAGGGCGGTGAACAGCGGGACCTCGCTGGCGACTCCGCTGGCCTGCTGCGCGACCGCCAGGGAGGCGTGTTCGTGCTCGATGAGGCCGGCGAGTTGGTCGCGCATGGCGGCGACGGCTTCCCGGGCGGTCCCCCGCCCGACGTCGACGCGGACGGGCAGTGTGTTGATGAACGGGCCGGGGACGCGGGCGGCCGCGGAGCCGGTGTTCATCCGTCCGAGGAGGACGGTGCCGAAGACGACGTCCTCGCGGCCGGCGAGGGTGGCCACCGTGCGGGCCCACACGACGTGCATGACGGTGGCCGGACTGGTGCCGAGCCCGCTGGCGACCTGGCGTAGCCGGCTGGTCAGCTCGTCGTCGAGCCGGATACCGGCGTGGACCTGGCCGGAGCCGTCACCACGGACGTCGAGCAGGCCGTAGGGCGCGGTTGGCTCCGTGACGTCGCCGAGGAGGTCGGCGAAGTGCCGCTCGTGCTCGGTGCCGCTGACGCGGGTCCGCGCGACGAAGTCGCGCAGCGGCGCCGGGGCCGGCAGGTCGGCGCCCCGGCCGGCGAGGAATGCCCGCACTTCGGCCACGACCAGGTCGAGACCCATGTGGTCCTGGACCAGGTGGTGGATCCGGACCAGCGCGAGCCAGGTGGCGGTGCCGGGCACAGCGGCGACATGGGTGTCGATCAACGGTGCCCGGCCGAGGTCCATCACCGAACCCACTGCGGCTACCAGTTCGGCCGGATCACCCCGCCGCAGGCTGATCTCGGTGATCGGCAGGCGGGCGTGCCGGCGTACCACCTGCACCGGCTCGGGCAGATCCTGCCAGAGCACCGCGGTGCGGAAGACGTCGTGGCGGTCGACCACGCGCTGCAACGCCGCCAGGAACCGGTCGAGCTGGTCACGTCCGGCGAACTCCAGGACGGTGGGGAGGACGTAGGCGTCCTGCCCGCCACCCTCGCTGAGCAGGTGGTGGAAGAGAATGCCCTCCTGCAGCGGTACGAGGGGATAGACGTCCGCCACGTTCGCGGCGCCCCCGTCCACTGTCGACACGATCCGGTCGATCTGGTCCTGCGTCAGCGCCACCATCGGCAGCATCTCGGGGGTGATCCGGTCGGCGGATTCCGGTATGGCGTTCGGCGGCACCTCGACGGGCCGGGCCCCGGCGGCGGTGGCGAGACCGGCCGGGGTCGGAGTCTGGAACAGCGCCCGGACCGAGACGGTCACACCGCGCTGTCGCAGCCAGTCGACGAGCCGGACGACGAGGAGCGAGTGGCCGCCGAGGGCGAAGAAGTCGTCGTCGAGGCCGACCTGGTCCACCCCGAGGACCTCGGCGAAGCCGGCGCACAGCAACTCCTCGCGGGCGTCCGCCGGGCTGCGGCCACTCCCTGCGGCGGCGGCGAATTCGGGCGCCGGTAGGGCGGCGCGGTCGAGCTTTCCGCTGCTGTTGAGCGGCAGTGCGTCGAGGACGCAGCAGGCCGAGGGCACCATGTGCCCGGGTAGGCGGCTGGCGCAGTACGCCTGCACGGCACCGGGCAGCGCGTCGCGGTCGGTGCCGGAGACCGGAACGAGGTACGCGACGAGCCGCTTGTCGGTGTCGTCGTCGGCGTGCCGGTTGACAGCGACGACCGCGGCGTGCGCGATGTCCGGGTGGTCGGCGACCACCGCCTGGACCTCGCCCAGCTCGATGCGGAAGCCCCGGATCTTCACCTGGTCGTCGGTCCGGCCGAGGTACTCGAGCTGGCCGTCACCATTCCAGCGCACCAGGTCCCCGGTGCGGTACATCCGCTGGCCGGAGGCGTAGGGGCAGGCCACGAACCGCTCGCCGGTCAGCGCGGCGCGTCCGAGGTAGCCGCGGGCCAGTCCGGCTCCGGCGAGGTACAGCTCGCCGGCGACGCCGACCGGAGCGGGAGCGAGCCCGCCGTCGAGGACGTAGGCGCGGGCGTTGGTGACCGGGCGGCCGATCGGGGGCGTGCCGTGGAGGTCACCGTCGGCATACCACTCGGTGGAGTAGACGGTCGCCTCGGTCGGTCCGTAGATGTTCGCCACCCGCACGCCCGGCAGCGCTCGGCGCACGTCGGCGACGGCCCGCGGAGTCAGCGCCTCGCCGGCGAACGCGACAGTGCCGACCGTCGCCCGGATGCCACCGGTCAACACCTGGGCGAGCGCGGACGGAACGGCGCTGACGAGGCTGAGGTCCCACTCGCGATCCTGGTCGGCCAGGGCGAGCAGGTCCGCTACCACCTCGATGCTGCCTCCGCTGACAAGCGGCCCGAACAGCTCGAACACCGACACGTCGAAGTTCAACGACGTCGAGGCGAGCACCCGGTGGAAGCTGGCACCGCCGAACCGTTCCCGGGCCCAGGCGACGAGGTTCGCGACACTGCGGTGCTCGACGACGACGCCCTTCGGGCGGCCGGTGGACCCGGAGGTGAACATGACGTACGCCGGATTGTCGGGGCGCAACGGTGGGCGCGGCACGGGCGTCCCGGCGGCGGCCCGGTCGTGCACCGACAGCCGCGCGACGCCGAGTGGCAGCACGTCCTCCGTCCCCGGCGAGGTGATCACGGCTACCGGAACGGCGTCGGCGATCATGAAGGCCACCCGGTCGGCCGGGTAGGCCGGATCGATCGGCAGGTAGGCACCGCCGGCCTTGAGAATGCCGAGCAGGGCGACGAGCAGGTCGATGCCACGCTCCAGGCACACGCCCACCACGGACTCCGGGCCCACCCCCCGCGCCAGGAGGACCTGGGCCACCTGGTCCGAGCGCGTCTCGACGTCGGCGTACGTCAGTGTGGTGTCGCCCATCAGCACCGCGACGGCGTCCGGCGTACGCGCGACCTGGGCGGCGAACATCTCGGGCAGGGTCGCGGCCGGCCGCTCGACCGGGCTGCCGTTCCACTCCACGAGGAGCTGCCGCCGTTCGGTGTCGTCGAGCAGGTCGATGACGCTCAGACGGCGGTGCGGCTCGGTGCAGACGGCGCTGACCACGCGCACGAACCGGTCGGCGATCCGCCGGGCGGAGGCCGCGTCGAAGAGGTCGGCGGCGACCACGAGCGTGCCCCGCAACCCTGCCGGGGCACCGGTGGGGTCGCTGACCTCAGCGAACGTGAACTCGCAGTCGAACTTGGCCGACGAGGTGGCCATGTCGTCCCACTCGACGTGGAGACCGGGGAGGAACGGGGCGGCCTGTTGGGCGCCCTGATCCACGTTGTTGACAGTCAGCATCACCTGGAACAGCGGGTGGCGCGACAGCGAACGGGTCGGCGACAGGTCCTCGACGAGGCGGTCGAACGGAAGGTCCTGGTGCTCGAACGCGTCCCAGGTGGACCGCCGGACCCGGGCCAACGTCTCGGTGAAGGTGGGGTCGCCGGTCAGGTCGGTACGCAGGACGAGGGTGTTGACGAAGAAGCCGACAAGGTCGTCCAGGGCCACTTCGGTGCGACCGGCGACCGGGGTGCCGATGGTGATGTCGGTGCCGGCCCCGAGCCGGGACAGCAGGATCGCGACAGCGGCCTGCACCACCATGAAGACTGTCACGCCCTCGGCCCGGGCGAGTTCGGCCAGCCGGGCGTGGACGTCGGCGGGCACGTCGAGTGCGACAACGTGACTGTCGTGCCCGGCCACCGGCGGGCGAGGCCGGTCGAACGGCAGCGTCAGCTCCTCCGGGATCCCGGCGAGCGACTGGCGCCAGAAGGCGAGCTGCTGCGCGGCGAGGCTCTCCGGGTCGCGCTCGTCGCCGAGCAGTTCCTGGTGCCACAGCGCGTAGTCGGCGTACTGCACCGGCAGCGCGGACCAGCCGGGTTCCTGCCCGGTGTGGCGTGCCGTGTACGCGGTGGCGAGGTCGCGGATCAGCGGGCCGAGGGACCAGCCGTCGGACGCGATGTGGTGCATCGCGATGGCGAGAACGTGCTCGTCCGGGGCGGTGGTGAACAGCCAGGCGCGGATCGGCGCCTCGCGCGCGAGGTCGAAGACGTGGCCCAGCGCGCCGGCCAGGGCGGCGTCCAGCTCGTCCGGGGCCGTCGTCACCTCGGTGAGCTGCCACCCCAGCTCGTCCACGGAGACGATGCGCTGCTGGGGCTCCCCGTCGACGACGGTGAGCAGCGTGCGCAGAACCTCGTGCCGGTCGAGGGTGTCGCGCAGCGCCGAGCCCAACGCGACCCGGTCGAGGTCGCCGTGCAGTCGCAGCACCGTCGGGGCGAGGTTGTAGAGGGTGCTCGGGCCTTCGAGCTGTTCGATGAACCAGAGTCGGCGCTGAGCGTACGACAACGGGATCATCAGGCTCCTCCTCGCGATGCCGGGACGCTGGCCACTATCGCCGACCGCAGGTGTTTGATCCATGTGTTGGACAAGCCCGGCGGAAGGCCTGGCGGGCCCATCCGCCCACGTGCATTCGTTCAAGTGCCGAAGCACGGCAGTTGCACGGACCAACCAGCTCAGCGGCAGTGGCGGGCACCCGACAACGGGCGGCAGGGGTGTGACCACCTGACGGGTCACACCCCTGCCGCCCGCGTGACGGTGCTCGTCGCGGATGTCGAGAGAGGTCAGCAACCGATCCGGCTGGCCCCCACCGCGACGTCGTCGTACCAGAGCGTGTCGGCCCCACCGCCGTAGCTCTCCCAGCCCAGCTTCAGGTCGGTGAGCTGCGGCCGCCAGGTGCGGTTGTACCACTGCCCGTCGATGTCGTGCGTCGGTGTGCCGTCAGCGGTCAGCCCGGGGACGGCGGTGCCGTCCACCCACGTCCGCAGCTGGCCGGCAGCACCGTCGACCATGAACTCCACGCAGGTCCACCGGTTGGTGGGTAGCGGCAGGCTCTGCGCGACGCCGGCCGGGCTCTGCTCGGGCAGTGTCGCGTCGTCCGAGGCGCGGTTCCACTGGAGGGCGCCGTTCTGGCCGCCGAGTCGCAGGTCCTTGTTGCCGTCGGCGGCATCGGTCATCGCCATCATCGTGGTGTGTTCGGTAGGCTGCGCGGTGGTGTGCCGTACCCAGATCCGGCCGTACCGGACGCTGCCCACGCCGCTGAGGTTCTTCGTGGACCTGACGAAGACGTGGTTGCAGTACCCGGCGGCGCCGTTGATCCGCACCGACCGGCTGCCGCTGTGCGTGGTGGTCGTGTCGATGGTGGCGGTGCCGGCGCCGGAACAGTCCGGGCTCACCACGGCCCAGTCACCGGACGGCGTCGAACCGGTCTGGCCCTCGAAGCCGTCGCAGAGCACCGCGCCGGCACACCCGGTCGGAGGCGGGGTGGTCGGCGGCGGGGTGGTCGGCGGCGGGGTGGTCGGCGGGGGCGTCGTGGGTGGTGGGGTGGTCGGCGGGGGCGTCGTGGGTGGTGGGGTGGTCGGCGGGGGCGTCGTGGGTGGTGGGGTCGTGGGTGGCGGCGTGGTCGGCGGCGGGGTGGCGCCGTTGCACGGTACGCCGTTCAGGCTGAACCCGGTCGGCGTGCCGCCACTGGTGCCGTACGTGCCCTGCAACCCGAACTCGGTGGAGCCGCCGGCCGGGATGCTGCCGTTGTAGGACGCGTTACGGGCGGTCACCGTCGATCCGGACTGGCTGACAGTGGCGTTCCAGCCGTTGGTGACCCGCTCGTCCCCGACGTACGTCCAGGTGACTGTCCAACTGGAGACGGCCGCGTCCCCGGGTAGGACCTTGACGGTGGCGGTGAACCCGCCGGGCCACTGATTGGGCGTGTAGTCGACCCGGCAGCCCTGGGCGGCTGCGGCCGGGCCGCTGAGCAGGGCCGCTCCGGTGGTGGTCGCGGTGGCGGCCAGCGCGGCGACGACAAGCACTGTCGACGTGCGGCGGGCGCGAAGATTCGTCATGAAAGGGTCCTTCTGCCATCGAGCTGGGACGGAGGCGGCGCGTCGTCGTGCGCCCTGAACGGGTGCGGTGCGACAACCTGCCCTGGGTGTGGCGCTGCGGTGCGCCACAGCGACTGGTCGGTGCGTACGACCGACGTGCCCCGGCTCGGGGTGGACCTGTCAGCCGCCGACGATCCGGTCTCCCGGACCTCGGCGACGCCCAACCTCAATCTATTGATGTTCGGCTATCTAATCAAGCGTCGACGCGCGGGGTGCAGGCAGGTGATGACCTGCGGAGCGTTTTATTCGGTGGCAGGGCCCGGTCCGCCTGTGCCAGCCTGAGCGAGACGGAGCCGGGCCACCATCGACCCGGTGCCAGCACGGAACCGCACCGACGGGAGCACGGCCATGCGAGGACTCGAAACCTTCCCGCCCATCCGGACGCGAGCTTTCGAGGACCCGTCAGCCCATGCAGACCGTCAATCTTGGCATTCTCGCCCACGTCGACGCCGGTAAGACCAGCCTGACCGAGCGCCTGCTGCACGCCACCGGCGTCATCGACCAACTCGGCAGCGTCGACGCGGGCACCACCCAGACCGACACCGGCGAGATCGAGCGGCGCCGGGGCATCACCATCCGCAGCGCGGTCGCCGCGTTCAGGATCCGTGACCGCCAGGTCAACCTGCTCGACACTCCCGGGCACAGCGACTTCGTGGCCGAGCTCGAACGCGCGCTCGGGGTCCTCGACGCGGCGATCCTGGTGCTGTCGGCGGTCGAGGGAGTCCAACCACACAGTCGGCGGATCATGCGAATCCTCCGGTCTCTCCGGCTACCCACGCTGATCTTCGTTAACAAGATCGACCGGGTGGGCGCCCGCACCGACGAACTGGTCGCTGACGTGCGCCGGCTCCTGACCCCGGCCGTCGCCCCGCTGGGAACGGTTCGCGCGCCCGGCACGCCCGGCGCCGCCTTCCGGCTCTTCGACACGTGGTACGACGGCGCCACTGCCCAGACCCTCGCCGAACACGACGACGAGTTGCTGGCCGCCCTGGTGGACGACCTGCCACCCGACCCAGACCAATTCGACACGGCACTTCGGGTGCAGGCGGCCGCCGGCCAGGTTCATCCGCTGCTGTTCGGCTCGGCACTGTCCGGTGCCGGCGTACCCGAACTGCTGGACAGCATCGCGACCCTGCTGCCCGCGTCCCCGCAGACGGAGCCCGAGCCACGGGCCCGGGTCTTCGCCGTCGAGCGCGACGCCTCCGGGGAGCGGGTGGCGTACGTGCGTTCCTACGGCGGGCAGCTGCGGGCGCGGCAGCGGGTCACCGCGTACCGCCGGGAACCGGACGGCCGGATCACCGCGACCCGCGCCCGGATCACCCGGCTCGACGTGGTCGGCGCGACGAGCGACCAGGCCGAGCCGACCGGACGGCAGCACGCGGCGACCGCGCTGACCGGCGGGTACATCGCGCGGGTCGCCGGCCTGACCGGGGTACGCCTTGGTGACCAGCTCGGCAGCCCGGCCGGCCTCGACGGGCGGTCGCACTTCCCGGCACCGACAGTGGAGGTGGTGGTTCGCCCTCGGGACCCGGCGCGGACGCTGGCGCTGCACTCCGCGCTGCTGGACATCGCGGACGCCGACTCGTTCCTCCGGGTCCGGGTGACCCCGGACGGCGCCACGAGCGTGCTGCTCTACGGCGAGGTGCAGCGCGAGGTGCTGACCGCCACGCTGGCCGAGGCGTACGGGATCGAGATCGAGTGTGGGCCGGGTCGACTCATGCACGTCGAGCGGCCGACCGGTGTCGGCGCGGCGGTGGAGATCATCGGGCAGGGCTTCTTCGGCACTGTCGGCTTCCGGGTCGAGCCGGCAACCGGGGTGGACTACCGGCTGGGGGTCGAACTCGGCTCGCTGCCGCTGTCGTTCCACAAGGCCATCGAGGAGGCCACCCGAGCCGCGCTCGACCAGGGATGCCACGGGTGGCCGGTCACCGACATCCGGGTCACCCTCACCCACAGCGGCTACTGGTCACCGATCACCACGGCCGGGCACTTCCGGGACCTGGCCCCGTACGTCCTCATGCAGGCGCTCGCCGAGGCCGGCACCCGGGTGTCCGAGCCGTGCCGCCGGTTCGAGGCCGAGGTGCCGGCCGACCGGCTGGGCCCGGTCACCTCGTACCTGATCCGGCTCGGTGCCCGGATCGACGGCACGGACCACGTCGCGGCCGGCTGGCGGATCGGTGGGCTGCTGCCGGTGCGGTTCGAGCCGGAGGCGCAGCGGCGGCTGCCGGACCTGTCCAGTGGGGAGGGGCTGTGGTCGTCGGTCCCCGGCGGAGACCGCCCGATCTCCGGTGACCCGCCGCGGCGGCCCCGCACCGACGGCAACCCGTTCGATCGGACGGAGTACCTGCGGTTCCTCGCCCAGCCGAGAACCCGATCATGAAGCCCGATCAGCCCACCCGGATGACGTCGCGGTGAGCGGACTCGACCGCGGCGGAAAATTCTCCGGGCGGTGTCGATTTCGCGGGCCGCTCATTCGACGAGTGCGTGCGAGGGTCGTGAGGCGACCCTGCCGGACGAGGAGAACGCGATGTCGAAGTACATGTTGATCATGCGGGGCACCGATGAGACGAACAAGGCCCTGATGGCCTCGATCGACGAGGCGATGGCCGCGACCGGCCGATTCATCGAGGACATGATGAAGGCCGGTGTTCTCCTCGCCGCCGAAGGACTCGACGATCCGCGTCAGGGCGCCGTGGTCGACTTCGGCGGCGACGCACCGCTGGTCACCGATGGTCCGTACGGCGAGACGAGGGAGTTGTTCGGCGGCTACTTCCTGCTCGAGGTCGCCACCAAACAGGAGGCTGTCGAGTGGGCCACGCGGGTTCCGGCGGTCCCCGGCTCCAAGATCGAGGTGCGGCGGGTGGCCGAGGCCGACGAGGTCCCGCAGGGCGAGAGCAACGGCCAGATCTGATGGGTACGGCCGACGTCGAGGCCGTCTGGCGCATCGAGTCGGCGCGGATCGTCGCCGCACTCACCCGGTTCACTGGTGATTTCGGGTTGGCCGAGGACGCCGCCCAGGAGGCGGTGGCCGAGGCGCTGGTGTCCTGGCCGCGTGCCTCTCCGGCCAACCCGGCCGGCTGGCTGATGGCCACGGCCCGGCGGCGGGCGATCGACGCGATCCGCCGCCGGGCCGCCCTCCAGGCCCGATACGCCCTGTTGGCTGCCGATCCCGCGCTCGACCAGGAGATCGACCCCGACCGGATCGACGACGACGTGCTGGCGTTGATGTTCGTCAGTTGCCACCCGCTGCTCTCCCGCGAGGCACGGGTGGCGCTGACCCTGCGGGTCGTCGGCGGCCTGTCCAGCGAGGAGATCGCCCGCGCGTTCCTGGTGCCCGTGTCGACAGTGCAGGCCCGCATCACCCGGGGCAAGAAGGCGATAGCGGCAGCCGGGGTGCCGTTCGAACTACCGCCGGTCGGTGAGCGCCGGCAGCGGCTGGGCGGCGTGCTCAGCGTCCTCTACGTGATCTTCACGGAGGGGTCGACGGCCACGTCGGGCGACCGGCTGCTGCGCCCCGACCTGGCGCACGAGGCGATCCGGCTGGCCCGCACACTCGCCGCGCTCCAGCCGGACGAGCCGGAGGTGCACGGCCTGCTCGCGTTGTGCGAGTTGACGGCCGCGCGGTTCCCGGCCCGCACCGACCCGGACGGCACCCCGATCCTCCTCGAAGACCAGGACCGCCGGTTGTGGGACCTTCCGGCGATCCGCCGTGGGCTGGCCGCGCTGGCCAGGGCATCGCGGCGCAGCCTCGGCCCCTACTGTCTACAGGCCGCTATCGCGGCCACCCACGCGTCGGCACCCTCGGTCGAGCAGACCGACTGGGCCCGGATCGTCCGACTCTACGAGGCGCTCGGCCGGGTCGCACCTTCGCCGGTGGTCGACCTCAACCGGGCCGTCGCCGTCGCCATGGCCTCGGGTCCGGTGCCAGCTCTGGCCATCGTCGACGAGCTGATCGCCTCCAACCGGCTCCCCGGCTCGCACCTCGTCCCGACCGTACGCGGCGAGCTGCTGACCCGCCTCGGCCGGCTGCCCGAGGCGCGCGCCGACCTGGAGTTGGCGGCCCGGCTCTGTGCCAACCAGCGCGAACGCTCGGTGCTGCTCGGCAAGGCAGCCGCGCTGAGCTGACTGTTTCAGCGCTCCTGAGCGAGGTCAGCTCACGTCAAGTCAATCCAGTAGTCCGGGATGGCCAGGTGGTGCCGGGTCGAGTATGGTCCGGATCATGCAGTGCTTCGCCGCTGAGCGCACCCGCTTCTGAGGGGCGGCTCGATCTGAGCCGCGAGTTGCCCGACCTGGCGATCAGGTCGGGCTGTTCGACCCACCCTCAGACGAAAGGCACTGAACACCATGAACCTACGTCCGTTTCGGTCATCCGACATGGAGCCACTACTCGAACTGACCATTGCCACCTTCGGCCCGTTCTACGAGGACTCATTCCGGTCGATCGTGGGTGACGCCATCATGGCCAACCAGCACGGCACCTGGCGTGAGGACTACCGCGAGATGTGGGTCGGTTTGCACGACCCACAGAACAACAAGCACGTTGTCGTCGTCGAGGATGGCGACATGCTCCTCGGGTTTGTCGCGTGGAAGATAAACCAGGACAAGCGCAGCGGTGAAATCGACATCATCGCCGTGGCGGATGATCAACGTCGGCACCACGTCGGCACGGCGCTGTGCACACACGCCTTCGAAGCGATGAAGAACGCCGATGTCGATGTCGTGTCGATCGCCACGGGAGGCGACCGGTTCCACGACGCGGCCCGGGCCTTCTACGACAGTCTCGGCATGACCGCCCTGCCGCTGGTCCGCTACTACATGACCCTCTGACGGCATACCGGTCGGCCGTCGAGTGCGGCCGACCGGTATTCCCCGTCGACGAAGTCGAGCCTCGGCCGCCGACATCCGCCGCTGACGAACGACGACTGGGGCTGCCCGGCGCAGGTCCGCGCCGAGGCTGTACGAGTTCTTGGCGAGCTGCGCACCGGTCGGTAGAGATCCGTCGCCCAACGAGGAGCCTTGGGACCATCCGCCGCCGCTCCGAGATTCGGAGTGCGCGGGGAAGGTCATGTCAGGCAGATAATCGGACGGGGTCAATTCGTCTGAGCTGGGGGTCCGCATGCGCGTCATCCGCATCCTGCCCAACCTTCCGGTGGCTGACGTCAGCACCGCGAAGGGTTTCTACACCGACTTTCTCGGTTTGAGCACCGAGGCGTTCAACCTGGGTTGGGTGGCCCGCTACACCTCATCCGACCCCGACGTGGCCGTGCAGCTCGTCTCCGGCGACGCGACCGCACCCGAGGACTCGGTCATCTCGGTGCAGGTCGACGACGTGGACGGCGCGTACGCGGAGGCACAGCGGCTCGGTTGCGAGATCGTGCACCCGCTGACCACCGAGCAGTGGGGGGTGCGCAGGTTCTTCGTCCGCGCCCCGGACGGCAACGTCATCAACGTGGCGGCCCACCGCCCCTGAGGCGACCTCGGCAGTCCCGAGGGATTGACCCTCACGGACACCCGATGTTAACTGCACATCAACGATGTGGATCGATGTTCATCCGTTTGCCGTCAAGGCAGCGCGGTGGCACCGCTCCGCGTCGTCTCGACATCGCCCTCGTTTCGGCGGACGTGGGCACCCCGGGAAGCTTTCCGGGGTGCGAGACCTGCATCCGCGACGATCCAGAGGAGATCGTGTCGATGACGTTGACGCCGCCGCTACGAATTGCGCTCGCCGTCCTGCTCGCCGGGGGTGTCGTCGCCGTCGGCCCTGGCGTGCCGGCGACCGCGGCACCCACTGACACCGCGTTCGGGTCCGGCACCGGGACGGTGAACGTCGACCGGGCCGCCTACCTGTCGAAGCACGACATCGTCTACAACCGCCCGAACACGAACCCCCTGCACGGGCTCACCGTCGGCAACGGCCGCACCGGCGCCATGGTGTGGAACGACAACGGTCTGACCGCCCAGGTCTCCGGTGTCGACCTGGCGCAGCAGTCGACCTACGCCGCCGGGCTGGTCAACCTTTACAGCAACCCGCAGCTCGACACCGGTTACACCACCTTCCAGCAACGCCTCTCGCTGTACGACGGCACTCTGACCACGAGATACGACAACAACCGCACCGTCACGGTGCTGGGCGCGCCCAACTCCGAGGTGATGGGCATCCACGTCGAGGACACTCGACCCGGGGTGAGCAGCGTCGGGCTCGACCTGAGCCTGTGGGACATGAACACGGTCCAGAACATCGCTGACGTCCCCGACCTCAACACCTGGCGTACCGTGTCGACCTTCGCCGACGCCAGCGGCGTCGGGTTGAGCCGTGGGCAGACCGACGCTAACAACTTCGGGTACACCCTCGCGGCCACAGTCGAGGGGGCCTCGTACTCCTCGCAGGTGGTCAACGGCACCCGGGTCCGGCTGACGATCACCCCCACGTCGAGCTACACGGTGTGGTTCACCGCGGCCAGCCGGGTCAACTCGCCGGGCCTGAACTCGGTGGCCCAGGCGAAGAACCAGTTGGCGGCGGTGAAGAGCGCGGGCTACGCCACCACGCTCACCAACTACCGCAACTGGTGGCACGACTTCTGGGCCAAATCGTTCGTCCAGTACTCCAACGCCGGCGGTGACGCCGACTACCTGGAGAACGTCTACTACCTGGCGACCTACATGATCGCCGCGGGTGGCTACGGCACCTACCCGCTGCACTTCATCAACGGGGTCTTCCGGGCGACCCAGGACACCTCGAAGTGGAGCAACGGGTACTGGTACTGGAACCAACGGGACGTCTACAACTCGTTCCTGGCCAGCAACCACGTCGACCTGATGGCCGGCTTCAACCGGCTCTACAGCCGCAACCTGTCCGCACTGAAGACGTACACCACCACCAGGTACGGCAGTGACGGGCTGTGGGTGCCCGAGACGATGGGCTGGGACGGCAACGCCCGGGGCACGATCAACAGCGACTACGTCAACGACACCTACTCGACCGGCACCGAGGCCGCCTACAACATGTACCTGCAGTACCGGTACAGCAACGACGAGTCGTACCTGCGCAACACCGCCTATCCATACCTGCGGGAGGCGGTGAAGTTCTACGAGGACATGCTGGACTACGACAGCGCCACCGGCCGGTGGTACATGGCCAGCTCGAACGCCCACGAGACGTACTGGGACGTCCGCAACGCCATCACCGACCTGGCTGCGGTGCGGCTGCTCTTTCCGCTCACCATCCAGGTGAGCCAGCAACTCGGCCTCGACGCCGGGTTGCGGGCCAACTGGCAGACGATCGTCAGCAACCTGGCCCCGTACCAGGTGCAGAACGGGGCGTACCTGCCGCACGACCCACCGATCGCGCAGACCCGCAACAACGAGAACGTGGCGCTGGAGTTGGCCTGGCCGTACGACCAGACCGGCATCGGCTACCCCGACCAGCAGACCGCCATCACCACCTGGAACGTGCGGCCTCACCCGTACGGCAACGTCTGGTCCAACGACCACGTGCACGCCGCCCGCCTCGGGCTCGGCGACCAGGCGTTCCAGGGCATGCGGACGATGCTGCAGAAGTACCAGAACTACCCCAACGGGATGACGAACAACACCAACGGCGTCTTCGAGTACCTGGGCGTGCACCTGACGGCGATGAACGAGTCGTTGCTCCAGTCGTACAACGACAAGATCCGCGTCTTCCCGGCCGCGCCCACCGACACCAGCTTCGTCGGGAAGTTCACCCTGCTCGCGAAGGACGGGTTCCTGGTCAGCTCGGAGCGCGAGGCCGGCGAGACCAAGTACGTCGGGCTGCGCAGCCAGTACGGCAAGACGGCCCGGGTGGTGAACCCGTGGGGCGGCCAGGAGGTCCGGGTCCGTCGTACCTCTGACAACGCCGTGCTGACCACCACCTCGGCCGCCGAGATCAGCTTCGCCACCGCGGCGAACACTGTGTACGTGGTGGAGCGCACCGCCAAACCGCTGTCGGCGTACGCGACCACCACGCTCACCGGCACCGCCAACCAGGGTGAGAAGAGCCTGGCCGGCACCGCCTCGACCCTCGGCCTGGGCGGCGCCGGCGGTGGTGGGCTGGTGAACGACACCATGCTCACCTACGACGCCAACTGGCACCACACCACCACCCGGGGCTACGGCGACTACAACGACGACACCCACCACAGCACCACTGTCGGCTCGGCGGCCAGCTACACCTTCACCGGCACCGGGGTGGAGTACCTGTCCGAGCGGTTCAGCGACATGGGCAACGTGGACGTCTACCTGGACAACGTGTTGCAGACGAACGTGAATCTGAACGTCGCCGGTGCCCGGCAGGCCCAGCAGGTGGTGTTCCGCAAGACCGGGCTGGCCACCGGCTCCCACACGATCCGCATCGTCAACAAGACCACATCGGTGGGCATGGTCGACGCGCTGCGGATCCTCACCGGCGGCACGCCGACGACCGGGGCGGTGGCGCTGCGGGCCCAGGCGAACGGGCGGTACGTCAGTGCCACAAATGCTGGCGCGGGCAACCTGGTCGCGTCCGCGACAAGCGTCGGTGGTTCCGAGCAGTTCGACCAGATCGACCTCGGCGGCGGCACCATCGCCCTGCGCGCCCGGGTCAACAGTCAGGTCGTCTGCGCCGAGAACGCCGGTGCCAACCCGCTGATCGCCAACCGGGCGTCCGCAGGTGCGTGGGAGACCTTCGCGCTGGTCCGCAACAGCGACGGCTCGGTCAGCCTGCGGGCGACGGTGAACAACAGGTACGTGGTCGCCGAGAACGGCGGGGCCGAGGCGCTGATCGCGAACCGGGACGCGATCGGCCCGTGGGAGAAGTTCGACCTGGTCACCATCTGACGCCGGAGCCGGCTGGCCCGTTCGGGCCCGCCGGCTCCGAAACTGCCGTGCACACCCCTCCCACAAGGAGCCCTCAATGCGTAGACGCACCATCAGTTCACTCGCCGCCGCTGTCGTCACCGGACTCACCCTCGCCGCCGGTGCGGCGACGGTGGCCTCGACCCCGGCCGAGGCCGCACCGCTGGACAAGGTGCTGGTGTTCTCCAAGACCGCCGGCTTCCGGCACTCGTCGATCCCGAACGGCATCGCCGCCATCCAGCAACTCGGCGCGGCCAACGGCTTCACAGTCACGGCCACCGAGGACGCGGCGACCTTCACCACCGCCAACCTCGCCCAGTACCAGGCGGTGGTCTTCCTCAGTACCACCGGCGACGTGCTCGACGCCGGCCAGCAGGGTGCCTTCGAGGCGTACGTGGCCGCCGGCGGCGGTTTCGTCGGGGTGCACGCCGCCGCCGACACCGAGTACGACTGGCAGTGGTACGGCGGGCTGGTCGGCGCCTACTTCGCCTCGCACCCCGCCACCCAGCAGGCGACAGTGCGGGTCGAGGACCGGGCCAACGCCTCGACCGCGCACCTGCCGTCGACGTGGACCCGCACCGACGAGTGGTACGACTACCGGGCCAACCCCCGCTCGGCAGTCAAGGTGCTGGCGAGCCTCGACGAGTCGTCGTACACCGGTGGGTCGATGGGTGGTGACCACCCGATCACCTGGTGCCACAGCTACGGCGGCGGACGCTCCTGGTACACCGGCCTCGGTCACACCGAGCAGAGCTACACCGACGCGAACTTCACGCGGATGCTGCTCGGTGGCATCCGGGTGGCGGCCGGGGCGGTGGCGGCCGACTGTCGGCCGGAGCCCGGCTACACCCCGTTGTTCGACGGCACCCAGGCCAGCCTCGGGCAGTGGCGGCAGGCGGGGCCGGGCGGTTTCACGCTCACCGACGGCACCCTCACGTCGAACGGCGGCATGGGACTGCTCTGGTACCCGGTACGCACCTTCGCCAACTACTCGCTCAAGGTCGACTGGATGATGCCCGGCGACGACAACGGCGGGGTGTTCATCGGGTTCCCCGATCCGCAGGGCGACCCGTGGGGCCCGGTCGCCGCCGGCCACGAGATCCAGATCGACGCCACCGACGGCGACCCGACGCGTACCACCGGCGGCGTCTACAGCCTCCAGGCACCCAACCTGGCCGCGCGAGCGGCGGCGCTCAACCCACCCGGCTCCTGGAACACGTACGAGATCGGCGTGCACGGCCAGCGGGTCGAGATCTGGCTCAACGGCGTCAAGATCAACGATTACGTCAGCAGCCGGGCCATCGCCAACGGCTACATCGGGTTGCAGAACGACGGTGCCGGGATGGACATCAACTATCGCAACGTGCGGATCAGGACCGACGGTCCGAGCGAGCCGCCCGCCACCGACCTGGCCCGGGGCCGGCCGGTGACGGCGTCGAGTGTCGAGCCGGGCAGCGCGCACGCGGCGGGCAACGCCGTGGACGGCAACACCACCACCCGCTGGGGCAGCGCGTACGCCGACCCGCAGTGGATCACCGTCGATCTGGGGGCCACCTACGCGATCAACAGGGTGCGGCTGGCCTGGGAGACCGCCCACGCGCGGGCGTACCAGGTCCAGGTCTCCCCGGACAACGTCACCTGGTCACCGCTGTCCACCACGACCACCGGAGACGGCGGCGTCGACGACCTCACTGTCACCGGCACCGGCCGTTACCTTCGGGTCTACGGCACCCAGCGAGCCACCCAGTGGGGTTACTCGCTGTGGGATCTCAACGTCTACGGCACCGCCGCCGGTAGCACCCTGCTCTCCCGGGGCAGGCCGGTCACCGCGTCCAGTGTCGAGCCGGGCAGCACGCACACGGCGGCCAACGCCGTGGACGGCAACACCACCACCCGCTGGGGCAGCGCGTACGCCGACCCGCAGTGGATCAGCGTGGACCTCGGCGCGTCCCGCGCCCTTGACCGGGTCCGGCTGACCTGGGAGGCGGCGTACGCGCGGGCGTACCAGATCCAGGTCTCCCCGGACAACGTCACCTGGTCACCGGCGCACACCACGACCACTGGCGACGGCGGTGTGGACGACATCGCCCTCTCGGCGACCGGCCGCTACCTACGCGTCCAGGGCACCCAGCGGGCCCTGCCCGCGTACGGCTACTCGCTGTGGGAGGTGGAGGTGTACGGCAGCTGACCGTGGGCCGGAACCCCCTGGCGCGATGCCACGGTCCCTGGCCCGGGTTCGGCTGGGGCTTCGGCCTGTCCCCCGGCGGAGGGAGCATGTCCCCTTCTGCCGGGGAGGAGAGTCGATCCGCAGCCAGCGATCGTGTGTTCATGGCTGTCGAGGACGTACCGACACGTACCAGACCGTGGGCGCTGGCCTGTGCCGTGTTCATCGTCGCCGCGGTGGCCCAGCGGCTGTACTGGATCGCCGGCGGTCGGTGGGGCTACACCGCCTGCGATCGCACCGATCTGGTCGATCCGACGGGAGGGTGCGGCGCCGACCAGGTCGCGTCATTGCCGTTCTGGTCAGGCTGGGGAGCGGTGGGAGTCGGTGCCGCCCTCGCGGTGGTGCTCGGGTGCACGGTCCGGGTTCCCGGCAGCCGGGCGGCGGTCGGTAGCTGGGCCGCGGCCGCGCTCCTCGTGGTTGTCGCGTTCCCACTGCACCTGATCTTCGAGATTCCGGCGGCGCTGGCAGGGCGGCCCTCGGACTGGCGCGACCTCGGAGCCCGGCTGGTGCTGGTGGCAGGTGGGGTCCTGTTCGCCGGGCTCGCGAACGCAGCCGGGCCCCGGCGCGGGCCGGCCACCGTCGGCTACCGCCCGGTGCCCCGATGGACGCGCCGCTGGGCGTACGTCGCCGTCGCGCTACCCGTGATCGGTTGGGCCGTGCCCCACGCGCTGTGGGTGCTCGGCGTTCCGGTCGGCATCTCCGAGCGGGAACTGAACGACATCGAGCGGAACCTCTCCACCGGGACGGGGGTGGCGATCACGCTCGTCCCGCCGCTCGCCGGCCTGCTCGTCCTCGGGCTGGTACAGCGGTGGGGGCAGCAGGTCCCGCACTGGGTTCCGGGACTGCACGGTCGGCAGGTGCCCCGATGGCTGGCTGTCGTCCCGGCCGGCGTGGTGGCGCTGACTCTCGTCACCTACGGCGTGCTGAGCATCGCGGTTCTCGTCAGCCGACTCCGCACAGGTGCCACCCAATGGACCGACGTGTGGGACGGATGGGCCGTCACCGCCACGCTGCTGGTGTTCCTCGGCTGGGGAGTGGCATTGGCCGTCACCACCACCGGCTATGCCTTCGCCACCTCGGCCGACACCGCAATCACCGACCTCCACGGATCGGAGCAACCATGAGCCCCACCGGCTCTGCCCACGTCGTGACCGCCGCCCCGCCGCGCTGGGCGGTCTGGGCCGCCTACGCCGTACCGCTCTGTGTCCTGCCGTCGGCTCTCTGGCGACTGTCGTTGGTGTTCACCGAGAATGCCGTCACCCGGTGGTACATGATCTTCCTGTCCGCTGTGTCGATGGGACTGGCCCTGGCGACACTCGGGCTGGTGCACAGGTGGGGACAGCGACTTCCGCACCGGGTGCCCCGCATGGGTGGCCGTCGCATACCCGCCCGTCCGGTCGTACGCGTGGCGCTGGTCGGCGGCTGGACACTCGTCGCCATCGGCGTCTACTTCCTCGTGAACCAGAGGTTCCATCTTGTGCACAGCGGATGGGTGGGCATCGGCGACGACGAACCGGTGCATCCGGCTCCCGGTTGGGAGGTGTTGCGCTACTACGCCCCGATGCTCGCGTGGGGCCCGCTCGTCATCGCCGTGGCCGCCGACTACGGCCGACGCGCAGTGATGTCCCGATAGCCGGCCCGACGGTCAGAGACCCTGCCCCACCTCGACCAGGTAGCCGTCCGGGTCGCGCAGGTAGCAGCGGATCTCCGTTCCGTGGTCCTTCGGCTCGGTGAGGAAGTCCGCCCCCCGGGACGTCCACTCCTCGTAGAGTTTCCGGATGTCCCGCACCCGGACGTTCATCGCGCAGCTCAGGGTGTTCGAGTCGGCTGGCGCCTTGGCCTGCACGGTCGGCTTGTCGTCCGTCGGACCGCCCTCGACGTTGATGATGATGTAGGTGTTGAAGAACTTCATGATCAGCGGGCTGCTCTCGTGGACGCAGGTCGCGCCGAACACCCGCTCGTAGTACTCCCGGGAACGGGCCAGATCGCGCACGATCAGCAGGGTTGCGAGGAACATGCCGTCCTCGGGCTCGAAGTAGTCGGGTGCCGGGTTGGCCAACGCCATCGCCGTCCTCCTGTCGTCGCCGCTTCTCGCACAAGTTGGTCGGGCGGCGTCGGTATCCCCCGGAAAGCGTGCCGAAAACAAGTGTGGCTGAGGGCTGGAGTGACGATGACGAAGCATGCTGTCCGGGTGGCCCGGATGTTCGACGGGGAACGGCTCGTCGACGGCGGGGTGCTGGTCCTGCTCGACGACCGGCGCATCGCGGCAGTGCACCAAGGCGATGCCGAGGCGCCGGACGGCTGGCCCGTACGCGAGGAGCCGAACGGCACCCTGCTGCCCGGCCTTGTCGACGCGCACGTGCACCTGTGCGCCGACGCCGGGCCCGACGCGCTCGGCCGGCTCGCCGAGCGTCCCGAGTCGGACCTCGACGGGGTCATCGAGGCGTCACTGCGTACCCACCTGGCGGCCGGCGTCACGACGGTCCGGGACCTGGGCGACCGCCGTGACGCGGTGCTTCGTTGGCGGGGTCGGCGGGTGCGGGACGACCTTCCGACTGTCGTGGGGGCCGGCGCACCGGTCACCAGCGTCGGCGGGCACTGCTGGTCGCTGGGGGGCGAGGCGGGCGGTGTCGACGGGATCCGTGCGGCCGTGCGTGTGCGGGCGGCGGCCGGTGCGGACCTGGTGAAGGTCATGGCCAGCGGTGGAGTGTTCACCCCCGGCACCGACACCACCAGGCCACAGTTCACCGACGAGGAGCTGACGGCCGCGGTGACGCAGGCCCATGATCTGGGCCTGCCGGTGACCGCGCACGCGCACGCGCTCAGCGCGGTCGAGCAGGCGCTGCGCGTCGGTGTGGACGGTATCGAGCACTGCACCTGCGTGACCGCGGCCGGTGCCCGCGTCCCTGGTGAGCTCGCGGGCCGGCTGGCCGCGTCCGGGCTGGCGGTCTGTGCCACGCTCGGCACCGACCCGGCAGTGGTCACGCCACCGGAGGTGGTGGAGACGGCGGCGCGGGCCGGGCTCAGCGCTGCCGCACTGCGCGACGGCGTCGCCACCCTGCACCGGGCCGGGGTTCGCCTGGTGGCGGGGTCGGACGCGGGCCTCGGCCCCGCGAAGCCGCACGGGGTCCTGCCGGAAACGCTCGTCGAGTACGTGGCCTGCGGCATGTCCGCCACCGCCGCCCTCGCCGCAGCCACCTCGGTCGGTGCGGACGTGTGTGGCCTGGGGCGACGCAAGGGCCGTGTCCAACCCGGATTCGACGCCGACCTGCTGGTCGTGGACGGCGATCCGACGGGCGACATCACCGTAGTACGCCGCCCGCTCCTCGTCTACCGCGCGGGTGTTCCGGTGAGATGAAGGGCCACGATGCCCGGAGCTGCTCGCGAAACCAGACCCGGTCGGGGTCGACCACAGCCCCGTCGACGACGCTGGCCCGCTGCGTCTCGTCGACACCTTGACATGTGTCGATGTTAACGCCAACATGAATTCCGCTACCTGGTTGCCACACCACCGTCACATCCCAGCCCTTCGCGCCTCTCCCCCGGTCCTGCCCCGCGTCGACCGGATCGGCTACGGACTCGCCGCGGCGCTCCGGGCGCTGGTCACTGGCGGTCTTCCTCTCGCGGAGGACACATGCCGCTGCCATCTCCTCGAACCGACCCGCACCGGGCCGTCCACCCGGGGCCCGCCGGTCGCGGTGCCCCTCGGGGGCTCCGGTCGGTGCTGGCCGCGGTGCTCGTGGTCCTCGTCGTGTCAGCCGGCCTGCCCGGGGCCGGGCCGGCGCAGGCGGCACCAGCCGTCAACTACACCAACCCGTTGGTGAACCAGCGGGCCGACCCGCACATCTTCCGGCACACCGACGGCTACTACTACCTGACCGCGACCGTGCCGCAGTACGACCGGATCGTGCTGCGTCGGGCGACCACAGTGCAGGGTCTGGCGACAGCGGCGGAGACGACGATCTGGAGTCGTCACACAAGCGGGGAGATGGGCGCGCACATCTGGGCGCCGGAGATCCATTTCATCAACAACAGGTGGTACGTCTACTTCGCCGCGGGCCGCACCGATGACGTGTGGCGGATCCGGATGTACGTGCTGGAGAACGCGAACGCCAATCCGCTCACCGGATCGTGGGCGGAACGCGGTCGCATCACGACACCCTGGGACACCTTCAGCCTGGACGCCTCGACCTTCGTCGCCAACGGGGTGCGCTACCTCACCTGGGCGCAGCAGGAACCGGGCATCTCCAACAACTCCAACGTCTACCTCGCCCGAATGGGTGCCAATCCGTGGCAGATCACGGGCACTGTGACCCGGCTGGTCGTCCCGACGTACGACTGGGAGACCCGCGGCTATCGGGTCGCCGAGGGACCGGCGGTGGTCCAGCGCGGTGGCCGGCTCTTCCTGACCTACTCGGCCAGCGCCACGGACGCCAACTACTGCCTCGGGATGCTGAGCGCCTCCGCCACCGCGAACCTGCTCGACGCCGCCTCCTGGAGCAAGAGCCCCACCCCGGTGTTCGCCAGCAACGCGGCCACCGGCCAGTACGGCCCCGGCCACAACTCGTTCACCGTCTCCGAGGACGGGCAGAGCGACATCCTCGTCTACCACGATCGTAACTACCGCGACATCACCGGCGACCCGCTCAACGACCCGAACCGACGCACGAGGTTGCAGAAGGTGTACTGGAACGCCGACGGCACCCCGAACTTCGGCATTCCGGTGCCCGACGGGGCCACACCGGCGCGGCTGCGCTCTCATGACCAGGCCGGCAGCTACATCCGGCACTACGACTACCGGGCGCGGCTCGAGCCGAACGTGACGAACCTGGCCGACTCGCAGTTCCGCATCGTCACCGGTCTCGCCGGCGGCGGGTCGGTGTCGCTGGAGTCGACAAACTTCCCCGGCTACTACCTGCGCCACCGGGGCTACGCACTGTACGTGGAGAAGAACGACGGCTCGGCGCTGTTCGGCGGCGACGCGAGCTTCCGTCGTCAGGCCGGCCTCGCCGACAGCACCGGCATTTCCCTGGAGTCGCAGAACTTCCCGGGCCGCCAGGTGCGCCACCGGGACGGGCTGCTCTACATCGAGCCGGTCAGTTCGAGCGCCGAACGCGCCTCGGCCACCTTCCACCTGGAGTGACCCGTCAGGCGGGCATCCCGGCTGCCCGCAGCCCGGGCCGGTCGCGGGGTTTCGTCGGCCGGCGCCAGCGGGTAGCGGATGACCCATGGACCGCAATCTTGTCAAGGCTCTTCAGGTCGCATGGGAGCTGCCGGAGTTCCGCTCCGGGGTACGGCACGTCGTCGACCTTGAGGAGATCGCGGGGCTGCTGGCCACGCTGTCCGTTCCGGACCATGACCATGAGGTGGAGCGCAGCCTGCTGAACCTGCTGCGGTCCGGCCTGGACACTGTGGAGATTCGGGAAGCGGTGTTGCTGCTGCTGGAGCGGGACGAGGTACGCGGGCCGCTCGTCGCGGCGGCGGTGGAGCCGCTGGCGGACCGCCCGGGTCTGGCTGCCGCCGTCGCCTCGGCGGCCGAGGATCCGGTGGTGCGCCATGAGGTACGGGCGGTGCTTGCCAGCGCCAAGGTGCGCGAGCTGATCTGGCAGGCGATCGAGAATCAGCTGAGTGACAACCGGTTCGGCCTGATCCGCCGGGCGGCGGTGCTGTTCGTGCTCCATCCGCGCGTCCGGCGCCTCGCGTGGGCGGTGCGCCGGCACGGCGTGTTGCGCGAGCTACGCCGCAAGCAGTGACGCACCTGCCGCGCCGGAGCATCGGCGCGGCAGGTACGCGTGGCGTTGGAGGGCAGGTCAGCGGTGCCGGCGGGCCATCCACTGCCAGATGTGGGTGCCGTTGATGCTCGGGTCGTTGCGGGCCACGTAGATCCAGGACCAGTGGCCGGGGAACTGGTAGCCGTTCCAGACGACGCGGTCGTACAGGCAGATCAGGGACCCCGGGATGAGGTCGTGGGCGTGGACCGTGTTCGTCTCGGGTGGCACTGTGTCGTCGTCTCGGGAGGTGACCAGCCAGGTGGGGGTCCGGATCGCCGCCAGCTCCGCGTCGGTGACCAGCGGCGGGCCCTCTCCGCTGAGCGGCTCGACGATGCCGCAGATCGGCACCGAGGCGGCGAACAGGTCGGGGTAGGCGACTGTCATCTCCAGGGACATGTAGCCACCGTTGCTGCACCCGACCACGTAGATCCGGTCTGGGTCGACACGCTTGCGGCGTACGAGATCCTGGACGATCTCGCGAATCAGCGGGGCGAAGCGGGGGCCGTCCTCCATCCAGTAGGAGGTGCTCTGCGGAGCGACGACGTACGCGCCGGAGAAGATCCGCTGGGCCTGCGGGGTGGCGAACCCGAGGGCGCCGCGGTTGGCGCGCAGTGTCGTCTCGTTGTCGTAGTAGTCGTCGCGCAGTGAGGCACCTTCGCCGCCGCCGTGCAGCCAGACGATCAGCGGCCGCCGACCGTGCCGGGGCGTGTGGTCCGGCGAGTAGAGCCGGTATTTCAGGCCCGAGCCCGAGATGTGGTGGCTGAAAGCGTCGACCTCGGGATTCGACAGTCGACCCTGGACGAAGCGCGTGATGGTGAGCGGCGAGCCGTGCCGGCGGACGATCGGCCTGTTCTGCGTGATGGTGTAGACGAGGTCCAGCTGGACGTTGCGGCCCCTGCTCACGATGTAGCCGAGGGTGCCACCGCCGGGTTGACCTTCGGCGTGGCTCAACTCCAGAACGATGTTGCCCTGCCGGTCGAGCCGGGCGGCGGTCACCGTACGGTCCAGGTCGTACTCGCTGAAGATCAGGTCGCCCGGAGCGATCGGGATCGGGCTGGTGGCCTTGGCGTGCACCGTGAACGTTGCGGGGGTCAGCGTGGTCGGGTCGATCGGCCCGAGCCGGCCGGTGTCGAGGGTGACCGAGGTGACCTGCTCACCGCCGTCCAGTGTCGTCGCGTCGAGAGTGAAGCGCACACTCGTGGGTTGGTGACCACTGGCGTGGGCGGCGGGGCCGGGCACTGCCAAGCCGATGGCGGCACCGGCTCCTCCGGCCAGAACGGTGCGACGAGTGACAGGCGTGGACATGCGACCCCCGTACTAACGATGTAGACGATCGTCGATGGCATCTCAACGTAACGCGACGGAGATCCGCTCGCAACCGCTGCCGGCACGAGTGGTCGGCGGACCGGAGGTCACCCCGACGAACGCACGCCGCTGCCTTGCTTGCAGGTGCCGGTGTGGCTGCCGCACCGGCGGTACGGCAGCCACACCGGGACGTCACCTGTTCTGCTTCTCCTGGCACGGAACGCAGAAGCGGGCGTGCGGGAGGATCTCGAGTCGCTCGGCCGGGATGCTCCGGCCGCACCTCTGGCAGGCACCGTAGGTGCCGTCGCTGATCCGGCTCAGCGCGCCGGTGATCTGCTCGATGTTCTGGCGGGTGGCCAGCAGCAGCGCGGCCTGGTTGTGGGCCTCGCCGGGGTCGCCGGTGTCCGCGTTCAGCTCGGTCAGTTCCCGCAGCCGGGCCGTCTGCGTGGCGAAGTCGTCAGCCAGGGACGCTCGCAGGTCAGCTAGCCAACCCTGGTCGGGAACACGACGATGATCGACGCTCATGATCTGCCTTTCGAGAGGGGCGGAAAAACAAAAAGGGCCGAAGCTTGGATAGCTTCGCCCTGGCGGTCGTTCTGGGTGTGCAACGACTACGCGGGTGGGCCTCGGCCATTTCGCATCGGGCTCGACGTGGTGTGCGTGGGCGCGATGCGCGACGCGCGGACAACCGGCACCCGCATGTCGGCCTCGGGGCGGGTCGCCGTCGGCACGCGAACAGCACCACCCACCGCCACCTCGGTGGCGGCGGGCGAGCGGAAGGTCACCGGCGGCATCCCCCCACCATAGAGCGGTGTTGCCCTGATGCCAACGTCCGCGTGCGGCAGCGTTCCTCGGTGGGTCAGCTGGGGGTGAGGAGGCAGAACTCGTTGCCCTCCGGGTCGGCGAGGACTCTCCACGGGACGTCCTGACCCAGGTCGATGGGCGTCGCGCCGAGAGTCCGTAGCCTGGCCGCCTCGGCCTCCGGGTCGTCACCGGGATACGGGCGGACGTCGAGGTGGACGCGGTTCCATCCACTCTTGGCGTCAGGTGTGCGGACGAACTCGAGGTAGGGGCCGACGCCCTTGGCGGAGCGCAGTCTCGCACCCTTGTCGGTCACCTCGTGCAGGGTCCAGTCCGTGGCCTCGCTCCAGAAGCGGGCCATGGCTCGCGGGTCGGCGCAGTCGACCACCACGGCGGCGATCGGCCCGGTGTCCCGGTAGAGCCCTCGGGGTTCCAGCACGCAGAACTCGTTGCCCTCCGGGTCGGCCATGACCGTCCACGGCACGTCACCCTGGCCGATGTCGGCAGCCGTTGCGCCGAGGTCCGTCAAACGCGCGATCAGCTGTGCCTGGTGGGCCGTCGAGGTGGTGGCGAGGTCCACGTGCACCCGGTTCTTCACCGTCTTGGGCTCCGAGGAGACGACGAGGTCGATGCAGACGGCGACGGGGTCGGGATAGACGAAGCCCACGGGTTCGAGATTGGTCACGCCGGGGCCCTCGGTGGAGACTGCCCAGCCGAGCACCTGCGCCCAGAAACCGCCGAGGGTGGAGTCGTTCCGAGCCTTCATGTTGATCTGCACAAGCCGTGTCGCCATGCCGGCGATGGTAGGGCCTGTGTCGGGGTCCCGCTGACCGTTATCGCCGTTCGTCCGCCGCATCGCGGGTGTCGTCCGGGTGCTGCTCCTTCGTCAGGTGGAGCAGCCACCCCTCGCCCGTGCGGATGAGCGCGTACCGTCGGCGACCGGTGCGACCGTGCAGGGTGAACAGCATCCGTCGGTCGCTGCGATCATGCTCTTCCCAGGTGCCGATGTCGGCTATCGACTTGTCGACGTCCTCGTAGGTGAGGTGCGCGAGGTCGTGGTCGGGCACGGCGATCGCGAGCCGGTTGTCGCTGGGGCTGTCCGGCAGACCGCGGGGCACCGCCCACGAGCGCAGCACGCCGTCCTCCTCGAGCCGCAGGTCGAAGTGCGGTCGTGGTTTGCGGTGGTGGTGCAGGACGAAGGCGGGGGCCACTCCGCCATTGTCGGTGTTCGGAACGACCGACCCACCCCAGCGGATATTTTTGCGTGCCGCGCATATTTGCCGATCACGCAACTAGTGCTACCGTTGCGGCATGACGGGGCTGCGGGAGCGCAAGAAGGCCGAGACGCGGGCGGCGCTCGGCTGGGCTGCGATCCACCTGGCCGCAGAGCGCGGCTACGACAACGTCCGCGTCGAGGACATCGCCGAAGCTGTCGGTGTCTCCCCGCGCACCTTCAACAACTACTTCGCCAGCAAGGCCGAGGCCATCGCGTCCCGCCACCTCGACCGCAGCCTGCGCACCGCCGCCGCGCTGCGCGAACGCCCCGCCGACGAGCAGCTCTGGGTGGCGCTCACCAAGGCCGCTCTGGAGCAGTTCACCCGCGGCCCCGAGGTCGAGGCGATGCCCTCCCCCGCCCACACCCAGTGGGTCACCGGGGTGCGCACCATGCTCGCCGAGCCCGCCCTACAGGGCGAACGGCTGCGCGCCGCCGCGGTCGCCGAAGCCGAACTCGCCGCCGCGGTCGCCGAGCGCACCGGCACCGACCTCGCCACCGAAATGTATCCGAGGCTCGTCGCGGCCGCCGCCAGCGCCGCCGTCGGCGTCGCCATGCAGCACTACCTCGACAGCGCCGATCCGCCCGCCCCGATCGAACACCTCATCACCGACGCCTTCACCCAGGTCGCCGCCGGCCTCCCGGCCCCACCTCGCTGACGAAGCTGCGCCCTCGCGCAGCAGGTAACCCGCACCCACGTCCCCAGCCGCGTCCCCCTCCCGCGGCGGGCCGGCCACGCGCCGCGCCCGCCGTGACGATGACGCACACCCCGAAGGGATCACCACAGTGATCGATGTCGCAATCGTCGGAGCCGGCCCCAACGGCCTCATGCTCGCCTGCGAACTGGCCCTCGCCGGCGTACACCCCGTCGTCCTCGAACGCCACCCCGCGCCCACCGGCGAGCCGCGCGCCAACGGTCTCGTGGGCCAGGTCGTCCGCCTGCTCGACCGGCGTGGCCTCTACGAGCGACTCAGCGGTGAGAGCACCCCGCCGACCCCCCAACCAGCATTCACCTTCGGCGCGTTCCCGCTGGATCTCACGATGCTCGCGGAGAACCCGCACTACGCGCTCGGCGTACCGCAGGCCCAGCTCGAGGCCGGTCTCGCCGCCCGAGCCGCCGAACTCGGCATCGACCTGCGCCGCGGCCACGAGGTCGTCGACCTCCGTCAACGCGGCGACGCGGTCGAGGTCCACCTCGCCGACGGTACGCAGCTCACCAGCAGGTACGTCGTCGGCGCCGACGGGGGCCGCAGTGTGGTGCGCCGCCTCGCCGGCATCGACTTTCCCGGTGTCACCAGCGACCGGTCGATCTCCCGCACCGCCACGGTGACCGTGCCCGCGTCATTCCTCGACCCCGAGACCGGCGGCCTGCGCGCCCCCGGCTACGGCGTCGTCCCGCCGTTCCGGCACACCCGCACGGCGCGTGGCCTGATCGCCTGGGCCCCGTTCCCCGGCCGCCCGGCGATCCTGAGCACGACGAAGTGGCCCGACCCGCCATCACACGACGAGGCCCCGATGAGCCTGGCGGAGCTGCGCGCCAGCGTCGCCCGGGTGCTCGGGGCCGACCTTCCCCTCGGCGCGCCTGACGGCCCCGGCCTGTTGCGACGGTCGACCGGGCAGAACACCCGCATCGCCGCCCGCTACCGCGCCGGCCGTGTGCTGCTCGTCGGCGACGCCGCGCACGTGCACCCCGCGATCGGCGGCCCGGGCCTCAACCTGGGCCTACAGGACGCGGTGAACCTGGGCTGGAAGCTCGCCGCCACAGTGCGTGGCTGGGCACCGCAGGGCCTGCTCGACACCTACGAGAGTGAGCGTCGCCCCGTCGCCGAACGGGTCGTCATGTCCACCCGGGCGCAGTCGGCGCTCATCGCTCCCGGCGACGACGTCACCGGTCTGCGGGAACTGTTCGCCGAACTGCTGCGAAAGCCGGAGGTGACCGGGCACGTCGCGGCGCTGATGTCCGGCGCCGACGTCCGCTACCCCGCCGACCCCACCGACCCGTTGGCCGGCAGCTACGCCCCCGACGTCGTCGTGCACACCGACGACGGCGCGACACGCCTCGCCGAACTGACCCGTACCGGCCGGCCGCTGCTGCTGGACTCCACTGGCGCCTTCGCCGGGATCGCCGCGCCCTGGCGAGACCGGGTCGACGTGGTCACCGGCCCACTGGAGGGCACGACGGCGACCGCGATGCTCGTACGCCCCGACTGCTTCATCGCCTGGTCCGCCGGGGACGCCACCACGCTGCACGCCTCGCTCACCCACCACTTCGGCAGTGCACGGTGACCACGAGACCAGCACGGGTCGGCCCTCGTCAGCGAACCTTCGCGTCGTACGCCTTCCAGTCCTCGACCGGCGTGAGCGGAACCGGTGCGGGTCGCTGCGCGGTGGTCGTCAGCTCGACCCGCTGGCCTTCCGCCGCCGAGCGGAGCAGGCTGGTCATCGTTTCGAGTACGTGCAGTGCGACGTCCCCGCCGGCACGCGGCGGACGCCGATCGTCGGCCCGGACAAGGTCGATCAGACCGACGCCCCGGGAACCCTCGGCGTAACCGGCCAGCGGTTCGAGGGCACGCCACTCGGTGCCGCCGAGCGCGAAGAGGCGGACCTCCCCGTCGAAGTAGTTCGGATCGGGCACGGCGAGCGTGCCGGCCTCCCCGTGCACCTCGATCGGGGCGGCCGTCGTCCGGACGCCGTCGAAGCTCGTCGTGATGGTGGAGAGCGCCCCGTTGACGTGCTCGAGGACGCCGGTGAGGTGGGTGTCCACCCCCACCGGGATCCGCTGGCCGGTGCGCGGGCCCGAGCCGATGACACGCTCGGCGCGCAGGCGGCTGGCGGCTCCGGTCACCGCCCGGACCGGCCCGAGCAGGTGGATGAGCGCCGAGATGTAGTACGGCCCCATGTCGAGCATCGGGCCGCCGCCGGGGGCGTAGTAGAAATCGGGGTGGGGATGCCAGCGTTCGTGCCCAGGGGTGACCATGACTGCCGACGCGGACATCGGGCGTCCGATGAGCCCGCCGTCGATCGCCGCCCGCGCCGTCTGCGTCCCCGTACCGAGGACGGTGTCCGGCGCGCACCCGACGCGGACGCCGGCCGACGCGGCCCGTCCGATGATCGAGCGGCCGTCCGGGAACGTCACGGCCAGCGGCTTCTCGACGTACACGTTCTTGCCGGCGTCGATCGCACCCAGCGCGATGTCCGCGTGCGCGGCGGGGATGGTGAGGTTGAGCACCGTCTGCACGTCCGGGCGGTCGAACAGACGCTCGACGCTCATCGCCTCGGCTCCGGGGATCGTGGCCGCGGCCGCTGCCGACCGGGAAGCGTCGAGGTCGGCCACCGCGGCGATGCTCACCTCGGGGTGGTCGACGAGTGTGTCGAGGTAGGCGCGGGAGATGACCCCGAGACCTACGACGCCGACGCGGTGCGGGTCGCCCACACCATGCCCCTCTCGATGACGGTACGGACGCTGGCGTGCGCCAGCACGTCCAGGCTGTGGCCCGGGGTCGTCACGACGATGCGTCCGGCCCCCCAGAGGCGCGTCCAGATCGCCGGCGAGGTGACCGGGCGGTGCCACGGATGCCACGCCTGCGTCGGGTGGGTGGTGACGGCGAGCACGTCGATGAGGTCGTCGTGCAGCACCCAGTACTGTTCGGTGACCAGGTCGAAGTCCTCGATGCCCGAGGTGACGGGGTGCTCCCGACCGAGATCGGTGATGCGCACCGCGTGCGGCAGGAAGTTGTCTTCCGGGCCACCGTGACGCTCACACGGCTCCAGGCCCGGATGGGTGGCGAACTGACCGCCCACCAGATGCAGGTACTCGGCTGACGCGCGGAACGAGTCCACGATGCCGCCGTGCCAGCCGGTGAAGCCCGTGCCGGCGATGACCGCCGCGCTGAGGCCCGCCACCTGTTCCGCGGTGATCTGCGACATCGTCATGCACTGAACGACGAGGTCGGTCCCGGCCATCTCGGCGGCGTCGGCGTAGATCTCTGTCGACTCCTCGACGCGGACGGCATAGCCGCTACGTTCGAGGAAGGGGAGGAACAACTCGGTCGCCTCGACCGGCTGGTGTCCCTCCCAGCCACCCCGGACCACAAGTGCTCTCCGCTGCGCCACCCTCGCTCCCTCCCCCGGCCCGTCGCCACCGGGCGGGCCGCTTCCGCCCCGACGACGTACCGCCGATGCCCGTGCCCGGCCGATCAGCCGCTTCGGCGGTTACCCCACTGGCGAGGGCCCTGGACCGAGCCCCGCCCGCCGAACTGCTGCGACTTCCCATGCGGTTGCGGTGAGGCGACCTTGCCCTTCGCGCGCCGGGCAGCACGATTCGCGGGAACATCAGGCGCGTCGGTCTCGGCTTCCGTCTCGGCTGCTGTCGAGGTGTCGGCAGCCACCGCGGGGGCGTCCTGGCTCGGCTCGGGATCCGGCATCGGGTTCTCCTTGGATCTGGTGGTGTCCTACGGGCCATCGGCGGCCGGCGGCCGCGGACTGACCCACGCCGGGGTGCGCGCCTTGACGGTAGCGCAACGCCAGGCCCAGGCGAATGCTCCCCCGCCACGTCGGGACTGTCGTTCCTGCCCGTCTGCCCCCGGGGCTGCGACCCGGGGGCGACGCGTGGCCGTCAGACGACGGTACGTGACCACTGTTGGTTGGTGCCGGTGTTGCACGCGTACTGCTTGAGGACCACCCCGTCCGCGGTCGCCGCTGCCGGTACGTCCACGCACTTGTTGCTGTGTCGTGCGCGGAGCTGGAAGTAGCTGCCGTTGGTGACCATCTGGAACTGCTGGTTGGTGCCGGTGCCGCAGGTGTACTGGACGAGCTCGGCACCGTCGGCGGTCGACGCGCTCACCACGTCGAGGCACTTTCCGCTGAGTCGGCTGATGATGCGCCAGTAGCCGCTGCCGGCGTCCTGGAACTGCCACTGCTGCCAGGCATTGCCGCCGTACGTGTACTGGCCGACGCGGGCACCGTTGTCGGTGTTCGGTTGCTGGACGTCCATGGCCTTGCCGCTGTGTCGCACGGTGATCCGGTAGAAGGTTCCGGTCGACGGCGGGGGCGTCGTCGGGTCGCCGCCGCCGATGGTGTCGCCCCAGCCGTACCGGATCCGGTCCGCGCCGGAGGTGTTGCGGACGGTCAGGTTGAGGTCGGTGCCGCTGCCGGTGAGGGAGTACATCGAGTACCAGTCGTAGCCGATGGTGCCGGTCTTGCCACCGAGGGCGGGCCAGTAGGTGCCGCCCATCTGGTTGTCGCGCATGACCTGGGCCATGGCGCGGATGTAGCGCACGAAGTTGTCGGTGCTGCCCGCGTCGGCGTAGTTGCGACCGTCGTTCATCGGCGCGCCGAACTCGGTCGCGACCGCCCGGGAGGCGCAGTTGCCGAGGCGGGTCTGGATGTGACTGCGGAAGGCGTCGTAGGTCATCGCGCCGTAGAAGAAGGCGTAGTAGTGGAAGGACAGCAGCGTCGAGTTGAAGCGGCTGTCGTTGCAGATGTCGCGCAGGTCCTGGCTGAAACCGGTACCGCCGATGAGCACCCGGCCGGGCACCGCCGAGTAGTGGTAGGTGAGCCAGTTGGCGGCGACGTTGCGCCACTCGGTCGAGCTGTAGCCGTGCGGCTCGTTCATCGGCTCGAAGTAGACGTTCGTGTTCGTGCCGTACGTGTTGGTCACCGTGGACCACATCGCGTTCCACGCGGCGAGGTTCGTGATCCGGCCGCCGGAGGCGGCGCCGTCCTCCCAGTACGCCAGGATGACCTTGAAGCCGCGCTCGGTGGCGGCGTCGATGGCGCCTCGGTACGCCTCCCACCAGGCCGTACCCACCGTGTGGGTGTTGACGGGCAGCCGGATGGTGTTGATCCCCATGGTGGACGCCATGTCGTCGTAGAGGGCGTTGGCCTTGGCCCGCACCGTCGCGTTGCTGTCGGACGCGCTCAGGCCCTGCACGACGAGGGGCCCGGTCTTGAAGTTGTCACCCAACACGGCCCAGTTCATGCCTCGGAACTGGTTGGTGGCGGCGGTGGCCGGCGACGACGCGACGGCGACGATGCCAACCATCGCCGTCAACGCGGCCACCAGGGCGGAGAGCACCCGTCGATGTAGTGCCACAGTCGGAACTCCTTGAAGAGGGACCAGGTTCAGCTGGTCAGGCGGAAGGTGGCGTCGGCACGGCTCTGCGCATCGGGCACCGAGTCGAGCCGGAGCAGGTAGGCGTAGTGCCGGATGTAGCGGTCCGGGTGGCTGTAGGACTGGAACGACGTCCACGAGGAGTTGGCGAGGCCGGCGACCTGCCGGAAGGTGGCGTCGGCGGCGAAGGTGGCGGTGCCGTCGTTGGCCTCCAACCGGAAGTCGAACCCGTAGTGGCGCAGGTAGTAGCCCGGGTAGTTGACCGACTGGATGGAGACGGTGCCGGAGCCGACCAGGCCGGGCACCAGCCGCCACTGGCCGTCCTGGGCGGGGCTGACGTTCGGGTCGATGCGGACGTCGTAGTCGTAGTGCCGCACGTACCGGTCCTGGAAGTTGTACGACTGGAGCCGGTTGACAGTGGTGGCGGGCCAGCGGGCGAGCACCCGGTTCTGTTCGGCTGCGGTCAGGTTGAGAATCGATCCGTGCCGTTTCCGGGTGCCACCCATGCCGTACGAGCCGGACGTCGGGAGTCGGTAGCTCCCCGGGTTCGACGGGTCGGTGGTCAGGACCGGTAGGTAGCCGCGTCCGCTGGAGTACTGGTCGAGGTAGAGGACCCACTCGTTGCGGGTGTTCATCTTCATCCACATCGGGCCTTCAACCTGGGAGCCGGTCAGCCCGATGCCGGAGAGGTTCCCGAGACTGGTCCAGGTGCCGAGGATGGAGTTGCTGCCTTCGAGGGCGATCTGGCCGTCCCGGGAGGCCCGGACGTAGCGGTAGGCCCCGACGCCGGTCGGCACCTCGACGATCTGGGTGTCGATGATCTCCTGGTTTCCCGGCCGGTCGACGTAGACCTGCGGGGTGGTGACGCTGCGGAAGTTCGCCGTACGCGCGTAGTAGATGCGGTGCTTGGTCGCCCCGTTGAGCGGGACGTTCGTTGCCCAGTAGAGGACGTAGTCGCCGGTGGCCGGGTTCCAGATCGCCTCCGGGGCCCAGGCGTTGCGCCCGTCCGGGATCGCGCTGGCGACGTTCAGCAGCCACGGTGCCGACCAGTTGATCAGGTCGGTGGACTCCCACACGACGAGGTTGCGGCTGCCGTTGTTGATCGCGGTCGACCAGTCCTGACCGCACCCGATGCAGAGGTCCGTGGCGATGATCCAAAACCGGTCGCCGGCTGGCGAGCGGATCAGGGCGGGGTCGCGGACGCCACGGGTCCCGACGGTGGACCGCAGCACGAGGCCACCGTTGTTCAGGTCGTTCCAGCGCAGGCCGTCCGTGCTGTGGGCGAGGTAGATCTGCTGGTCGGTCGAGGACTCGCCGGTGAAGTGCGCCATCAGGTAGCCGACTGTCGGATCGAGCGCGGCCGCCTCCTTCGGTGTCGCCGCCGACCAGGTGGTGAACAGCAGGCATGCGGCGACCGCGACCGCACCGAGCCGGGCGAGGACTCTCGACATGTGTCTCTCTCCTTCGCGCAGGGGCGTACGAGTCAGCTAGAGGGTCGGCACGACGGTGCGGATGGTGCCGTCGGTGTCGAACTCCATCCGGTCGATGGCGGTCTCGCGGTTGGTGCCGTTGCCGGCCGGCACCGCGAACCGGTGGTAGGCGATGTACCAGGTGTCGCTGCCGGGCGCCCGGACCACTGAGTGGTGACCGGTGCCCCTGATGCCGACGTCGAGCCGCTTCTGCAACACCACACCGCGCCGGGTCCACGGCCCGAGGGGTGAGGAGCCGGTGGCGTACGCGACCCGGTAGTCCTCGCTGCGCGTGTCGTTCTCGGACCACATGAAGTAGTAGAGACCGTTGCGCTTGAACACGAAGGGTGCCTCGTTGTAGCCCGAGGGGGTGACGACCCGTGCCTGCGCCGTGTCGAAGGAGACCAGGTCGGAGTTCAACCGCACCGCCCGTGCCACGCCCTGCCCCCAGTACAGGTAGGACGTCCCGTCGTCGTCGGTGAACACCATCGGGTCGATCGCCTGCCCGCCGGGAAACTGGTCGCTGCGGATGAGCGGACGGCCCAGCGCGTCGCGGAACGGCCCGGTGGGGCTGTCGGCCACCGCGACGCCCAGTTGTTTGGCGGTGTTGCCGCTGGCCGCGCCGCCGCTGAAGTACAGGTAGTAGCGGCCGTTGGCGCTGGCCACCGCGGGCGCCCAGGCCGAGTTGTCCGCCCAGGACACGTCCGGGCCGTGGTCGAGGACGACGCCGTGGTCGGTCCAGTTGACCAGGTCGGTGGAGGAGAACGCCTTGTAGTAGGTGCCGGACCAGCTCGCGTAGCCGTCGGTGGTCGGGTACAGGTAGTAGCGGCCGTTGAAGACAGCGAGGTGCGGGTCGGCGAAGAGGCCCGGAATCACCGGGCCCTTCGTGGTCCTGGGCGCCCAGGGCGCGACGAGTCGGAAGGAGCTGTCCGCCCGGAACGCTGCCGTGTCCTGGTAGGCGTCGAGCCAGAGCGCGAAGTCGCGGTGCCGGATCCGTCGGTTCGGGTAGTTGTACGAGGTGAGCGCCACCGATCCGCTCACCGAGCCGTCCACCGCGCAGAAGGTGGCGTCGGCCCGGAACCCCGCGTCGCCGGTGTTCGGGTCGACCCGGAGTCGGTAGTCGCGGTGCCGCAGGAACAGGCCGGTCCTGGTCTGCAACGAGTAGCAGGTCGGCGACGCCAGGCCGTTGACCACGGTGAAGGTGGCGTCCAGCTTGGTCTGGTTGGTGCTGCTGGAGGCGACCGGGTCGAGCTGACCGAGATAGTCGATGTGCCTCACGTAGCGTCCGGCCTGGTTGACCGCCTCCAGTGAGACGGTGCCGGTCGGCAGCGTGGCGGCATTCGCCGGCCCGTCGGTCATCACCACGACGGCCGCGGCGGCCACGGTGCAGAGCACGAGGAGGGCACGCAGGCGCTTGGTCGATGCGTCCGGCAGCAATGTCGCTGCTCCGCGCCGTGGAACCACCATCCAGGCCCCCTTCCGCAAGATCATCTATGTTAGCGTTAACACAACTAGCCGATCTCTGGACTCTGACTTCAGGCGGTGCTGACGAGTGGTGTCTCCGCATGCGGTTCCGTGAAGGGGCGCACGATCACACGTGGAATGTGTTCGGTTCGTTAACGTCGCGTTGCGGACAAGTGTTAGCGATCGCATCGATGAGTGTCAAGCCGAGCAGATCGAGCGCGGCTCGCGGGACATGGCCGCGCGGCTGTGACATATCGCCCACGCTCCGAGCACAACCGATCCACCGGCCGATACCTACAGTCGAACCATGAACACCGACGAGGGCGTTCGGGTCTGGCTCCGCCGGCACGGCGCCGAACGGGTCGCCCACCCCGGCGGCAATCTGTACGCCCACCTGTGTCGGGTGAGCGAACGACTCGCCCTGCTCGGCTGCGACAGTCACGTGCAGGCCGCCGGCCTCACCCACGCCGCCTACGGCACCGACGGATTCGACGTCACCCTGCTTGATCGGGCCGATCGTGCCGTGCTGCGGGATCTCGTTGGCGCCAATGCCGAGGAGCTCGTCTATCTGTACGGCTCCTGCGACCGTGGACGCAGTTGGCCAGGGCTGGCCAGGACCGGCGAAGTGTTCGATCGCTTCACGCGTGAGGTGCGGACACCGGACGAGACTCAACGTCGGTGTCTCGTGGACCTGAGCATCGTCAACGAACTGGACGTCATCGAGCACGATCCGGCGACGGCCGAACGCCACGCGGCCTACTTCCGGGACCTGTTCGCCTCGTGGGCCCCAATCGCCTCGGAGCAGGTCATCAACGATGCTCTGCGGGTGGTACGGCAGTGAAACCGGAGTCGTCGCGGTCGACGGCACCGACCGCCGAACGGGTACGAGCGCGCCGCGGGGTGCGCAACACCACGGACCTCCGGGCCGAGTACCAGCTCGCCGCCATGAACCAGTCGCTGGGCGTACCCACGGTGTTTCTGCCGGCCCAGCCCGAACTGGCGGTGGTGTCGTCGACAGCGGTACGCGCGCTGGCGGCGTGGCGGGCAGAGTAGGGCTCGATGGTGGTTAGCCGATCGCTGGCCTGACCGTCTTCCGGGGACATCCCGAACGACGGGACTCGTAGCCGGCGGAGGGCGGAAAGTCAGCTCTGGATGGTGAACGTGGCGGCGACGCCGTTGTGGTCGGACCTGGTGCCGCCGACGACGTCGTAGTCGGTCATCCACATCAGCTGGTGTTCGGGCAACCGCTTCCAGAAGTAGACGTAGTCGATGTGCCGGTTGCCGTGCGTTCCGGTGCCCTTCTCGCCGAGGAGGTTGTAGTTCGAGCGCAGGTTCGGCAGCTCGTTGGCCTCGAAGACCTGCCACGGGAACTTCGCGTACCCGTAGCTCCGGTCGGCGCTGAAGTCGACGTTGAGGTCACCACTCACGATGACCTGGCCCTCGTCCTGCTTGTCGACTGCCAGTTCCCTGAGACCCTGGAACTGCGCCTCGGCGCACCGGGTGCGCGGCAGGTCCTCCGGCCGCCCGTTGGATTCGATACTGGCCACCGCGTGGGCGTTGATGTGGGTCACGTTGCGGCCACTGGCCTTGTGCCGGTACTTGACCCAGTTGTTGTACCGCGCCGGGGGCACCTCGCCCGGACCGTTCGTGTCACAGACGAAGATCGAACCCTTGTCGAGTACGTCGAACATGCTCTTCTTCGCGATCAGGGCCTCGCCAGCCTGGTTGGTCCCGCCCGGCGCGTACAACCACCAGCCGTTGTCGGCAGCCCAGCTCGTCAGGAACGCCCTACGGGCACCGACCTCGTTGAGACCGACGAGGTCGGCCCTGGACGCGATCAGGTTCAGGTCGTGCGCGAAGTCCGCCTGGCTCAACCCGTAGTAGATGTTCAGCGTGGCCGCCTTGAAGCCCACGCTCGCGGCAGCCGCCGGGGCTGCCGGCAGCAGCGCCGCCACCAGCGCGACCGCGCCC
The DNA here is from genome assembly GCF_040630995.1 of Micromonospora sp. NPDC005710. Classification (NCBI taxonomy): domain Bacteria; kingdom Bacillati; phylum Actinomycetota; class Actinomycetes; order Micromonosporales; family Micromonosporaceae; genus Micromonospora; species Micromonospora sp. NPDC005710. The sequence continues at coordinate 326,107 of NZ_JBEXYP010000005.1, read as the reverse complement.
AGGGCACGGGCCCACCCGTCCGTTGTCCTGCGCATCGACGTCCCTTCGCACGAACCGCCGTCGGTGGCGGCCACCGCGCACACTATCGATCCGAGTCGACGCGATGCCGAACATCCGATGACGAAGCATCAACAGGCCTGGGTCGACCGGCCGACTACCATTCCGCCATGGACGACACCACCCGCGACGTACGGATCAGACGCGGCGGCCCGGCCGACGCCTCTGCCGTACTGGACATGCTCGACTCGGCGGTGGCCTGGATGAACGACCGCGGCAACACCGAGCAGTGGGGCACCGAGCCGTTCTCCGAGAAGCCCGAACGGGCTGCCCAGGTCGATCGGTATCTGACCGAGAACATCCCGTACATAGCGGAAGTGGACGGGACCTCGGCCGCAGCTCTCGTGTTGGACTCCGGGCCCGACCCGCGGATTCCGATCGCGCCTGCGGAGGAGCCCGAGCGGTACGTCCGCCTCCTGGTCTCCGATCGACGATTCGCCGGCTGGAAACTCGGGTCGGCTCTGTTGGCGCACGCGGTGGAGGAAACCCGGCGAGCTGGCGTGCGGTTGCTCCGGGTCGACTGTTGGGCGGGCGGAGGCGGCGAGTTGGTGGCCTACTACGAGCGCCACGGGTTCACTCCCACCGAAACCTTCCTGGTCGGTTCCTGGCCAGGGCAGGTGCTGGCCCAGCGGGTCGACTGAGCCGCAGCCCCACTCGTCCGACATCGACTCACGCCCGACGATGCTCGCCGTGGACTCGTCGACCTGCCACAGGGCGGATGATGGATGCATGATCGGTGACCGGTGGGGTGTGACAGCCAGCGAAACGTTGCGCGCCTATCCCTGCGACGACTTCGTCGTCTCACCCACCCTGCAGGCGTGGCGGGGAGTACGGATCGACGTGCCCGCCGCAACGGTGTGGCAGTGGGTAGCCCAGATCAGGCTTGGCCCCTACTCGTACGACTGGATCGACAACCTCGGCCACCGCTCCCCTCGCCACCTGGAGGGCCTGCCCGAGCCCCAGGTCGGAGAGGCGTTCACCACCGCTGGCGGACGAAAACTCGGCACGATCGTCTCTGTCGACCCCGGCAGACACCTGACGAGCACCATCATGGGCGCCTTCATGTCCTACGTCCTCCTGCCGCAGGACCACGACTCGACGCGCCTACTGCTCAAGGTCGCCATGCGGACGACCCGGTGGGCCGCACCCGGCCTGTCCGTCGGCGACCTGATCATGGCTCGCCGACAACTGCTCAACCTCAAGAAACTCGCCGAGGGCAATCGGCCAGCTCGCTGAGCCGATCAGGTGGTCAGGTAGTACCTGTCGACGAAAGCTGCGTAGTGCCCAGCATCGTAGGAATCTTCCAGCCACGCGATCTCGCCGAGGATCTCTAAAGGCCGTCGGAGGACGGCAGATCCGGATGCCTAAGCACGGCACCTGGGGCATCATCGTCGGATGGCCACCAGCGAGACCAGTGTCGTTCTGGTGGACGATCTCCGTTTTTCGTGGATCGCCGCAGAGCGGAGGTGGCTCGCATGTGCCGTGCCGGTGAAGCCGCGCCGATCTCAAGGAGGATGCAGACGTGGAACCCGATCCCCCGCGCGATCCGACGCAACGTAAGCACGACACACTCGCCCGCTTCGACCGCGACCTGGACGCCTGGGTCGCCTCAGCGGACCGGGACGGCAACCCCTACCTGGTGCCGCTGTCCTTCCTCTGGGACGGCACAGCCTTCATCCTGGCCACCGCCGAGTCCAGCCCGACCGCACGCAATCTGCAATCCTTCAGGCGGGTGCGGATGTCGCTCGGCACGACCCGCGATGTGGTGCTCATCGACGGCACCGCCGAGACGTTCTCTCGCGAGACCGTGCCCCCCGACCTGGCCGACGCGTTCGCCGCGAAGCTCTGGGACGCGCGGGTCGGCGCGACCCGCTACGCGTACTTCCGCGTGACGCCTTGCCGGATACAGGCGTGGCGGGAGGAGAACGAGATCGCCGGTCGTGACCTGATGCGTGATGGCCGTTGGCTGGTGTGACGGCGCGCAGGCGACGAGGTTGTCCGCTCCGCCTCAGCAGCGGCTCGACGGGACCCGCGCCGAGGACCAGCCGCTCGGCGCGTTTGGCCACGACGCCGCTGAAGATGGTCCACCTCAGGCGGTCGCCAGGCGGACCATGAACTGGCAGCCGTCGGGGGTGTTGCGCACCTCGACCCGACCGCCGTGTGCCTCGACCAGGCCGTGGACGATGGCCAGGCCGAGCCCTCCGGACGCCCCACCGTCACCGCGGCCGGGAGTGCGGGCCGGTTCACCACGGAATGCGATGTCGAACAGTCGGGGAAGGTCGGCCGGGGGAATGCCGCCACAGGTGTCGGCGACCGACAGCCAGGCGTGGTCCTCCTCCCGGCCGGCTTCGATGCGTACGGTGCCGTCCTCAGGGGTGTAACGGACCGCGTTGAGCAGCAGGTTGGCCACGACCCGAGCCAGTTCCGGTTCGCTCGCGGCAACCGTCGGCCACCCGGACTCGCTGGCGATGAGCTTGATCCGCCGGGCGTCTGCCAGCGGGATGGTGCTGGCCAGCGCGTCCGAGACCACCTCTCCGAGCGGCACCGCCGTCAACGACAACCGCAGCGCCCCGGCGTTGATCCGGGACAGCTCGAACAGGTCGTCGACGAGTCGGGTCATCCGGTCGGTTTCCAGCCTGATGCGTCGGTGGTATTCGTCGACAGTGTCCGGGTCACGCACCACCCGGTCCTCCAACGCCTCGGCCATGGCCCTCAGCCCGGCGAGTGGGGTCCGCAGGTCGTGGGAGACCCAGGCGACCAGGTCGCGGCGGCCCTTCTCCAGTTGCCGTTCCCGCTCCCGGGCCTGGTCGCGCCAGACCGCGGCGCGGGCCAGTCGCCGGCCGAAGTGCCCGCCGACGGCGAGGCTGACCACCGCCGCCGCCGCGACGGTGATCAGGACCACCTCAAGGTCGTGGGCGGAGAGGAACATCGCCTCCGCGACCGCCATCACCCCGACGGCCACGGCGACCACAGTCGTGGTGAGCAGCACGCTGAGGTGCACGGTGATCGAGCTGCGTCGAAGGGCGCGGAGCAGCAGCGCACCGGCGAGCCCGATGGCGAGCGCCGCGCCGAGGGCGAGCGCGAAGATCAGGAGTACGTCACGCATGGGCGGGCTCGTAGCGGTAGCCGACGCCCCAGACGGTCACGATCCGCAGCGGATCGGCCGGGTTGGCCTCGATCTTCTCCCGCAGCCGGCGTACGTGCACTGTCACTGTCGAGTGGTCGCCGAAGTTCCAGCCCCAGACCTGCTCGAGAAGCTCCGCCCGGCCGAACACCCGGGACGGATGGCGCATGAGGTGGACGAGCAGGTCGAATTCGCGAAGCGTCAGCGCCAGATCCGCACCGGCGAGGCGGGCGGTCCGGGAGGCCGTGTGCACGACCAGAGCGCCGTCGGTGAGCGCCTCCGGCCGTTCGGGAGGTGTGCCACCGCCGGCACGGCGGAGCACCGAACGAACCCGCAGCACCAGTTCCCGTGGGGAGAAGGGCTTGGTCAGGTAGTCGTCCGCGCCGAGTTGCAGCCCGAGGATCCGGTCGGACTCGTCACCGCGCGCGGTGAGCATCACGATCGGTACGCCGTCCGGTCGTACCCGCAGCGCTCGGCACACCTCCAGACCGTTGATCCGGGGCAGCATCAGGTCGAGCACGACCAGGTGCGGCGCCTGCCGCTCCACCGCCACCAGCGCCGCCGCGCCGTCGGCTGCGAGGCTGACCTGGAAGCCGTCGTTCTCGAGGTACCGACGGATGACGTCGCTCACTGTCTGATCGTCGTCGACCACCAGCACGCGCTGTGTCACGGAGCTACCCCGTTCGGCGCCGTCAACGTCTCCCCCAGGTGTCCATCGGCCCAGCGTAGCCACGGCCGGGGTCAGGTCCGCCCCGGCAAAGCTTGCGAGGTTCTTACGGCTGCGCGCGGAACCCCGAGCGGGCGTACGGGAGGTCCTACGGTGACCGGAATGCGGATACTTGTCACCGGTGCGGCCGGGTTCATCGGCTCACACGTCGCCGACCTGCTCTGCGACGACGGGCACGAGGTGGTGGCAGTGGACGCGCTGCTGCCCGAGGCGCACGGCGCGACGGCGCCACCGTGGAGCGGGCGGCACGACCTGGTGGTCGGCGACGTACGCGACACCGACCTGCTGACCCGGTTACTGGCCGGCGTCGACGCGGTGTGCCATCAGGCGGCAATGGTCGGCCACGGCATCGACCCGGCCGACGCCCCCCGGTACGCCGCGCACAACGACCTCGGCACGGCCACCGTCCTCGCGGCGATGCACGCCACCGGGGTACGCCGACTGGTGCTGGCGAGTTCGATGGTGGTCTACGGGGAGGGTCGTTACCACTGCCCGACGCACGGGATCGTCCGGCCGGCCGGCCGTCGGGCCGTCGACCTGGCCGAGGGCCGGTACGAGCCGACCTGCCCGCGCTGCGACCAGGCGCTCTCCCCCGGTCTCGTCCCCGAGGACGCACCGCTGGAGCCGCACAGCACGTACGCGGCCACCAAGCTGGCCCAGGAGCACCTCGCCGGCGCCTGGGCGCGGCAGACCGGCGGATCGGTCTGGGCCCTGCGCTACCACAACGTCTACGGTCCGCGGATGCCCCGTGACACCCCGTATTCGGGGGTCGCGTCGATCTTCCGGTCCGCGCTGGCCGCCGGGCGACCGCCGAGGGTGCTGGAGGACGGCCGGCAACGGCGCGACTTCGTGCACGTGACCGACGTGGCGGCGGCCAACCTGCTGGCCCTGACGACGCCGACACCGGATCCCCTGACGGCGGTCAACGTCTGCTCGGGTGACCCGCACACGGTGGGCGAGCTGGCCCGCGAGTTGGCGTCGGCGATGGGCGGGCCGTCGCCGGTGACCGTCGGGGGCGGGCGGACGGCGGACGTGCGGCACGTCGTGGCCGACCCGGCGCGCGCCGCCCGGCTGCTCGGTTTCACCGCCCGGGTCGGCTTCGCCGCTGGCGTCGCCGACTTCACCACCGCGGTGATGCGCGACCCGGCATCGGTCACGACACCGTCCACAGTAGGTGGTTGACGGCGAGAGCCGTGGCGGCCTGGGCTGCCAGCCACCACCGTCGGTGGCCGGTGGGTAGGTGCGCGGTGGCGACCAGCAGCCAGACGGCGAACGGTAGCCAGATCCGCTCCACCTCGGCCTTGCTGAGCCCGGACAGGTCCGCCGCGAGCACGGCCGCCGTCGCCGCGAGGGGCAACCACACAGTGGGTCCGGGCCCGGCGATCCGCTGCCGGATGGCCGTCGCGAACGGTCGGTGCGGTGGTCGGACCGACACGGCGGTCACCGCCCGTCGCAGCGCCGGCCCGACCACCGGGCCGGCCGAGAGCAGCAGGGCGGCGAGGTTCGCCCAGACCCAGTAACCGTACGGACGTTCCGCCGCCCAGCCCTGGTAGTACCGACGTGTCACCAGGTGGTAGCCGTCCGGCCACCAGAAGCCGGCGAGGGTGAACGCGGCGGCGACGGCCGCGACCGCCGTCGCCGCGGCCAGCAGCACACCGAGGCGGTCCCGGGCCCGGAGCAGCACCACCGTCAACGCGAGGAACCCGACCAGGACGAACCCGTACGACAGGTAGAGCGCGAAGCCGAGGAGCAGCCCGCCCAGCGCGGCCGCGGGCCGTCCCCCCACCGCGAGCAGCGCCAGCCCGGCCGCGACCACCGCGGCGAAGATCCCGTCCGCGGACGCGCCCACCCAGACCGCTCCCGGGAGGAGCACCAGGAACGGCCACACCGCCCGGGCCGCGTCCTCGGCGCCGAGCGCCCGCAACGTCACCGGAACCGACACCGTGACGGTGGCGCCGAGCAGCACACAGGCGAGCCCGGCGGCAGTCCCGCCGCCCAGTCCGATCCGCTCCAGCCAGACGAACAGCAGTAACGCGCCCGGTGGGTGGGCGGCGGAGTGGGTGGACCACGAATCGGGCTGGAAGTCGAGGATCCGGTCGGCGAAGCCGGACAGCATGACGCCGACGTCAGTCACCCGGGGCACCTCGTGCAGGTACTCGGCCTGCACGGTGAGCCGTTCGGCCAAACCCGCCGACCATCCGTCCACCAGGGCCAGCGACAGCGTCCAGAGCACCGAGGCGAGATAGCCGACCCCCAGTAGGCGCGGCCACCGGGTGTCGGAGCCCCAGCGCGTCCCCCGCCAGACGAACAGCGCCGCGACGAGCAGCGCCACGGGGGTGCCGGCCCCCAGATGGGGCCGCCAGGAGGCGTAGAGCGGCGCCGCGTCCGCATGCAGCCGGACACCCTGCCGGTTGAGCAGTGCGCCGACGGCGACGGCGACGGCGAGCAGTGCCACCTCGGCGCCGAGGACGATCAGGTCGGCGGGCCGGGAGCGTCCCGGCCGGGTCATCGTGGTCATGGTGACGGCCGACGTTACGACCTCCGACCAGGAAACCGGTGGCCGGACGGTGTGACGTCAGCGACTCGTAAGATCCGGTGCCGTGTAAGCGATTCGTAAGGAGCGACAGCGGTCCCGGCGGCTGGTGGCGGGCCTAGCGTCGCCGGTATGCACCCAACGATCGACGTGGTCCTGCCGTGTCTGGACGAGGCGGCCGCGCTGCCCGCCGTACTGAGCGCGCTGCCACCGGGCTTCCGCGCCATCGTGGTCGACAACGGCTCGACCGACGGCTCTCCGGTCGTCGCGGCCGAGTACGGGGCCCGGGTCGTCCACGAGCCGAGACGCGGGTACGGCGCTGCCGTGCACGCGGGCCTCTTGGCGGCCGAGGCGGACCTGGTCGGCGTGCTCGACGCGGACGGCTCGTTCGATCCGGCGGAGTTGCCGAGGCTCGTTGCCGCGGTGCGGGAGGGTCGGGCCGATCTCGCCGTCGGGCGGCGTCGGCCGGTCTCGGCGGATGCCTGGCCGTGGCACGCCCGCACCGGGAACGCGCTCGTCGCCGCGCTGCTGCGACGTCGCGGTGTGCCGGTGTACGACATCAGCCCGATCCGGGTGGCCGGCCGTGCGGCGCTGCTGGGCCTCGGTGTCACCGACCGCGCGTTCGGCTACCCGCTGGAGCTGCTGCTGCGCGCGGCCGGGGCGGGCTGGCGGATTCTCGAACTGGACGTCGCGTACGCGCCCCGGGCCGCCGGCACCAGCTCGAAGGTCTCCGGGTCGGTCCGGGGCACGTGGCGGGCGACCCGGGACTTCGCCGGTGTGCTGCGCGCCGACGCCGGTGGTGGTCGATGAACGTTCTGCTCCTGGTCGCGAAGGCGCCGGTCCCCGGGCTGGCCAAGACGCGTCTCTGCCCGCCGGCGGATCCCACCCAGGCGGCCCGGATAGCGGCGGCGTCGCTGTTGGACACCATCGCGGCGGTGCGTGCCACCGACTCGGCGATTCCCGTGCTGGCCCACGCGGGTGGGTTCACCGACGCCGTGTACGGCGACGAACTCACCACCGCGTTGGCAGGGTGGCGTCTGCTCCCGCAGCGAGGCCGCACGTTCGCCGACCGTCTCGCCAACGCCCACGCCGACGCCGCTGCGGCATTTCCCGGCAAGCCGGTGCTGCAGATCGGCATGGACACGCCGCAGATCCGGCCGCCGCTGCTCACCACCGCACTGGAGTTGCTCGCCGCACACGAGGCGGTGTTCGGGCCGGCGGCCGACGGCGGCTGGTGGGCACTCGGGCTGCGCGACCCGAGGTACGCGGCCGCGCTGCGCGACGTACCCATGTCGACGAGCGACACCGGTCGGCACACCCTCGCCGCCCTGCGCCGGCACGGCGTCCGACCGGCGATCCTTCCCCGGCAGCGGGATGTCGACGACTGGTCGACAGCGCTGGCCGTCGCGGCCGACCTGCCCGGCACCCGGTTCGCGGAGGCCGTCGCCTCGGTCGGTGGCCAGTTGGTGGACGGACGCCCCCGGTGACCTCGACGATCAGTCGCAACGGCTTCGACGCGGCGCTGGGCAGACTCGGTGGGTGGTCCGCCGACAACAACCTGGGGGGCACGCCGGGCGGCCCGATGCCCGCCGCCCCACCCGAGCACTGGTTGGTGCACGCCGACGGGCGACGTGACCTGCTGCCGGTACGGCGGTGGCACGGCCCGCCCGAGCCGGCGATCGAGTCCGTCGCCGCCCGCTGCACCGGGCCGACTATCGATCTCGGCTGCGGCCCCGGCCGGTTGACTCGGGCACTCGCCCAGCGCGGCCTCGTCGCACTGGGAGTGGACATCTGCGCCGAGGCGGTGCGCCTGACCCAGGACCGGGGGGTCGTCGCCCTGCGACGCGACGTCTTCGACCCACTTCCCGGCGAGGGCAGGTGGGCGCACGCCCTGCTCATCGACGGCAACATCGGCATCGGCGGCGACCCGGTCCGACTCCTGCGCCGGTGCGGAGCCCTGATCGCGGCCGACGGGACGCTCGTGGTCGAGGTGGAACCGCCGGGGGCCGGGCAGTGGCAGGGGCAGGCGTTCGTCCAGTCCGGATCGTCGGGCGACCGGCATCGGCGGGGACCGGCGTTTCGCTGGGCGCGGGTCGGTGCGGAGGCGGTGGCAGGCATCGCCGATGCCGCCGGCCTGCGCGTCGGCGACCGTTTCCGGTTCGGTCCACGCTGGTTCGCCGAGTTGGTGCGCTCGTGATCCGCCGACCACGCCTGCCCGCCCCCGAGGATTTCACCGCGCCCTCGCACTCACCGCTGGTCACCGCCCGGCTGGGTCTGTGGCTCGGGGTGGCGTTCGGCCTGTGTTTCGGCACCGGGCTGCTCAGCCACTACCTTCAGCACCCTCCGGGTTGGTTCACCTGGCCGACCCGACCGGTGAACCTGTACCGCATCACCCAGGGCGTCCACGTGCTCTCCGGTGTCGCGGCGATCCCGTTGCTGCTGGCGAAGATGTGGAGCGTCTATCCCCGGCTGTTTGTCCGCCCGCCGCTGCGCCAGCCGATCCGGTTGTCCGCCCACGCCCTCGAACGGATCTCCGTTCTGGTGCTGGTCAGCGCCGCGTTCTTCGAACTGGTCACGGGACTGTTCAATGTCGCCCAGTCGTACCCGTGGGGGTTCTTCTTCCCGAGGGCGCACTACGCGGTCGCCTGGCTGGTGGTGGGGGCGATGCTGCTGCACGTCGCGGTGAAGGTGCCGGTCGCCTGGGCGGCGCTGGGCACGCCACTGCGACGCGGGAGCGCGGTGCGGGCCGCGGCACCGGGGCCCGACGCGCAGCGACGTGCGTTCCTGCGTACCTCGGCGGGTGTGGCCGGCGTCGCCGTGCTGGCCACCGCCGGGGTCACCGTGCCGTGGCTCCGTCGGGTGTCGCCCCTGGCGTGGCGTTCCGCGTCCGGGCCGCAGGGCGTTCCGATCAACCGTACGGCTGCTGCCGCGCGTGTCGTCGTACCGCCGGGCTGGCGATTGGAGATCGTCTGGCCGGGCGGACGCGACACCCTGTCCCTGGCCGACCTGGCGGCCCTGCCGCAACGGACGGCGGAGTTGCCGATCGCCTGCGTCGAGGGCTGGAGCGCCTCGGCGCACTGGACCGGCGTGCCCGTCGTCGACCTGCTCCGACGGGCCGGCGCACCGATCGGCCGACCGGTCCGGGTCACCTCACTGGAGGCCGACGGCCTGTACGCGGCCAGCACACTCCCGCCGGCCCATGCCCGCGACCCGCTGACCCTGCTCGCCCTGCGGATCAATGGCGATGAGCTGTCCCCCGATCACGGATATCCCTGCCGACTCATTGCTCCGAGCCGGCCGGGCGTCCTGCAGACCAAGTGGGTGGCCCGGCTGGAGGTGCTGCGGTGAGAGCCGTCCGACTGCTCCTGCTCGTGCTCGGGGTCGCGATCACCGCGTACGGCGGCTGGCTGCTCCTCCCGCAGCTCGGCACCACACTGCCGTGGCTGATCGGCGGCCCGGTGCTGCACGACCTCGTGGTGGCGCCGCTTGTCGGCCTGGTCGGACTCGCGCTGGGTCGGCTGGTGACGAACCGCGCACGCCTGGCCTGGATCGCCGCGGGTATGGCGGCCAGCGCCACGTTGCTGCTGATCGCGGTCCCTCTGTTGTGGCGACCGCCCTCGGCGCCTGCGAACCCGGGCCTGCCGGACCGCGACTACCCGCTGGGCCTCACCGTCGGGCTGGCTGTCCTCTGGGCCGTGATCGTGGTCGTCTTTGTCGTCGCCACCACTGTCGAGCGGCGCGCCGCGAACCGACGAACCGACAGTCGGTGAGTCGGCCCCACCCGTTCTCCACCAGTCGCCCAGAAGGGGTACCCATGTCAGCAGGAGACATCGGCGCGACCGACCGACCGCCGATCGGTGTGATCGGCGGATCGGGCTTCTACGAGTTTCTCGACGACGTCGCCGAGGTCACCGTCGACACACCGTACGGGCCGCCGAGTGACGCGCTGTCCGTCGGGAGTCTCGCCGGGCGGCCGGTGGTGTTCCTGCCCCGCCACGGGCGCCGGCACACCCTTGCCCCACATCGCATCAACTACCGGGCCAACCTGTGGGCGCTGCGTGAGCTCGGCGTCGGCCAGGTGCTCGCACCGGGTGCGGTGGGCGGCCTGCAACCGGATCTGGGGCCCGGGACCCTTGTCGTACCGGACCAACTGATCGACCGGACCAGTGGCCGCGCGCAGACCTACCACGACGGCGAGGCGGGCGCGGACGGGCAGGTCCCCAAGGTGTTCCACGTGCCCTTCGCCGACCCGTACTGCCCGGTCGGACGGGCCACTGTCCTCGACGCCGCCCGTTCGGCCGGTTGGCAGCCGGTCGACGGCGGGACCATGGTCGTCATCGAAGGGCCCCGATTCTCCACCCGCGCCGAGTCGATGTGGTACGGCCGGGAGGGCTGGTCGGTCGTCGGCATGACCGGCCACCCGGAAGCGGTGCTGGCCCGTGAGCTGGCACTGTGTTACACCGCGCTGTCCCTGGTGACCGACCTCGACTCGGGTGTCGAGGTCGGTCACGGCGTGACCCAGCAGGAGGTGTTCACGGTCTTCGCCCGCAACATCGATCGCCTGCGTCTCCTGCTCGGCGACGCGGTGACGGCGTTGCCGACGGAGCAGGTAGCCTGCCCGTGCGGTCAGGTGCTGGCCGGAACGACGTCGTAAGGGTTCGGAAAGGATTCGCGGCCGGTTCGACGGGGACCGCGACCGTACGCTGCGGTGATGGGAGAACGACTGTTCCGGTCGCCGGTGGTCCGGGCCGGCCTCGCCTGCGCCGTCGTGGTGTCACTGCTGGCGTTGTACTGGTTCCAGCCGTGGAAGCTGTTCACCGACACCTACGTCGACGAGACGGTTCCCCGCGTCGCGACGACGCCGGTCACGCCGGCCCCGGTGTCCGCGAGCCCGACCCCGGCGGCGGACGAGATCCTGAGCGCCGGCGAGTTCGTCACCCATGAGCACCGGACGACGGGCAGTGCCGAGATTCACCGGCTCGCCGACGGAAGTCACCAGCTCGTCCTGCGGGACCTGGACACGTCGAACGGTCCGGACCTGCGGGTGTGGCTGACCGACCAGCCGGTCGTCCGGGGTACGGCCGGGTGGCGGGTGTTCGATGACGGCGAATGGGTCGAACTGGCCAGGCTCAAGGGCAACAGGGGCAACCAGGTGTACGAGCTACCGACGTCGGTGGACCCCGGCGACTTCCGGAGCGTCTCCATCTGGTGCAAACGATTCGCTGTCTCCTTCGGCGCGGCGGACCTCACGAGCGCCTGACCGGGTCGTCCCTGTCGCAACCTGCCGGACACGGCATTGACATATTTCGTTATCCGACCTAGCGTCGGGGCGAATCGATTCGACGCCGAACCAGGTGTTTCGGCACCGATTGTCGAACGGTCACGTGGTGTTCGGGCACACGGTGTGGCCACCGTCGATTCAACGACGAACTGGTCCTGCGTGGGCGGCGAGACCAGTGGCGGAAACTCGCGCCGACGAGCCGGCCGGGCGCCGTCGACACGTCGCGTCTTCCGGGGATCGCTCACGGCGAACGTGGTCGTGAAAGGTCGCCCGCACCGACGCGCCGTGACGGTGTGCGGGTTGCCGTGGACCCCTTTCAACCCAGTTCGTGCCGAGTGGCGGGAGCCCCTTCATGACAAGACGTAGACCCATCCTTGGTCTTCTCGCGACGGCGGCTGCCGTCGTCGTGACAGTGAGCGCGGCGGCACTGGCCGGTGGCGTGAGCACCACCGCGTCGGCCGCGCCCGTCGGCGCGGCCGCGGTGACCGCCGGGTGCGGCAAGGCACCCACGTTGACCAGCGGCCAACGGTCCATCCAGAGCAGCGGCCAGAATCGTAGTTTCATCCTGAGAATCCCCGACAACTACGACCGGAACCACGCCTACCGGCTGATCTTCGGGTTCCACTGGAACGGCGGCACCGCCAACGACGTCGACGGCGGTGGCGCCGACGGGGCCGCCTGGTCCTACTACGGGCTACGGCAACAGGCGAACAACAGCACGATCTTCGTCGCCCCCCAGGGCAACGGCAACGGCTGGGCCAACCCCGGTGGCCAGGACGTCACCTTCGTCGACAACATGATCAGCCTGATCGAGGCGGACCTGTGTGTCGACACCACGCAACGCTTCGCGCTCGGCTTCAGCTACGGCGGCGGCATGAGCTACTCACTTGCCTGCTCCCGGCCGACTGTCTTCCGCGCCGTCGCCGTCTACTCCGGCGGGCAGCTCAGCGGGTGCGGCGGCGGCACCCAGCCGGTCGCGTACATGGGGATCCACGGCATCGGGGACCCGGTGCTCAACGTCTCCGCCGGACGGTCCCTGCGCGACACGTTCGTCCGCAACAACGGGTGCACGGCACAGAGCCCACCCGAGCCGAGGGCGGGCAGCCTGACCCACATCACCACCACCTACTCGGGTTGCCGGGCCGGCTACCCGGTGGTCTGGGCCGCCTTCGACGGCGGGCACACCCCCGGCCCGGTCGACGGCGGCGGGGACAGCGGTGCCAGGACGTGGACCAAGGGTGAGGTGTGGAAGTTCTTCACCCAGTTCGGCAGCACCGACCCGACCAACCCACCGACGACGCCGCCACCGACCACCCCGCCGCCGAGCGGCACGTCGGTGCTGCGCAGCACGTCGGCCGGACGGTGCCTCGACGTCAACGGCGCGTCGCAGACCAACGGCGCCGCGGCGATCATCTGGGACTGCCACGGCCAGAGCAACCAGAACTGGACGGCGACCTCCGCCCAGGAGCTGCGCGTCTTCGGCAGCAAGTGCCTCGACGTCAACGGTGCCGGCACCGCCAACGGCAGCTCGGTGATCATTTGGGACTGCAACGGTCAGTCCAACCAGAAGTGGCGGCTCAACACCGACGGCTCGATCACCGGAGTCGGCTCGGGCCGGTGCCTGGACCTGGTCGGCAACGGCACTGCCAACGGCACGCGCGTCCAGATCTGGGACTGCACCGGCGCGGCCAACCAACGATGGAGCCGGAGTTGAACCCCGCGAGGTTCTCCGGACCGACCCCACGGACGCCCCACCACCACGGAGGTTCAGCAGTGCCGCTTCGTAGACTCCCCGCCCCCTGGCTGGTGGCAGCCATGGCGGTCATGGCGCTGGTCGCCGCCGCCCTGTACGTCGTCACGACCGTCGCGCCGGCGGCCGCTGCCACCACCGCCGGCTGCGGCAAGGCACCAGGGCTGAGCAGCGGCACCCACACCATCCAGAGCAGCGGGAAGAGTCGCAGCTTCATCCTTCGACTGCCGGACAGCTACAACAACACCTACGCCCACCGGCTGGCCTTCGGGTTCCACTGGTTGGGTGGCACCGCCGGTCAGGTCGCGTCCGGCGGAAGCGACGGAGCCCCGTGGGCCTACTACGGCATGCTCTCGCAGGCGAACAACACCACCATCTTCGTCGCCCCGCAGGGCCTCAACAACGGTTGGGGCAACTCCAACGGTGAGGACGTGACCTTCACCGACGACATGATCCGCGTGATCGACAACGCCCTCTGTGTCGACACGACACAACGGTTCTCGGTCGGGTTCAGCTACGGCGGGGCGATGAGCTACTCGCTGGCGTGTTCCCGGCCGACGGTGTTCCGCGCGGTAGCGGCAATCGCGGCGCCGGGGGCGATCAGCGGATGCAGCGGCGGCACCCAACCGGTGGCGTATCTGGGAATTCACGGCATCAACGACAACATCCCCAGCGGACGCTCGCTGCGCGACAGGTTCGTCCAGAACAACGGATGCGCCGCGCAGAGCCCACCCGAGCCGAGGGCGGGCAGCCTGACCCACATCACCACCGCCTACGCGGGCTGCCGGTCCGGCTACCCGGTGCTCTGGGCGGCGTTCGACGGAGGCCACCAGCAGGGCCCGGTCGACGGGTGCGCCGGCTGCGAGAGCGGCGCCCGGAGCTGGGTCAAGCAGGAGGTGTGGAACTTCTTCGCCCAGTTCGGGTCCACCGTGCCGCCCACCACTCCCCCGCCGACGACCCCACCGACGACCCCGCCGCCCGGCCAGCAGAACGGTCTGATCGCCAGCAGCCCGGCCAACCGGTGCATCGACGTTCCCAACTCGAGCACGACGAACGGCGCCCGGCCGCAACTGTGGGACTGTCACGGTGGCACCAACCAGCGTTGGACCTACACCGCCAACCGCACCCTGACCGTCTACGGCAACAAGTGTCTGGACGCCAGCGGGGCGGGCAGCAGCAACGGCACCGCGGTCATCATCTGGGACTGCAACGGCCAGGCCAACCAACAGTGGAACCTGAACTCCAACGGCACGATCACCTCGGCCCAGTCGGGGTTGTGCCTCGACGCCGTCGCCTCCGGCACCGCCAACGGCACGCAACTTCACCTCTGGGCCTGCCACGGCGGCGCCAACCAGCAGTGGAGCAGGCGCAACTAGTACCACGCACCGTCAGGTCGCAGACGCGCCGCCCGGGTCCGGTCCCGGGCGGCGCGTCGCCGTCAGGCGGCGGAGGCGGAGACGTGCGCGGTGACGATCCGCCAGCCGACGGGCAGGCGTACCCAGGTCTGGGTCTGCCGACCGGTGGCGGCGGTGCCGGCGTCCCCGAATCGGGTTGTCACGACCGCCAGGTCCGGGCCGAACGCGGTGACGATCGTGTCGACGAGCTGCCGGCCGGCCGGTAGCGGTGGCTGCGCGGCGCGCCACTTGCGCTGCTCCTCCAGCCCGTACTGGTGGTCGGCGAGGCCGAACCGCACGGTCCGCTCGGAATCCCAGAAGTACCCGCAGATCAGGTCGGCGTCGCCGTCGGCGAGCGCCCGCTCGTAGTCGGCGAAGGCCGCCGCCACCTCGGCGACCACGTCCGTCCGGTCGATCTCCATGCGGTACGTCCCTTCGATCCGTTCGGTCAGGGAACTGCCAGCCCCGGTCGGGTTCGGTGATGTCCCCGCACCGGCCCGCCGGCTCAGCCGCTCAGCGCCGACGTCCGCGGCTCGACGGCCGACCGGTCGGTGGCGGGCTCGGCCCGGCCGGGCTCTCCGTCCAGTCCGGCCTCGTCCGGGTCGGGCTCGCGGGGCGTCGGGCGGCCCAGCGCGAAGACCACACAGATCACCGCGACGAACAGGTAGCCGAGCGCCACCTGGCCGTTGGCGTTCCACTCGATCCGCTCGCCGTGGATCAACCCGATGAACGACAGCACCGCGCCGGAACCGGCGAAGATCGCGGCCCGCACGAACCGCTTGTCGATGATGAAGACCACTACCGCGCCGAGCACCAGACCGGCGAGGATCGCACCCTGACCCAGCACCAGCAGCCCGTCATAGATCACGCCGGCGCCGTTGAGCGCATCGTTGCCGACCGCCGCCGCGGTGGTGCCGGCCGCCGCCAGAGTGTTGTCGATCTGCCCGGTCGCCCAGGCCGCGATGTTCGGGATCAGCGCGGCGACCACGGCCGCGGCGTGCGCCCTGGGGGTCGCCTGGAACGCCTGCGCCCCGATCAGCAACCCGATGTAGAGCAGAATCGGCACGATCGCCGCGGTTGGGAAGATCGCGCCGAGCAGCCCGAACATGCCGAAGAAGCAGAGCAACGCGATCACCACACCGGTCGCCATCGAATAGCCGCTGCGTCCACCGGCGGCCTTCCAACCCGGGTGCCCGACATAGACGGCCGGTGGGAACGGCGAGCCGAGTGCCGCCCCGATCACCGCGCCCGCGCCGTCGGCGAGCAGCACGCTGCGCAGGTTGTAGTTGTCACCGGCGGTGGCCGCGCTCTCCACGTTCGTCATGCCCTCGGTGAAGTTGTAGACACCGAGTGGGATCGCCGTCGCCAGCAGGGGCGCCATGTCGGCCAGCCCGGTGAAGAGCAGGTCCAGCTTGAACGAGGGGACGGCGATGGCGATGTCCCGGGCCGCGGCCGTGACGTCCGGCACCGACATCGCCCCACCGGCCCAACCGATCGCGGTGCCGAGCAGCAGCGCGGCGAGCCCGATCGGGAAGTTGAACGGCAACCTGACGTCGGTCAGCAGACCGATCAGCAGCAACGCGAAGACAGGTAGCGCGACCCAGGCCATCCGCCACATCTGCCCGGCCGGGTTCATCGAGATGAACGTGATGGAGATGCCGGCAAGGGTGCCCAGCAGCGCGGCCCGGGGCGCGTACCGGCGGATGTACGGCCCGACGAACGCGCCGATCAGCACGATCACGCCGATGATGAAGGCCCACGCCAGCCCGGCCTCCCAGGCCCGTACGGGATCCTGGGTGCGCAGGTAGATGGGGAGCATGATGACGAAGATGACGATGAACATGTGCGGCACGCTCGGCCCGTACGGCAGAGCCGTCACGTCGGTGCGGTTCTCCCGTCGGGCCAGCCGGCGGGCCAGGTACGTGTAGTAGATGTTCCCGGCGACCAGGGCGATGCCGAGCGCCGGCAGGATGGTGCCGAACACCTCCCCCTCGGGGAGGTTCACCACGGCGAGGCAGAGCCCGGTCAGGGTGAGCACGTTGACCAGGACGTTGACGCCGAAGCCGAAGAACGCGTTGGTGTCGCCGCGGACCCAGTACGGGAGCGGGACGACTGTGGGTGTGGTCGAGGTCATGGCTGCTCCCGGTCAGGAGGAGGACTGCAACACGGGGGTGGTGGGCAGCGCGGCGCGGACCTGCTCCGAGTCGGCGACCCAGCCGAAGATGCCGCCCTGGGCGGCGATCATGTCGAGTCCGACCCGGTGGAAATCGGGGAAGTAGGACCCGACGCAGTCGGCGAGCACGAGGCACTCGTACCCGCGGTCGTTGGCCTCCCGGACGGTGGTGTGCACGCACACTTCGGTGGTGACCCCGGTGACCAGGAGGCTGCGGATGCCCCGCTCGGTGAGCAGGACGTCCAGGTCGGTGGCGTGGAAGGCGCCCTTGCCGGGTTTGTCGATGACCGGCTCGTCGGGCAGCGGCGTCAGCTCGTCGATGATGTCGTGGCCGTACTCGCCACGGATCAGGATGCGGCCCTTGGGGCCGGGGTCGCCGATCCGTCTGCTCGGCGCGCCGCGGCTGAGCTTGGCCGGCGGGCAGTCGGACAGGTCCGGCAGGTGTCCCTCGCGGGTGTGCAGGACGCTCAGGCCGACGGCGCGGGCGTCGGCCAGCAGCGCCGCGAGCGGTGCGATGGTGCGGCGCAACTGGCCGACGTCGTTGCCCAGGCTCTCACCGAACCCGCCGGGCTCCAGGAAGTCGCGCTGCATGTCGATGACGAGCAGCGCCGTGGTCGAGGGGTCGAAGGAGTACGGGCCCGGCCGGGCGGCGGCGATGGTCAGCATGGTGTGCACCTCACGGGGCTGTGGCGGCGATGACGTCGTCGGAGGTGGTGACGCAGCCGAAGACGCCGCCCTGCATGGTGACCATGTGCAGGGCGGCCTCGTGGTTGGCCTTGTCGGTGGCGCCGGTGCAGTCGGAGAGGATCAGGCACTCGTACCCCCGGTCGTTCGCCTCGCGCATCGTGGTGTGCACGCAGACGTCGGTGGTGATGCCGGTGAGGATCAGGTGGGTGATGCCCCGGGTCCGCAGGACCAGGTCGAGATTGGTGGCGTAGAACGCGCCCTTGCCCGGCTTGTCGATGATCACCTCGCCGGCCACCGGGGCAACCTCGGGCACGATCTCCCAGCCCGGCTCGCCCCGGACCAGGATCCGGCCGGCCGGGCCGTCGGCGCCGATCTCGGCGCCGATGCGCGCCGAACGCCACCGCTTGTTCGCCGGCAGGTCCGACAGTTGCGGGTCGTGTCCCTCCCGGGTGTGCACGACGAGCATCCCGAGCGATCGTGCGTGCGCCAGCAGCCGGGCGGTGGCCGGCAGGCCGGCCCGGGTGAGGCCGATGTCGTAACCCATCGCGTCGACGTAGCCGCCCGGTCCGCAGAAGTCGGTCTGCCAGTCGATGCAGAGCAGTGCGGTACGCGCGGTGTCCGCCGCGCCGTCGTAGGGCCACGGGTAGGGGTTGGCCGGTACCGGCCCGATGCTGCCCATCCTTTCGCCTCCTGTCGTGATCGGTGGTGCTGACGTGTCAGCGCCGGGCCGCCGAACGGCGGTAGGCCCGCCACCCGCCGCTGGCGCTGATGTCCTCGGCCGGCGGGCCCGCCGCGTACGCCTCGCAGAGGAAACCGAGCACGTCGCGCCCGTCGTGCAGCCGGACCCAGCCGAGTGAGAGGGGTGCCGGCACGCCGGCCAGCAGGCCACCGAGCGCGGCGCTGGGCAGCCGCCACAGCTCGACCTCGATCGGGTGGCCGGCCGACCCGTCCGGTCCGATCCGGACCAGGCCGGGTAGTCCCTCGCCATCGGGGGTGTCCATCCGGTAGAGCCGGTACAGCGGTGCGGTGCGGGCGGTGCCGGCGAGGACCGCGCCCTGGCCGAGCAGCTCGCCGTTGCGGGATTCGCCGCTCAGGTGCCGGCCGACCACGGCGACGAGCAGTTCCGCCGAGCGTTGCAGCGGCGGTGGGCCGGCCTCGACCACGCCGGTCGGCGCGCTGCCCTCGGTGAGGGTGGCGGCCAGCCGGGCCAGTGTGCTGTCACTGAACGCCGGGCCGACCAGGGTCAGGCTCGCCGGGCGCCCGGAGCTGGTGAACCCGTTGGGCACGGTCACCGCGGCCAGGTCGAGCAGGTTCGCGAACTGGGTGTAGCGGCCCAGAATCGCGTTCCGCCCGATCGGGTCCTCGGCGATCTCGTCGAGCGTGAAGGTGGTGCCGACGGTGGGTACCACGAGCACGTCGATGTCCTGCCAGAGCTGGTCGACCTGTGCTCGCAGTTCGCGTAGGCGGTGCTGGCCCCGGAAGGCGTCGATCGCGTCGTAGCGCCAACCGGTCTCCAGCACGGTCCGCGTGACCGGGAGAACCGACTCGGGGTGTGAACGCAGGAAGCCGCCCAGGGCGACGAGCCGCTCGGCCACCCAGGGCCCCCGGTAGAGCAGGTCGCCGGCCTCGAAGAAGGCACCGAGCGGCACCGACCGTGGAGAGCCGACGAAGGTGCGTAGCCGTTCCACGCCCGCGGCGAAGCGGGTCTCCTGACCGGTGTCGCCGAAGAACTCCAGGTCTTCCGTCCGGGGCACGCCGAGGCGGAGTGTCCCCGGCGGGCGGGGCATGACCCGCTCGGCGGGGAACGGACGCCCCCAGGGGTCGGCCGCTGTGACGGCACGGGCGGCGTGCAGCACGTCGAGTGCGCCGGCCACGTCGGGGGCGAAGATCGACACGCAGTCCAGCGAGCGGCAGGCGGGGACCACTCCGGCCGTGCTGAGCAGACCCCTGGTGGGTTTGAGGCCGACTATTCCGTTGAGCGCCGCCGGCACCCGCCCGGAGCCGGCGGTGTCCGTGCCCAGGGCGAAGCTGA
Organism: Micromonospora sp. NPDC005710; assembly: GCF_040630995.1. Lineage (NCBI taxonomy): Bacteria > Bacillati > Actinomycetota > Actinomycetes > Micromonosporales > Micromonosporaceae > Micromonospora > Micromonospora sp. NPDC005710. The sequence goes on along the minus strand of NZ_JBEXYP010000005.1, from coordinate 306,349 downwards.
CCTGGCCGGCGGCCACCGCGACCGCCGAGCCGGAGCTGGATCCCCCGGAGATCAGGCCGCCGCCGAACACACTCTGGCAACTGCCGTACGGCGAGCGGGCACCGGTCAGGCCGGTGGCGAACTGGTCGAGGTTGGTCTTGCCGACCAGCAGCGCGCCGGCGTCGAGGAGCCGTCGCACCACCGGCGCGTCCTCGACGGCCTCGTACCCGAAGTCGGGGCAGCCCGCCGTGGTGACCATGCCTGCCACGTCGATGTTGTCCTTGACGGCGAACGGGATCCCGTACAGCGGCAGCGCGGGATCACCGTGGCGGGTGAGCGATTCGGCGCGCTCCCGCAGCCGGTCGGCCGGGACGGTGCTGATCCAGACCGGTCCGTGGTCATGCCCAGCAAGCCCATCCAGGACGCGTTCAACCTGGTCCGTCGGGGTCAGGTCACCCGCCCGATACGCCGACCGAAGCTCCGCAATGGACCTCATCCGCTCTGGCATACAGTCGATTGTCGACAGTTCTGTTACGGCAAACCATCCGGCACGTAACGACGACATGACGGCGGGTGCCCCCGGCCTGCGGCTGCCCCCCGCTAGCCGAGGTACGAACGCGCACCGTGCCCGGAGAGCACGGTGAGCACCTCCTCCGGGTCTCCCCCGGCGACCGCCTCGAACAGCCGCTCATGCCGGTGGACCCCGTCCAGTGGCTGCGCCAACTCCGCCTCCCGGCGCAGGTTGATCGCCATGTACAGCTGAAGTTTCACCAGGATCGACCCGTACACGGCGGAGAGTTGCCGGTTGCCGGCGAGCGCCACGAGCGCGACGTGGAACTCCCGGTGCGACTCGGCGACAGCCATCCGGTCGCCGGCCCGGGTCGCCTCCCGCAGCTGGTCGAGTGTCGCGCGCAACCCGGCGAGGTCACCATCCCGGCCGACCGGGATCCCCGCCCGCACCGAGAAGCGTTCCAGCACGTCACGCAGCTCGTACAGCTCCCGGACATCGCGGTCCGACAGGGTTGCCACCCGGACTCCACGCCGCGGCACGTGCTCGACCAGCCCCTGCTGGGCCAACAACCGCAGGGCCTCCCGCAACGGAGCCCGGCTGATCCCCAGCCGCCGGGTCAACTGCTCCTCCACCAGGCGCTCACCCGGGTCGCTCTTGCCGCTGAGGATTTCCCGGGTCAGCCGAGAGACGGCGAGGTCCACCAGGCTCACGCTCTCCAGCTCACCATCCACCGTCGATGCGGCCACGTCGTCCACGCCGATGAGTCTGCCACCTGCCTCCGAACGACAGACGTGTGCGCGTCCTCCGTCGGCGGCGGCGGCTCGACGGAGGTCACGCCACGCAGAACTCGTTGCCCTCGGGGTCCTGCATGACGACGTGCCCGAGGACGTCGCCGTACCACTCCTCGCGGACCACAGTCGCGCCGGCGGCGACCAGATCGGGCACCCTCTGCCGGATCAAGCGGGCGCGCTCGACCACGTCCGTCGAGCCCGGACCGGCCACCCGGATGTCGATGTGCATGCGGTTCTTGGCGGACTTTCCCTCGGGGACCTTGAGGAAGCCGATGGCCGGGCCCCTGCCGTCCGGGTCGACTATCGACGCGTTGTCGGGCTCGTCGAAGCCGGGCTCCTTCACATAGCCGAGGGCCAACGCCCAGAAGTCAGCGACCCGCTGGGGATCCTCGGCATCGCATCCCACGGTCCAGAAGGTGGCCACCGGGCCAACGTACGTCAGCGGTGACCACCTGTCACCGACCGGACCGGGGCAATGATTGCGGTCGCGCCGCAATGCCTCGGCCCATGGCGTGTGTCCTCGGCGACCGGTGGTCGACATGGCACGATGGCCGTGCCCTGAGCCGCCGGTGGCCGGGCACGACACGTATGGAGTCGGGATGTCAGAGCTGGCCGGCCCGCCGGTGCCAGGGTTGGCGAAGCTGTGGACGCACGATCCGGTGACCGCCGGCCCCTATCGGCTGGTCGGCCGGCTCGGCGCGGGCGGGCAGGGCGTCGTCTACCTCGGTGAGGACGACGCCGGTGACCGGGTCGCGGTCAAGATGGTGAACGTCGACCTGAGTGATCCACGGGCGCGCTCACAGTTCGTCAAGGAGATCGCCGCCGCGCGCCGGGTCGCGCCGTTCTGCACCGCGCAGGTGCTCTTCGCCGAGGTGGACGGCGAGCGGCCCTACGTGGTCAGTGAGTTCATCGAGGGCCTGACCCTGCACCGGCACGTCCGCGAACGCGGCCCGGTGACCGGTAACGCCCTGCACCGGCTCGCGGTCGGCACCGTCACCGCACTCGCCGCGATCCACAGCGCCGGGGTGGTGCACTGCGATCTGAAGCCGGACAACGTGGTGTTGGGCGAGGACGGCCCTCGGGTGATCGACTTCGGCATCGCCCGGGCCCTGGGCGTCACCGAAACGGCCTCCAGCCGGGTCATGGGGACCACCGCGTACATGGCGCCGGAGCGGTTCCGCAACGACGAGATCGGCCCGCCGTGCGACGTCTTCGCCTGGGCGGCGACGATCGCGTTCGCCGCCGGTGGTCGGCCGCCGTTCGGAAACGATTCGCTGTTCGCCGTGATGCACCGGGTGCTGAACGATCCACCCGACCTGCCGGCGTTGCCTCCCGTTCTGGACGAGCTGATCCGGGAGTGCCTGGCCAAGGATCCGACCGACCGGCCGGCCGCCGAGCGCGTACTGGTGCGACTGCTCCGGCAGGACGGCAGGGTCGCCGAGCCGCTCCGTCGGGAAAGCCTGCTGGAGGTCGGCAACGAGACCGCCGGCGCACCCACGCCGAACCCACAGCTCCCCCAGGTCACGCCGACGGCACCGCAGCCGGGCTGGACGCCGCCGCAGACGCCGACCCGGCCGACGGTGCCGACCCAGGCCCGGCCACCGGAGCCGGCGCACACACAGCCGACGCACCTACCGGACCGGACGCAGCCCGCGCACGCCCCGATGACGCAGCCTGCCGGCGGTGCCGGCGGCGACGGCGTTCTGCGGCGGCTGCGTCGGGAGGCCCCTGACGCCTGGGGCATCTCGACCGCGCTCTTCCTCGGTGCGGTCGGCGCGGCCACCGGCTACGTCGCGTCCAGCGCTGTCGTTCCGGCCGCCGCGGTCGGGGCTGTCGCCTTCGTCGTGGTCTACCTGGTTCGGCTGCTCGTCGCGACGGCTGTCGGGAGGCGATCCGAGCACTGGTGACCGACGCACCGGGGTCGGGGTCGACGGCTGGCGCCGCATCGATAGGTTGACTGCCACCAGCCGCCCGCCGAGGAGGACGCCCCGATGGCCCCAACCGCCACTCGTACGCGGCAGTGGTTGCCGTACACCGCCGCTGTCACCGCCGGGCTGGTGGTCATCGCCGGGGCGTTCGTGTTCGTTAGGCAGCGTGAAGCGGGCAACGACTGCGCCACCACCCTGCACGTCAACTCCTCCACGGAGAAGGCGGCTCTGCTGGTCGACCTGGCCGAGCGCTACAACCGCAGCGACCGGCCGACAGCCGGTGGCGGCTGCGCCCAGGTGCAGGTCAGCGCGTTGAACTCGGGCAAGGCCACCGAGGCGTTGGCCACCGACTGGACCCGCACCGGCCTGCCGCAACCGCAGGTCTGGCTGCCGACGTCGAGCCTGTGGACCGGCCAGCTCAGGCTGCTCGACGAAGCCGCCGGGCGGGAACTGCAGACCCCGGACCAGTACCCGTCGATCGCCAACAGCCCACTGGTGATCGCGATGCCGCAGCCCAAGGCCGATCTGGTACGCGAGCGCGGGTCGCTGGGCTGGGGGCAGATCCTCGGCCTTTCCGGGCGGGACGGGTGGGCGGACTTCGGCAAGCCGGAGTGGGGTCGCTTCACCTTCGGCAAGGACAACCCGAACCTGTCCACCTCTGGGCTGGCGGCGACCATCGCCACCTACTACGCGGCGGTGCAACGGGCCAATGACCTGACCCGGTCCGACCTGGCCGACCCGGCGGTCACCCAGTTCGTCCGCCGCATCGAAGCCAACGTGTCGCACTACAGCGACGACTCGGTGGACCTGCTGCGCAGCCTCGCCGAGGCGGACCTGGCCGGCAGGCAGGGCAGCACTGACGACATGAGCGCCATCGTCCTGCAGGAGGAGCTGGTGGACCTCTACAACACGGGCGCGCTCAGCCCCCGGCAGGAAGGGCAGGAGCGCGGTCGCCGGCCGAACGTCCCGCTTGTCGCCGTCCACCCCAAGGAGGGCACGTTCATCCTGGACCACCCGTTCGTGGTGCTGCCGTCGGCGGACAAGCGGCAGCGCGCGGCAGCGGCCGACTTCCGGAAATTTCTGACCGAGGGGCCCCAGCAGGAGAGCTTCGCCCGTCTCGGCTTTCGTGACCACGAACGCCGTGCCTCGGCAGAGTTGCTCGCCAGCGTCGGCGCCGAGCCGGCCGGCGGGCTGAACTACTTCGAGCCGCCGGCCCCGGAGGTGGTCAGCGCGATGCTGGACGGCTGGCGCACGCTCCGCAAGAAGGCGAACATCCTGATCGCGCTGGACACCTCCGGCTCGATGGAGGCCAAGGTGGGCACCCGTACCCGTTTCCAGGTCGCCTCGGCGGCGGCGGCCAAGGGCCTCGCCCTGCTCAACACCGAAGACCGGGTGGGGCTCTGGTCGTTCTCCTCGGAGACCCCACAGCGGCCGAAGAGCCCCTACCGGGAGGAGGTCCCGCTCGGCGCGTTCGACCAGAAGCGGATCAACAGCAAGGTCGCCGGCCTGCAGGTCGGCGGCGGCACCGCGCTCTACGCGACGGTCCGGGCCGCCCACCGAGAACTGCTCGAGAGGTACGACCCGCAGCGGATCAACGCGATCGTGGTGCTCACCGACGGCAAGAACGAGTACGGCAAGGACAACGACCTGGCCCGGTTGCTTGCCGAGGTGACCCTGGACCCGGAGCGTCCGGTGAAGGTGTTCTGCATCGCCTTCGACCGGGAGTCGGACTTCGCCACCCTGGACCAGATCGCCAAGGCGTCGTCGGGCAAGGCTTTCGACGCGACCGATCCCGCCACTGTCGACGAGGCGTTCGTGAAGCTGGTCAGCAGCTTCTGACGCTGCCCCTGGCCCGCAGCGGACTGCTCGACGGGCCCAGCGGTTGATCAACGAACACGTGCAGGCCACGTGACCAGCGCGGATGGGGGTTTGGCACCCGCAGAGTCAGATCGCGAAGGTGATCGCCCTGGTCGACAGGGCGCTTTCAGGCCTCGGACGTTGACTCGCGTGTCTGTCCGGGAGGATCGGTGAGGCCTGCGACGAGCAGCAGGTACGCGGTCAGTTCGACCACCGCCGTGAGCGCCGGCATCGGTCGCGGTAGGGACTGTGTGGGCGTGATGGCGTGCCAGGCGAACAGGGCGTTGGCGCTGCCGACGGCGAGGGGCATCGGGACCGCGTCGATGCACGTGTCCGTCAGTGGCAGTGCCGTGAGGGCCAGGAGCGCCGCGCCGATCGAGGCGAGCCGTCGACAGTGGCCGGCGAGCGCCGCGGCGAGCGCCAACGCGGCTATCCCGAGGACCAGGGGTGGCAGGACAGCCGTACTCACGGCCATCATCGTCTCGGCCTCGTCGGCGCCGCTCGCGTACGGAGACTCGGCAGCGACAGCGCGCCAGATACCACCGACGCGGAAAACCGCGTACCCGATGATCAGCGCTGCCCCCACGACAGCCGGAGCCACCGTGTGTCGTTGCCAGCCTCCACGGTGCCACGCGACGAGTAGCACACATACCGTGGTCACCATGGGCCAGCAGAGGGAGACACCCGATTCGAACGCGGACGGTGTATCAATGCCCGAGTCAGGCGCGAGCATCATCCAGCCGTAGCTGACGCTGCCCCGAGCGGTCGGCACCGTGCGGACAGCGCCTACGAGCAGCACAGCGACGGCTGTCCACAGCGCCCAGCGGTGACTCTGCGATCGGCTGGTCATGGCGTAGGCGAGGAGCAGGCCGATGCTCAGCACCTCGGCGTAGCGCCAGATCGGATTTGCCGTGAGGACGCCTGCGACGTGAAGGGCTGCGCACGAGGCCGCCGCAGTCAGCAGGATCAGACGGGGACGCACGGGCGCATCCTGCCATGCGTCGCCGCTACCCATCGGCCCCCTTCAAAGAGGCAGCCGCTGCGACGATCAGTCGGACTGGCTCAGCGTCGACGGCCCCCACCCGGCCCGGTCGTGTGCTGACTCGCCATCGGTACGACACGCGGCCAAGTACCTGGAGAAGATCACCAAGCAGTGAATTCCGTGCCGAATACGGCCCGGACAAGGTGATCCGGGCCGTTCCATGTCCGCTCTCCTGGCCGCTCAGCTCTCCGGCGGCGGGGGTTCGTCCGCTCCCCTGGCCTTCCACGGCTGGTGCTGGCTGATCCAGGCTTCCACGTCCTCCACCAGCCAGACGGTCCCGCCGGCCAGGTGGTCGAAGGGCTCCGGGAAGTCGGGCCGGCTGGTGAGCTGGACTACCCGGACGCGCGACACGCCCAAGCGCTCCTGAAGCTCCGCGCTCCCGTACAACCTCCGTAGCCAGGCCATCTTCTGAGCATCGCTACGGTACCCACTGTCGGACCTGAAAGCCCTGGTGGAATCACTCGCAGGCGCTGCTCAGCGCCGGTTTCGATACGTAGCCGGACCACTTGCATACTTGACAGAGGGTGGGCAAGTTTGGTCCCCTAGACGGGCAACACACCGGGTAGCGGTCCGGGTACGCGAGCAGGGCTCCGTTCCCGGACCTGCCATTGCAGGAGGTGGAGCTGTGCCCATGGATGACGGTCCCGTGACCCCCGCGCTGGTCCTCTGGACGGCCAAACGAGTGATCACCCAGCACGCGGAACCGGCCAGCCCTCACCGCGCCACCGGAACGTGTGTCCAGTGCTGGGACGCCGGTTGCGACATGCTGAACTGGGCCATTGGCGTGGTGAAGGCTCACCGCCTGGCCTCCACCCCCAGGCCGTGAGCGTCCCGGAGGAGATCCCGCGGGAGATCTGGGTTCCCCGGCTGGCCGCATGGACCATCGCTGAGCACCAGGAGGCCCACTGCCCCCGGTGCCGACCGGACGGATGCCGGTCGCTGGGCTGGGCCCAGGACCGACTCAGGGCGTACCAGGAGACTCCCCCAGGCACGCCCTGATTGCCCCGCGCCGCGCACCGAGCCTCTATTCGACACCGCCCGACCCGCTGGCCGGCCGTGTACCGAGCACCTCGATCCGCCTTGGGGTCGAGTCGAGCAGCCCACGGGCCAGTTGCAGCAGAGTGGACCTGCCGGCGGCCGATCGGCCCGACCAGGCCGACGACGTGCCCGGCAATCCGGATCGGGGAGCTGGCGCGTCTGCCGTTCCACGGACGCCCAGGCATGCCGGGCGGCCGTCCTCGCGCGCAGCCGTGGCGGCGACGGGCTCGGGTGCGACGGAGGGCGGAGTGGCCAGCCCGATCCCACGCTGATGTTCATCGATGTTGCCAAGCTGTTCCAGACGTGTTGGAATGGCTCATATCGCCGCAGCGCGGGGGCAACCGCGCTGAGAACGGCCAGCACGGGAGCATCGCAGCGCCGGCAGCGCGCCGCCTCGGCGGACGCTCGACTGCCGGATCGCCGGGCCACCTCTACGACGACGGGCAGCGTGCCGGGCAGTCATCCGCGTCCGCCACAGGTATACCCCGGCGCGCGTCCCAGACGGCCGACGCGCTCGACGCGTGAGCCGCCGGGCATCCGAATCGGCCTGCCAGCGCACCAGAACCGGCGACGAGGTGAGAAACAATCATGGTTTCCCGAGAGAACTTCGCGGGTTGGTACCGAAACCGCTTCGTGTGGGTGGCGGTGATCCTGCTGGCGGTGTCGGCCGGCACTGTCGTACTGGTCAACCGGGTCGGCCCGGAGGCGGAGCCGGCGGATCTGCAGGCGCAGATCACCGCCCGGATGCGGAGCACGCTGGAACAGGCCGACCCGGGGCAGCACAACCACGCCGGCCACAGTGCCCAGCAGGCGACCGCCCAGGCGAAGCCGGCAGTGATCTGCGGGGTCCGCGTCTACGGCTACGAGCCGACAGAGGTCGCCGCGCTCGCCGACGTGCGGACTGTCTACGGCTTCCACCTCTGCGGGGTCGCCGAGCAGAAGCGCCCCTGGGACGTGGCCGTCAAGCTGGCCGGTCCCGTGATCATGGATATGTCCACCCAGCCGCCGGGCATCCAGGTGGTCGAGGCGACCGCCGAGGTCATGTTCACCGACAGGGTGCGGCAGATGTTCCCGCCCAAGTACGCGGATCTGGCGCTCAAGGAGGCGCTGACCGAGTCGGAGATGGCCGAACAGCGCCGCCGGTACGACGCCGCAGCCGGGCTGTGAGCGCGCCGCGCGGCCGGTACCGCGATGCCGCAGCAGTGGACACCCCGGTCAGCTCGATCCACATCCGGGCATAAATAGATCAGTATTGATATTTACGTTAATAGATGCAACAGTGGGTTTGGGAGCGTTTCCACGCTGAATTCTCGTACCCCAAGAGCGGAGGATGAGCAGTGCGTTCACACAAGCCCGATCAATCCGGTGGACGATCCCGGTCACCCGTCCGTAAGTCCCTCCGGGCACTCGTCATGCTGTTCGCCATCGTGGCCGGCATGCTGCCGTTCGCCGGGGCAGCCCAGGCCCACGGCACGATCATCAACCCGATGAGTCGTGCCTACCAGTGCTGGAAGGCCTGGGGCAACCAGCACATGAACCCGGCCATGCAGCAGCAGGACCCGATGTGTTGGCGGGCGTTCCAGGCCAACCCGGACACCATGTGGAACTGGATGAGCCAGTTGCGCGACGGCCTCGCCGGCCAGTACCAGGCCCGCACCCCGGATGGGCAGCTGTGCAGCAACGGCCTGACCAGGAACGACAGCGTGAACCAGCCCGGAGCGTGGAAGACGACCCCCGTCAGCCGCAACCTCACGGTCCAGCTGTACGACCAGGCCAGCCACGGCGCCGACTACCTCCAGGTCTACATCACCAAGCAGGGTTTCAACCCCACCACCCAGAAGCTCGGGTGGGGCAACCTCGACCTGGTGACGACGACCGGGCGCTACGCGCCGGCGCAGAACATCTCGTTCAACGTCTCGCTCCCGGCACGCAGCGGGAACCAGATCCTGTTCGTGCTCTGGAGGGCGTCGCACCTGGACCAGACCTACATGTGGTGCAGCGACATCACCGTCGCCTGACCAGCGAGACCGACAGGTACGGCACCACTCCGGCCCAGGGCTTTGGCGCCCTGGGCCGGACCACGCGCCCACCCTTTTTTGAGGACGGGCCTTGGCCGAACCACCGACGTCGGGCTACTACCCGCAGGCGACCCGCGCCGGTGATCCGGGTCGGGCGCCGCACGTCGAGTGCTACAGGCCCAGGCCGCGCAGGGTCGGTACGGCCTGGCCCACCCAGGCGAGGTCGGCGTCTTCGCGAGCGCCCTGGGTGCGCTGTGTGCCGGCCAGGAACCACAGGAAATAGGTGGTGTAGCCAGGTGCGCTGACCACTGTGTGGTACCCCTCGGGCATCATCTGCATCACGTGATCGCGGATGGTGACGTTCTCCTCGTATCCGTCGTCTGTGTAGACCCGGCTGATGCCGAACCCGTTCGCCGGGTTGACGCGGTAGTAGTACATCTCCTCGTGCGCGGCCTCGGCGGGCAGGTCATCGACCTTGTGACGGTGCGGTGGGTAGGTGCTCCAGTTGCCCGAGGGTGTGTACGTCTCACCGACGATGAGCCGGCGGGCGGGCAGGTCCGGTTGGGAGATTTCGGTGAGGATCTGGTGGTAGGTGCGGCCGAAGTTGGCCGCTCCCCAGCGGCCGGTCGCGACCTGCTCGGGCGCGATGACGTAGGGGTCGGCGGCCAGCTCGCTGGGTGCGCTGGGCAGGGCGATCTCCACGGCGGTGACGGCCTCGACGGTCACCGGGCAGCCGGCCGGGACGTAGACCGAGTGCGGTTTGCCGGAGAAGACGTCCGGACGCCGCCCGACCTGCGGAAAGTGATGCCCGGCGACGGTGAAGTCGGCCGTTCCGCCGAGGATGACGGCAAGGATCTCCCGGTCACCGGACTCGCCGGTCCAGGACTCGCCGGCCGCGAGCCGCAGCAGGGTGAAGTCCAGCAGTCGGCAGGGATTGACGGGAAGCGTGTTCCGGCCGGCGGCGGCGGGAATGGTGCAGTGGTAGCGGTAGTCCATGGTCACCTTTCGCAGGATGGGGGCAGTCCGGGTCGGAACTGGCGTTCACCAGGGGCTGGTCCAGCCCGGGATCGTGGCGCGGGTGAGGGCTTCCAGGTAGAAGTAGTCGCCCCACAGGGTTCCCTCGTCGACGCCGACGCCCTTGGGTTTGTCGTAGACGCCGTGCAGGAGCAGCGCGTTCGACACCTGATGACCGCCGGTGGAGTAGTGCTCGATGAGCGATCGCAGAATGTCTTCGGCGGCGGTCCGGTACCGGCCGGCGCTGGCCGGGTCGGTGAGGCTGTCGGCGAGTTCGACGAGGCCGCAGGCGGCGATGGCGGCGGCTGAGCTGTCCCGCTCCTGGCCGCTGCCGTCGCCGAACTCCAGGTCCCAGTACGCGACGTGGTCGTCGGGCAGTTGGGCGAGGAACCGGTCCGCGCAGATCCGTGCGGCCGCGAGCAGCGCGGGGTCGCCGGTGTGCCGATGGTTGAGGCTGAATCCGTAGATGCCCCATGCCTGCCCGCGGGCCCAGCAGGAGTGGTCGGCGTGGCCCTGCTCGGTCTCGCCGTGCAACGGCTCGCCGCTGTTCGTGTCCCAGTAGAAGGTGTGGAACGTCGTGCCGTCCGGGCGCAGGATGTGCTGGCGTAGCTGAGCGGTGTGCCGCCGGGCCGCGGCGGCGTAGCGGTCGTCGCCTGTGGTGTGGCTGGCCCAGAAGAGCAGCGGCGTGTTCATCAGGCTGTCGATGATGGTGCGGCCCCGTTGGCGGGGGTCGTTCAGGTCGCCCCAGGCCTGGATGATCCCGGCGGGTTCGAGGACGCGCGTCATCAGGTGGTCGGCGGCGGCGAGAGCCGCGCCTCGGGCCCGCACGTCACCGGTACGGCGGGCCGGGGTGACGCAGGCGAGGGTGTAGAGGAACCCGAGGTCGTGGGTGTCCAGGTCGATGCCGCCGGTCACCCGGGCCGCGAAGCTGTCCACGTGGGACATCGCCGCACGCAGGTGGCGGTCGTCACCGGTCAGGTCGTGTGCCAGCCAGAGCATGCCGGGCCAGAAGCTTGTGGTCCAGCCGATGTTGGCCCCCTCGGGCTGGCCACCACCCGGTGGCCGGAACGGGTAGCGGTTGGCGACTGTGGTGTCCGCGGGGTACCTGTCGCCAAAGGTCGCGATGTTCGCGTCGACGGTACGTATCGCGGCGGCCACCGCGGCCGCCGTGGATTCTGCGTCGGAGTGGGGACGGACGTCGGTCGCCGTCATGAATGCTGATCTCCCTCGTGTGTCCGGTCCGGTGCCGGGCAGATGTGTCGTCGGTGTCCCGGCTCGGTGGCCGGAGTCTGGTGTTCAGGTGCTCTGGGGTGCGGTGGCCGGTGGGTCGAGGACGGCGCGCAGGGTGAAGCGGCTGTTGGCCCAGACGACGTACAGCAGTGGCGCGGCGGCGAGGCCCAGCGCGATCGCGGGCCGGGCCGCCAGGATCTGGGCGAGCAGCGCGAGCACGAGCAGGGACACGGCGGTGAGGTACCACCGGCGCACCGCCAGATACCCGCAGGCGCGGGCCACCTCCCGCAACCGTGCGGTGGGTCGCTCGGTGAGGGTCACCAACCCGAGCAGCGTGGTCGCGACGGTGAGGACGATGAGGGTCGCCAGCACCGGCAGGGCGAGCGCGCCGACCCGGTGGCCCCACGCGGCGCGGGCATCGACGGCGAGTACGACCAGGACAGTCACGGCCGCAGCCGTCCAGAGCATCGCCGGCCGGGCGGTGGCCCGCCAGGCGCGACAGTAGGTACGCAGCACGCCGCCGGAGTCGCCGGCCGAGTAGGCCGCCATGACGGCGAAGGCCGCACAGAGCCCTGGCGCGCAGAGCGGAGCGGTCAGCGCGTACAGCGGCCAGGAGCGCGCCGCGTCGGTGGTGAACGCGAGCGTCACCAGTGGCAGGCATCCGAGCACGAGCAGAAGATTGCTGACGAGCGCGACGTAGACCCCGTCGAAGACGGCGGTGATGGTGTGGTGGCGCGATCGCACGGACCTCAACCCTTCAGTCCGGTCGTGGCGATGCCCTCGATGAAGTAGCGCTGGCCGAGCAGGAAGATGACGGCCACTGGCAGCACTGACAGCACGGAGCCCGTCATGATCAGCGCGTACTCGGCGTTGTACTGGGAGATGAAGGTGTTCAGCCCGAGCTGAATGGTGCGCAGCTCCGGACTGCGCAGGTAGATCAGCGGGCCGAGGTAGTCGTTCCAGGTGGTCACGAACGTCAGGAGGGCCAGGCTGGCAAGCGCCGGTCGGGACAGCGGCAGCATGATCCGTCGGTAGATGCCGAACTCGCTGAGCCCGTCCACCCGCGCCGACTCGCTCAACTCCTCGGGGATCGTCTCGTAGAACTGCTTCATCAGGAACACGCCGAACGCGCCGAACGCCTGAATCGCGACGATCGACCACAGCGTGTTCGACAACTGCAGCTTCGACATGAGGATGAACTGCGGAATCATGTACGACTGCCAGGGCACCGCGATCGTTCCGACGTACGCCAGGAAGAGCGCGTCGCGGCCGGGGAAGCGGACCCGGGCGAAGCCGTAGGCGGCGAAGCTGCCGGTCACCACCTGGAGGAGGGTGACGAGCACCGACAGCAGCAGGGTGTTCCCCAACCAGGTCGTCAGGTCCGAGCGCTGCCAGATGTCGAGGTAGTTGCGCCACACCACGGGATCGGGGAGCCAGGTGATCGGGATGGTGAAGACGTCGTTGTTGGTCTTCAACGACGCCACCACCATCCAGTAGAACGGCAGCAGCAGCCCGGCCGCCGCGAGCACGAGGGCGGCATACCCGATGAACCGCCAACTCCGGGACCGGACCGGTCGGCCGGGCGCGCTGCGGTTGTCGGGCGCCGCGAGGGCCGGGGTGGGCGCGGAGAGGTCGACCGCGGTCATCAGCTGTTCCTCCGCTTGTTGACCATGAACTGGATGACCGTGATGCTGAAGCAGATGGCGAACAGGACGACGGAGACCGCCGAGCCGTAGCCGAACTGGTTCTCCTCGAAGCTCTTCTGGTAGACGTACTGCGAGAGCACCAGTGTCGACTGGCCAGGTCCGCCGCCGGTCATCACGAGGATGAGGTCGAAGACCTTGAAGCTTTCGATGGTGAGCAGCACCGTGACGAAGAAGGTGGTGTGCCGCAGCCCGGGAAGGGTCACGTGCACGAACCGCTGCCACGGTGTGGCCCCGTCGGTCTCGGCCGCCTCGTAGAGCTGGGCCGGGATGGTCTGCAGGCCGGCCAGGAACAGCAGCATGTAGTACCCCATGTACCGCCACGTGCCGACGATGATGACCGCCGGCATCGACCAGGTCGACGACGTGGTCCAGCCCGGGCCGTTGTCCACCCCGACGGCACCGAGGAGAGCGTTGATCGGGCCGTACTCCGGGCTGAACAGCTGGTTCCACACGGTCGCGATCGCCACGATCGACGTGACGTAGGGAAAGAAGGCGACGGTGCGGAAGAACCGCACGCCACGCAGTTTGCGGTTGAGCAGCAGTGCCAGCCCGAGTGACGCCGCGAGGGTCAGCGGGATGTGGAAGGCGGTGTAGTAGACGGTGTTGCGCAGTGCGGTCCAGAAGCTCGCGTCGCCCCACATTCGCCGGAAGTTGGCGGTGCCGGTCCACTCGGCCACCCCGAAGGCGTTCCAGTTGGTGAAGGCCACGTAGAACAGCACGACGACGGGTAGCAGGGTGAGCACGGCGAAGCCGACGAAGTTGGGAAGGATGAACGACCAGCCGGCGACCGTGTTGCGCGACACCAGCCGCCGGTTCCTGGGTCTCGTGCGCGGCAATGTTGTCATAGGAAGTCTCCGGGAGCGTTCGGCATGGTGGCGGGACCGGCGTGCGGTTCAGGCGCGCCGGGCCCGCCATCAGCTCACTGGTTGAGAACCTCGTTCTTGGCGCGGGTCCGCGCCTCGCTCAGCGCCGCATCGACGCCCTTGCTGTCGGAGAGGATCGCCGAATGCGTCTCGTTGAGGAGGTTCTGCAGGCCGGCGGTGTGCTTCGACACCGGGTTCTCCGGATTGATCAGGTGCTTGGCGTAGGCGAACTTCGACAGGTCGTCCTGCGGTACACCGTCGAGCCCGAACAGCGTCGCGGTGACGGCTTCGGTGACCTGGGCCGGGGTGATGCCGATCCCGGCCAGCGCCTTGGCGGCATCCGGGCCGGCCGCGTACTGGAGGAAGGCCTTGGCCGCGGCGGTCTTGGACTTGCTGATCTTCGGGTTGATCCCCAGGCCGGTCGGATCACCGAAGGTGACAGGCGTGGCGGAGGTGCCGGTGGTGGACTTGTCGAACTGCGGCGCCGGGGCGATCCCCCACTGGAACGTGTCGGCGTCGCCGCTCTTTCGCTGGTTGAGCAGCGTGGCAACGTACCAGGTGCCCATCAGCAGCATCGCCGACTGCTGCTTGCCGAACTGCGCCTGGTAGGTGAGCTTGTTGGTCTTCGCGGTGCCGAGTGTCGGCTGCGCTCCGGCCGCCTGCAGGTCCAGTGACCGCTCGTAGTACGGCTTGAGGTAGCCGAAGTCCCCGGAGAGCAGGTCCGCGTTGGGGGTCTGGGCGAGCGCGAACCCCTGCACTGTGGACTGGAAGGTGTGCTGGTACGCGCCGGTCGCGGTCGAGCCGGCCCCCTTCAGCCCGGTGTGCAGCCGCTTCGCCGCGTCGGCGTAGTCGTCCCAGGTCCAACTGCCGTCCGGTGGCGTCACCTTCGCCTTCGCGAACAGGTCCTTGTTGTAGAACAGCACCCACGAGTCCTGCCGGTACGGCACCGCGTACGTCTTGCCATCGACCTGGTACGACGCGAGCGCCGGGACCGAGCCGAGACCGGAGGTGGCGTCGGAGACGTCGAGCAGTTGACCACCGCTCTGGTAGGTGTAGAAGTTCTTGAGGTTCTTCATGACGTAGACGTCCGGGGCGGTGCCGGCAGCCAGGTCCGTGATCATCTGGGTGTCGTAGTCGTTGCCCGAGGCGTACTCCTTGAGCGCCACCGTCACGTTCGGGTGGGTCGCCTTGAATCCGTCGGCGAGCGTCTTGAACTCGGGCGTGGACGACAGGCTCCAACCAGCCAGGGTGATCGTCACCGGGGCATTGGGGTCGACTGGCTCGTCTCCGCCCCCGCAGCCGGCGAGAACCAGCGTCAGGGCCGTCGCGGCGCTGATGACGGCCGGTATCGCACGCTTCATCCTCTCTCCTTCAGGTCAAGGGGCCCAGGTCGGGCCCGCACTGCTACCAGGACGCCGGGGTGGGCCTGGCATGCTCCGTGTCCAGACGGGTCGACGTGCTGATCCCGTCGGGCCAGTCGACCTCCAGGTGGAGGCCGCGGCCGTTCTCGTCGACAAGGGCTTGGCACGCCCGCCCGGCCGTGACCACTGACACCCTGGTCAGCTCGGTGAAGGCGGCGATCCATGCCCCCGGTCGGACGGGGTGCTCCAGCCATGGCACGACCAGCCCGCCGACCAGGGGCCCGCCGTGCGGAACGGCGGTGACGCCTGCCGTTCCGCCGCCGTGGAGGCTCTCCAGCCGGCTGGTCAGGTCGGCTCCCGTCACGACCGCCGCACCGCCCTCGGCGGTGGCCATGGCATCCCCGGCAACGGCCCAGCCGCCGATGCGGAGCCGCAGCGCAGCCGCCTCGACGCCGTCGGCGAGGTCGTCGACGCGGGTCAGCCGTAGCTCCCACGGGCCGCGTACCAGCGAATACACGGTGAGGTGCCCGGCCGGTCGGAACCGGCCCACGCGACCGCCGCCGTGATCGCGCTGACCCGGGTCCGGGTCGAGCCAGTGGGCGAGGGCACGTGACCCGGCCACGCCCACGCCGTCGGCGCCGACGTGGACGGTCAGCAGGCGCATGCCGGCGCGGTGGGTGACCCGGCCCGCGTCGTCGACGAGAGTGACGGACTGGTCGAGCGGACTGGCCCAGCCGCTGTCGACGAGGACCGGGGTGGTCGCGGTGGAGTAGCCCAGTCGGGCGTAGAGCGGGGAATCCGAGACGGTGGCACCTTCGACGGCGTGGTCGGTGCCGTGGTTGACGACGCGGACGACGCCGTCGGCGCGGGTGCCGGAGACCAGCCAGCCTGGTGCCTGTATCGCCCGTACCGAGTCGCGCTCCTCCACCGGCAACGGCTCCTCTGCGCTCGTCCACACCGGATGGTCGGCGGGTAGCGCGATGCCGAGCAGGCCCTTGCTGGCCCAGTACGGCGAGCCCGGCCCGGAGTACGACTGCGCCAGTGGCGGCCACGGCCCGTGCCAGCCGAGGGTGAGTACACCTCGTTCGTCCAGGGCGCCGTTGGCGACGAAGTGTCGCACGACGCGGGTGGCCGCGCCGCGCAGGCGGCCGAGGCTGATCGAGGGCACGCCGGCGATCGCGCCGACCCAGAACGGCGCCGCCGCAGCGAAGCGGTAGGTAAGGCTCCGCCCTTGGATCAACGGCGATCCGTCGGCACCCACGAGCGCTACCGCGTCGCTGAGGAAGCGGTCGAGGCCGTCCAGGTCCCGTTCGCGGCGCTGCTCGGCCAGGCCGGCAGCGCCGGCCATCCGAGCCCACAGCGTCGGGTACAGGTGCAGGGCCCAGCCCACATAGTGGTCGTACGCCCGCTCCGGCCCGTCGGACATCCAACCGTCGCCGCGGGCGAAGCCGTCGTGCGTGGCCAGGTCCTCGGCCATCTCGTCGAGCGAGTGCGGCCCGCCCACCGAACGCAGGAACGTCTGGACGACAAGTCGGAACCAGACCCAGTTGATCCGTGGGTACGTGTCGTCGCCGACCGCCGGACGCAGATAGTCCACCACCTGCTCGCGCACCACCGGCGCCAGCCGATCCCAGATCCACGGACGGGTCATGTCCAGGGCCAACGCGATGGAGGCGGCCTCCACCTTCGCCTGGGGGTGCTCGTCCAGACGCGTCCAACGGTCCGGAGAGTTCGGGTCGGTGCCAGCGGTGACACCCGCCGCGTACCGGTCGACGAGTTCGTCCAGGCCCACTGCCTGGGCGCCAG
Source organism: Micromonospora sp. NPDC005710 (assembly GCF_040630995.1). Taxonomy (NCBI): domain Bacteria; kingdom Bacillati; phylum Actinomycetota; class Actinomycetes; order Micromonosporales; family Micromonosporaceae; genus Micromonospora; species Micromonospora sp. NPDC005710. Next base: position 289,205 of record NZ_JBEXYP010000005.1, on the reverse strand, counting down.
CGATGCGGAAACCAGCAAGCAGGAAGGTACGGGCGAAGCCCTCCAGTCCGTCGATGGCCTGCCCGTACCCTCCCTTCGGTCCGGGAAAGGTGACGAGGGCGTGTCCGGGCGACGCGAACGGTCGGGCGGCGGCGAGCATCCGGTCGGCGAGGGCCAACCAGTCATCCCGGTTCCAGGTTGTGGCGGGAGTGGCATCCGACCCCGCCTCCGGTGCCGTCCGGCCGGTAGCCCCGAACGTCATCCGAGGTCCTGTCGCATCGATCCGCCTCCGTAAAGTCTGGCGAGTGGGGCGTTGCCGATGAATATGACGCGCAGGCATCAGCAGGGTTTCCGAAGTAAAACGCTCACAACGGAACGAGTCAATGCCTCTCCCGAACCAAAGTGGACACGTCCGATCAGAAGCAGGTCTCAAAGCTCCGATATAGGTGCTGATCGACGCACTGGTTCCTGAGAAACGGTCTGATACGATCACGATCGCTCACATCCGCTCCATCAGTCCTCGGAGCCGTGGCCGCTGCGGACCGTCGGTCCGGTCGGGCTCAGCCGACCTCGGCGCCCTGCGCCACGACGATCCGCCGGATCGCGGATCCTATGCTGATCGACGTACGGGGAGACCAACTGATCCGGCTCGCGATCGACACCGCGTTCGACCCGGCCGGCGACCTCGTCCCCACCAGGCAAGGGCTTTCGCCGCACGTAGCGTTCCTCGGAGGTCCCCCATGACCAAGGACAGTCCTGTCGTCGCCGCGGCGGAGTCCTCCCGCGGGCCGCTTCAGGTCACCCGCCGCCAGCAACTGCTGGCCGCCCTGCACCGCGACGGCTCCATGCGCATCTCCGACCTGTCCCACGTGCTCGGCGCCGCACCGGTCACCATCCGGCGCGACATCGCGGAACTCGCCGCCGAAGGCTTGGTACGCCGGGTCCACGGCGGGGTCGCCCTGATCCTGCCGGACGACGTCCCGGCAGCCGACGAGGCACCCGCCGCGGAGCAGGCCCCGCTGGTGGGGCGTGCCCTCGGCATGGTCGTGCCCTCATTGGACTACTACTGGCCCGACGTGGCTCGGGGCGTGGAAAGCGCCGCCCGCGAGCTTGACATGCGGGTGATCCTGCGTGGCTCCTCCTACGACACCGATGACGACCAGCCGCAACTGGCCCGGCTCGTCAGTCGGATGAGCGTCGATGCGCTGATCATCGCGCCGAGCATGGACGCGCCCACCGCCGAACGCACAATCGAGTGGCTCGACCAGGTAGGCGTTCCGGTCGTCCTGCTGGAACGCACCGCGACGGCAGGCGACCACCACGCGGTCATGGAGTCGGTGGTCACCGACCACGCGCTCGGCGCGGCCATGGCGGTACGCCACCTCACCTCGCTCGGACACCAGAAGGTCGGCCTGGTGCTCGACGCCAACAGCCCCACCAGCCAGCACGTGCGGCGCGGCTGGCTCGATGCCACCACCGAGTGTGGCCTCGACCCGGATTCGACAGTGGTCGCCGTGGCACCCGACGCACGGTCACCAGAGCGAGACACCGTGCTCAACGACGTCCTCGACCGATGCCGGGCCACCGGGACGACGGCGCTGCTGGTGCACGCCGACGCGGAGGCGATCGCGCTGGTGCAGCACTGCGAGGAGCGACACCTGTCAGTGCCCGGCGATCTGTCCATAGTGGCCTACGACGACGAAGTCGCCGGGCTCTTCAGCCCACCGCTGACCGCGGTGCGACCGCCGCGACGCTCCATCGGACGGGCCGCCGTTCGTCTTGTCGCCGACCGGCTCGCCGACCCTGACCGGCCCACCCACCGGATCGTCATCAGCCCGTCGCTGCGGATCCGGGAGTCGACAGCGCCGCCACCGGCGTAGGTGTTCTCGGCATCCGCTCCTACGACGCACCGTCGCCGGCAGTGGCGGCGCGCAGCTCCTTGAGCACGTACGTCGCGGCCCTCTCGACGACGCGGATGCCCTCCTTCTGGCTCACGTGATGGTCGGAGAGTACGGCGATCAGCCAGTCGTGACGGGCCTCGACGATCCGTCCGATGCTGTTGACCAGCCAGCGACCATCGTCGACATCGACCGTGTCCCACCCGTTCTTGACGTAGGAAGAACGGCTGCCCGTCTCCCGCGCGGCTGTCACACCCCATCGTTGGTCGGGGATCACCTTCTGCATCAGACCCATGACGAAGGTGCGGTCCTGCGGGGTGAGCGGTCCGTCCGGCGACGTCAGCGCCGTCAGCAGACGTAGTTGGTCGGCAGCGGTGGTCGTGGTGATTCCCCAGTGCACGCTGGGCTTGGTCTCGCGCAACCCGAGCGCACGATTCGCGGCGGCGAGACCGCGTGAGCCGTCGATGCGCTGCCACAGGGCCCCCGCCGCGTCATTGTCACTGGACACGATCATGGCCTCAGCCAACCGTCGGGTGTCGGCACTCAGGGCCCTACCCGGCGGGTTCTGGCGCAGCAGAAGGGCCGCGAGAATGTTGACCTTGACGATGCTGGCGGTCTCGAACCGTCTGGTGCCGACCGTCACCGCGGCCGTTCCCTGTCGGTCGAGTGCCGCGACCGCCAGGTGGCCGTCGTACCGCTCCACGTAGGCCCTGATGCGCTTCCTCGCCTCGTCGACCCGGTCGATGGCCGGCGTGGTGGGGACCGGGCTGGCAGGGGTAGGACCGTGCGACGGGCCGTCGCCGTCGCGAGGACGCGTGGCACCGAAGGCGGCCGTCGCGACACCGGCCAGAGACACGGTGACAGCGGAGACGACCCACCGGCGCGACACCTGCCGACCGCTGCGCTCAGCCAAGGCGGGCCACCACCCTCGCCGCGATCGAGTTCACCACGGTCCTGCTGCCCGGATCGGGCAGGCGAACCGTCGAGACCGTCTCTCCTCGTTTCACGATCACGACGTACGTGACGGTGTTCGGGACGCCCGCACGCGCGATGCGACCTCGGATGAGCATTCCGGCACCCTCCAGGTAGTAAGGATCGACGACGTCGAACGAGACCTGCGATCCGAGAACCGGATAGCTCGCACACCGCAGCAGGACCCGACGAACGTCATCGATGTTGCGCTCGGCCCACCCAGGTTCGAACGTCTCGACGACGTGGTGGGCGGGCGACGAGCCGTCAGGCAGCCGGTAGTAGCGCTCCACGGCATGGCGTCGATGCGCCGTGGCCGGGTAGTCGCCGCGCCGATAGTCGGGGCAGCTGTTCTGCTCCCAGGGCCAGGGCGGCACACCGGCTCGCGCGTCGTCCACCTGCCAGTCCGCTCCCAGATCACCCGCACCCAGCAGCAGGCCCAGCTCGCCCCGGTCTGCCGTCGCGCTGTTCCGTACATCGGCGGCGACGTCGGGCTTCCGCCCATCGCACCCTGCGGCCAGCACCACCGCCGCCGACAGGACCGCCGACAGGACAACAGCCGAACCCCGACCCCCACCGCGAGGCCAGCCCCGGCATGTTGTGCTGCTCGATACGGACACCGGAAACCCTTTCCCGACACAGATACCTGCCACCGGCCCGATCCCATCCGGAACCGCCGCTCCCCCGCCGCAGACGGGACCGGTCAATGGCGTTCCTCGGCGAACAACTCGGAACGGGTCTCGCCGAGCAACTCGCGCAGGCGGTTGAGGGCGCGCATGCTCTGGCTCTTGACGACAGCGGTGGAGACACCCACGACCTCGGCAGTCGCGTCCACGCTCAGGTCGTCCCAGTAACGCAGGACGATGATCGCCCGATCCCGCAACGGCAGGGTGGCGACCGCGTCGAGCAACGTCATGCGCAACTCGGCCGGATGTTCCTCGCCCCGCTCCGGAGGCGTCGACATCGCCAACTCGCGGCTGGAGCGACGCCGCTGGAGGTCGATCATGCAGCGCAGCAGTATCTTGCGGGCGTACGCGTGGGGGTCGTCGGCCCGGCGGACCCGCCGCCAGTTGGCGTACACCTTGGCCAGCGTCGTCTGGGTGAGATCCTGGGCGAGATGCCAGTCGCGGCACATCAGGAACGCAGCGTCGCGCAGCCGGCCGGCGGCCGCCTGCGCGAACTCCACGAAGTCTTCGTCAGCCATTCGACTGGGCCAGCTTCGGGAACCTCTTGGCACCGTTGATCACGAATTCGGCCGGCAGTCTCGTCCCCCACATCGGGTTGGCGGCGACCTCGGTCGCCTCCTTCACGGTGAGGACGGGCAGCGCCGGCGTGACCCCCTTGCCGTCCCAGGCCAGACAGGTGGCGATCATCAGATCGATCTGGAGACCACCTCGGTGGTAGACGGTGACCATCTTGTCCTGCACACAGTTGTCGGCGATCTCGGTCAGCTCCACCGTCCCCGGGGCGGGGTCGCCGCCGAGCTTGTCCTGGTAGATAGAGAGTCGCACCATGCCGGGCCCTTTACCTCGGTCCAGGTAGAGCTGGACGTACGGCATGCCAGGGCCCGCCCCGCTGCTCTCCAGGCTCGCGTAACCGCTGGTCGTTCCCCTGGGCAGCAGCCGGATCAGCAGCTCCAGCGCGCCCTGCGGTGTGGTGGTCAGCAGCTTCCCCCCCGGCCCCGGGCTCATCCTCAAGGTCTCGATCACCGTGGTCGAGGGAGTTGGCGACACCAACCGACTGGGGTCTTCCTGCTGCTCCTCGTCGGTGCCCCCCTCGAACCCACCCGGGGAGCCGCTCGGGGACGACGGAGCGGTGTCGACCGCCCCGCCCGGCGCACCGACACTCGGCCCGCCGAGCTGACCGGCGTCATCCGCACCGAAGCCGAGCGGCCCGGCAATCAGGCCGATCACGAGCAGCACCGCCAACGCCGACCCGCCGGCGCCGAACTGCGCAAGGCGGCGCTGGCGGCGCAGTCGGCGGCCCTGCACCACCGACTGCTCGACCAGGTCACCCAACGGCGGAGCGGGGTGTCGGGCCAGGTCGTCCCTGAAACGCCCTCGGACGTCACCCATGTCCCGTACCCCTCCTCGGCCCGGACGCCCGTAGTGGCGATCCGTCACTGACCAGACGGGCTGGCCAGCCGATTTGGTTACCGGATTTCGGAGTGAATTTCAGCTACGGCTGCGGACTCGAGGCGATGGTTCCGGTACGTGCGCGATCATCTCCGTACCGTCATGTCCTTGGTGCCGAGGCGGGGGTCGGCGTGGAGTCGGTGGCCGCACAACCCGTACAGCATCCTAGGAGGTTAGGTTGTTTGACGGGCGGCCGTCGGCGTCGTCGAGACGTCCGTGACCGCTCTACGCCCCAAGGACGTACGGCGCCTGATCCGTCAACCGGCGGCACCGTAGACGGTGGCGCCCATCGGCTCGTCGACATCCAGGTCCGCCACCGCGGCGACCCGGGCGATCATCATGTACTGCCCGATCACCATCAGGAGTTCGACCACCTCGCGCGGGGTAAGGAGCCTTGTCAACGCGGTGACGGTCTCGTCGGACGGGCGGACGTCGCGGACGACCTCGGTAGTGAAACGCAGGACAATAAGCTGCTCCGGCGAAAAGGCGACGGCCTGGATCTCGTCGCGCCCGAGCGCGTGGATCATCTCGTCGGTGGCGCCGACCGAGCGGGCGATCGGCTCGTGCTGAACCCACTCGTACGTGACGTCGCTCAGCCGGGCAACTCGCAGGATCGCGACTTCGCGCAGCAGCGGGTCGAGGGTCAAGTCCTTGAGCAGCTTGCCTCCCCAGCCCATCCACGCCGGAAACACGGTCTCGGCGTGGGCCATGACGCGGAAAAAGCTCAGGGGAAGCGCGGCCTGCAGCGCCTCGCGGACCGAGGCGGGCGCGTCGGCTGGGTTCACGTAGGGTAGGCGACTCATAGTTCTCTGATCATAATTGGCGAGCAGGCGCATCGGGTCATATCAGACGCCGAGCTCCCCCACCCCCTCAACACTCCGGCGTGCGATTGACCTCTGTCGAACCCGTTCCTAGGCTGATCCTCGATGAGGATCACGGGGTGGAGTCGCGCCACAGCAGCCGAGGCAGCACCACTGGCAGCACTCTTTCGGCGCATCGAGGCGGTCGCACCCGTCGGCCTGGAGCAGCGCGCTGAGGACGTCCGCAATCGGCTGGCCACTCTCGGGCCGGACAACGCCGGGCGCACCCGCGTGGGCCGCGATGACACCGACACCGTCGCCGCGTACGGCGAGGTTGCCGACATGGGAACGGCTGACGACGTGCTCCGCATTCGCCTGACAAGTGCGTTCCATCCCGAGGTCGCGGACGACGTCCGCTCGGAGCTGCACCACTGGCTCATCGATCAGGCGAGGCAGTTGCGGGACGACCGAGGGTCCGTGAAGGCCGTCCTCGGCACCCGGTGCGCCGAGAACGACCGGGCCGGCCGCGAGCGGCTCATCAGTGACGGCTTCGCGGTGGTCCGGCACCAACGGGACCTCGTCCTGGCGGTGCCGGACTCGCCGCCGGCCCCCGTGCTGCCACCCGGCCTGGTGCTGACACCCGTCGACGAGCGCTACGACGAACTGGCCCGGCTCGCCCACAACGAGGCCTACGCCGACAGCTCGGCCGCGCTCCGACCAGACCGGCGCACCTGGCCCCAGCACGCCACCGCACACCCGGGGTTCCTGCCCGACCTCTCCTGCCTGTTGCTCGCCGAGACCCAGCCCAGCGACAACCCGGTGGCCGCCTTCCTCTTCGCGCTCACCGACGGCAGCACCGACACACCGACGGCGCTTCTGCACTGTCTGGGCACGCGGGCACCCTGGCGGCGCGGCGGCCTGGCCACCGCGATGATCTCGCACGTCCTGCACCAGGCGCACTCGGCCGGAATCAGACAACTACGACTCGAGGTCACCGACAGCAATCACCAGGCTCTGGCGCTCTACCGGAAACTGGGTTTCGTCGAGTCAGGCCGCGGCTTCGCGGTGTTGATGCGGCAGCTCACCCCCGAGGCCGACGAGCAACCGTAGGCGCGGACGCCGGCACGCCTCAACGTGGCGCGTCGCCTGATGTCATCGCCGCGCTCGCCGCCGATCGGCGGCCGTAGGAGATGGTCGTCCCGACCAGCAGCACCGCTCCGGCGAAGAAGTAGCTGTTGATGCCGATGCCGGTCCAGAACTCTCCGGTGGAGATGTCCGCTACCCCCACGAAGCCGCCGCGACGGATCCCGGTGACCATCAGCAGATTCTCGACCATTCCTGGAACACCCCGGACGACGAGCAGCACGCTGCCCGCCAACAGGGGCGTCAGGATCAACCCGCGGGGAACGTGTCGAGCCACCGGGCGCACTGTGGCGAGCACGACGGCTGTTCCGACTGCCGACATCGCGATGAGCACCACGTTGAAGATCACGTAGGCCCTCATACTCCAGGGGCCGTCACCCGTCGGATCGTCACCGGGGACGAACACCAGGATCACGTGGGATACCACGAAAAAGATCAACCAAGCGATGGCGCCGTACGCCCACCGGCGGCCTGTGAAAGCGGGCATACCAGCACTCTCGCCAAGCCAGCGGCGCGACGCCTCCCTCCCAGGGGTCGGTTCCGCTCCCCCGGGAGAGCGAGCCGCACCGGTGACGATCGCGGCGACCCCCCGTGACGGTGGCCGCAAACGCACCTGCGTACCGGGCGTGCGTCCACTAGCGTCCCGCCTCATGGAGAACACCACCGTCCGCACCGAACGCCTCGAGCTCCGGCCGGTGCGGGACGAGGACATCGACCGGATCCTGGAGTACCGCAATCTGCCACAGGTCACCCGGTGGCTACTCCGGACACAGGTCGACCCCGCATCCTTCCGGACGGCGTGGCAACGCGCGGCCGCAGACCCCAACGACCACAGCATGGCGGCCACGCTCGACGGAGTGGTGATCGGGACCGTCTCGCTCGACGTCGTCGACGGCATGGGTCAACCGGGCATGCCACAACGGACCGAGGGCCATCTCGGCTACATCTTTGATCCCGCCTACTGTGGAATCGGCTACGCGACCGAGGCGGTCACCGCGTTGGTGGCGCACGCGTTCGACCGGCTCGGCGTTCGGAGAATCACCGCCGGCTGCTTCGCGGACAACCTCGCCTCGGTGCGCATACTCGAGAAGGTCGGCATGCGTCGTGAGCAGCACGGCGTCGGCGATTCCTGGCACGCCGAACTGGGCTGGTTGGACGGCTACACCTACGCTCTCCTCGTCGACTCGTGGGATCGATAGGTCAGGCGGCTGTCATCCTGTCCAGGATCCGCTGCATCCGCTCGACCGTCAGGGCCGGATTGGCGGCGGCCGCCTCGGCCAGTTCAGGATCTCCGAGAAGCGCGACGATCCGCGGTGCCGGGAGGCGTGGGCAACGTGCCATCGCCCGTCTCACTGTGGCGTCCGGGTCGGTGCTCAGCCGGTCGACGAGTTCGGGGTCGGCGTGAGGGTCGAGGGCGACGAGCCGTCGTACGTCCGGGTCGGGGTCGTCGGAGAATCGAGCCAACCCGTCGGTGGGAAACTGCGGGAGTTCAGTCAACCGGTCCCGGCCGCAGCAGTGGTACTCGAGGAAGCAGCGCAGCAGGAGTGCCGGCGGCGCGCCCGGGTGGTGCTGGGCGAGCAGGACCCGTACGCCCAGATCGAGGTCGTCGGCGAGGATGGTGACGAGTTCCGCCGGCAACTCAGCGTTGCGGGCCGCTCGGCGGCGGAGCAGCGGGTTGACCGAGCGCGCCCACCGCAGCGCGTCCGCGAGTCCCGGCGCGGCGCCTTGGCGAGATGGAATGTCGCGGCAGCGCACGTCCGAGGAACCAAAGTGTCCGTCGCCCGGGACAGTCGTCACGTCGATGTCGATGCTGGCCCGCTGCGGTTCGGTGAGGCCGGGGTGGGTGGAGACCGCGGTTCGGACCTCGACCGCCGGATCGGTGGCGAGCCTGACAAGCTGCTCGCCGCTCAGGTCGACGCGGCCGGCGACTGCCTGCCGCACCGACGGGTCAGGGTGACGCAGCAGTGTCTCCACCACGTCCGGCGGGACGCTCAGGTTCTCGGCCATCACCCGCAGCGCGGCCGCGTCGCCGCTGGCGAGCACCTGACCGACAAGCGCCCGGGACAGTGGACGCCTCAGCACGTACCAGAATCTGTGCGAGTGCTGGTCCGGTAGATCCGCAGGCTCCATCACCTGCTGGCGGTGCGCGTCGGACGCCATGGCGGCTTCCCGTACCTCCGGCGCCTCATCCTTCAGCAGCGCCTGATGCGACGTCTCGTCCCGCCAGTACACGGAATTGGCCACGAATCGGCGGACCCCCGACCGCTGGTGTGTGGCGGCCAGCTGGAACAGACGCCTGTCGTTCCCCATTGCCTCGAACAGCTCGCCGATCAACTCCTCGCGGGTGAACGGCGTGTCCGAGGGTGGACCGTCGAGGTGGGTCAACAACCTGACCAGCACCTCGTCAGGCAGCGATTGCTGACCGGGCCGGCCGAACGCGCGACGTCTCATCCACCCCACCGGGTCGGCAAGCATCCGGGTACGCGCCGACGGATCGACCTGCGGGTGAGCGGCGAGCGCTCCGCGAATTCTGGGCGAGGGGTGGTGCAGCATCGCGTCCCGCACCGGCGGTGGCAGCTCGCGGCGGCGACTCAGCCCGTCGCACGCCTCCTCCGGCCACCCCTCGATGAGCCGGAGCAACACGTCGGCCGGCGCTGCCGGGTTCATCGCCAGCCCGCCCAGCAACAGTGAAGGTGTCGAACACCCATCCGACCGAGCATCACCGACCATCGACGGCACCCTACGCCCACGCCCGTCGTCGCGGCATCCACGCGTCGCCGTCGCAGCGCCGTCGGGTGTGGTCCAGCTCCGTAACAGGACCGAAACTACCGGTTGAAACTTCTGGAATTTTCTGCCAGCCTGAGAGCCATCGACAAGTGTGAACGTTAACAAGATCATTCCAGCACTGGAGGCGCCTCAGGCCACCGCCCGCCCCACCCGACTGCCAGGTGGCCGCATCCACCACCGACCGAGCCCGTCACCCACAACCACTACCCGGCGGCCGACCGGGTCCACCCGTCAGCATCCTTGAACCGCTGGCCAGCCGCCCAGCCCACTCGCGTTCGGGCGGACGCCCGACGCGGTCCAGGGCTCGCCGAGGCGAAACCACCACCGTGACCACCGTCTGTCGAACGGGGTCTCGCACCGGAACAGCAACAGCAAACCCCACCCCCACCACTGGAGGATCCGTATGGTTTCCCGGACCCGTCCCACCGGGCGCACCCGGCTACGAACGCTCACATTTTCCGGAACGGCCGCGATAATTCTGGCCCTGGTTGTGTCGCTGCTGCCCAATCTGGCCCAGGCCGCCGAGACGACCCTCGGTGCCGCCGCGGCCCAGTCCGGCAGGTACTTCGGTGCCGCCGTCGCCGCCAACAAACTCAACGACAGCGCCTACACGACGATCCTGAACCGCGAGTTCAATGCGATCACCCCTGAGAACGAAATGAAGATCGACGCGACCGAGCCGCAGCAGAACAACTTCACCTTCGGCAACGCGGACCGGATCGTGAACCACGCCATCTCCCGCGGCTGGAAGGTCCGCGGCCACACCCTGGCCTGGTACTCGCAGCAGCCGGGCTGGATGCAGAGCATGGAAGGCAGCACGCTGCGCAACGCGATGCTGAACCACGTCACCCGCGTCGCGACCTACTACCGCGGCAAGATCTACTCGTGGGACGTGGTGAACGAGGCGTTCGACGACGGCAACAGCGGCGCCCGTCGTAACTCGAACCTCCAGCGCACCGGTAACGACTGGATCGAGGCGGCCTTCCGTGCGGCCGACGCGGCGGACCCGGACGCGAAGCTCTGCTACAACGACTACAACACCGACAACTGGACCTGGGCCAAGACCCAGGCCGTGTACAACATGGTGCGCGACTTCAAGTCCCGCGGCGTGCCGATCGACTGCGTCGGTTTCCAGTCGCACTTCAACGCCAACTCGCCGTACAACAGCAACTACCGCACGACGCTGTCCAGCTTCGCCGCCCTCGGAGTGGACGTGCAGATCACCGAGTTGGACATCGAGGGCTCCGGTACGACGCAGGCCAACACCTACCGCAGTGTGGTCAACGACTGCCTGGCCGTGGCTCGCTGCAACGGGCTCACCGTGTGGGGGGTGCGCGACTGTGACTCGTGGCGCTCCAGCGGCACCCCGCTGCTCTTCGACTGCAGCGGCAACAAGAAGGCCGCGTACACGGCCACCCTGGAGGCGCTGAACAGCGCCGGCCCCGGGCCCACCCCGACGCCGACCACCCCCGGGCCCACCCCCACCGTGCCACCGGGCTCGGCCAGCGAGATCGTCGGCACGCAGTCGGGCCGCTGTGTCGACGTGCCCAACTCCGCGACCACGAACGGCACCCGGGTCCAGCTCTACGACTGCAACAGGCAGACCAACCAGGCATGGACCTACACCTCGACCAAACAACTCCAGGTGTACGGGAACATGTGCCTCGACGCCGCCGGCACCGGCAACGGCGCGGCAGTCCAGATCTACAGCTGCCACAGCCAGACCAACCAACAGTGGAACGTCAACTCCAACGGCACCATCAGTGGTGTGCAGTCCGGACGGTGCCTGGACGCCTGGAGCACCGCCAACGGCGCCCAGATCCAGCTCTACGACTGCCACGGACAGACCAACCAACAGTTCCGGCTCGCCGCCCTCGGTGGTGGCACCCAGACGCCGACGCCAACGCCGACCACGCCGCCGCCCACCGGCGGGACCTGTGACCTTCCGTCGTCGTACCGCTGGTCCTCGACGAGTGCGCTGGCGCAGCCGAGGTCCGGGTGGGTGTCGCTGAAGGACTTCACCCACGCGCCGTACAACGGCCAGCAGTTGGTCTACGCCACGACGCACGACACGGGCACCACGTGGGGCTCGATGAACTTCGGTCCCGTCTCGAACCTGAACCAGCTGGGTTCGGCATCGCAGAACCAGATGCCGTTCGCCGCGGTGGCGCCGTCGTTGTTCTACTTCGCGCCGCGCAACATCTGGGTGTTGACCTACCAGTGGGGTGGCCCCGCCTTCTCCTACCGCACGTCGACCGACCCGACGAACGTGAACAGCTGGTCCGCGGCGCAGACGCTCTTCACGGGGAGCATCTCCGACTCCGGCACCGGCCCGATCGACCAGGCGATCATCGGTGACGACCAGAACATGTACCTGTTCTTCGCCGGCGACAACGGCAGGATCTACCGGGCCAGCATGCCCATCGGCAACTTCCCGGGCAGCTTCGGGTCGAACTACACGACGATCATGACCGACTCGACCAACAACCTCTTCGAAGGGGTTCAGGTCTACAAGCTCCAGGGGCAGAGCCGTTACCTCATGCTCGTCGAGGCGATCGGCGCGAACGGGCGCTACTTCCGCTCGTTCACCGCCACCAGCCTGGGCGGTACGTGGACTCCGCAGGCCGCCAGCGAGAGCAACCCCTTCGCCGGCAAGGCCAACAGCGGCGCCACGTGGACCAACGACATCAGTCACGGCGAACTGATCCGCAGCAACGCCGATCAGACCATGACCGTCGACGCCTGCAACCTGCAACTGCTCTACCAGGGGCGTTCCCCCAGCTCCGGCGGCGACTACGGCCTCCTGCCGTACCGGCCGGGTCTGCTCACGTTGCAGCGCTGACGACCGGAGAACGCCGGGGCGGGCGGGCTCGCACCCACTGCGAGCCCGCCCGCCCCACACCACCCACCACCAGGAGGTAGCGACAGTGCGCGGACACGGACACCACCCCCCGCCCCCGGGAAACAGCGGTACTGGCCGGACGTCCCGTCCATTTCGGGGACGACTGGTCAAGCTCGCCGCGGCCGGGATCGCCGCCGCGGTCGGGTTGTTCACCATGACGGTGGCGACCGGGTCGGCCTCGGCTGCCGACAACCCGTACCAGCGGGGCCCGGACCCCACCCGCAGCAGCGTCACCGCCGTCAACGGCCCCTTCGCCAACACCTCGGTGAGCGTCCCGACCGGGTACGGCTTCAACGGCGGCCGGATCTACTACCCCACCGACACCAGCCAGGGCACCTTCGGGGCCATCGCGATCTCGCCCGGGTACACGGCCCTGTTCTCGGCCGAACTGGCCTGGATGGGACCGTGGTTGGCCTCCCACGGCTTCGTCGTGATCGGCATCGAGACCAACAGCCGCAACGACTTCGACACGGCCCGAGGCACCCAACTGCTCGCCGCGCTGGACTACCTCACCCAGCAGAGCCCGGTACGCGACCGCGTCGACCCCAACCGGTTGGCGGTCGCCGGTCACTCCATGGGCGGCGGTGGCGCGCTGAGCGCCGCCACCCGGCGCCCGTCGCTGAAGGCAGTGGTCGGCATCGCGCCGTACTCGCCGTCGTCGAACCTGGCCAACGACCGGGTGCCCACCATGATCTTCGCTGGACAGGCGGACACGGTGGTCACCCCGTCCTACGCCACCGGCCTGTACAACAGCCTCCCGGCCACGACGGAGAGCGTCTACCTGGAGGTCGCCGGTGCGGATCATGGATTCATGGTCGGACGGTCGAACCCGGTGATGGTCCGGACCATGCTCCCGTTCGTCAAGATGTTCGTCGACAACGACGCCCGGTACAGCCAGTTCCTCTGCCCGCTGCTGGACTCCAGCGGCGTGGTCACGTACCGCAGCACGTGCCCGTTGTTGCCCTCGACACCGACCACCCCGACCCCGACCCCGACGCCGACCGATCCGCCGACCACCCCACCCGGCGCGGCCAGCGAGATCATCGGCACACAGTCAGGCCGCTGCATCGACGTCCCCAACGCCTCACGCAACAACGGCACCCGGGTCCAGCTCTACGACTGCAACAGGCAGACCAACCAGGCATGGACCTACACCTCGACCAAACAACTCCAGGTGTACGGGAACATGTGCCTCGACGCCGCCGGCACCGGCAACGGCGCGGCAGTCCAGATCTACAGCTGCCACAGCCAGACCAACCAACAGTGGAACGTCAACTCCAACGGCACCATCAGTGGTGTGCAGTCCGGACGGTGCCTGGACGCCTGGAGCACCGCCAACGGCGCCCAGATCCAGCTCTACGACTGCCACGGACAGACCAACCAACAGTTCCGGCTCGCCGCCCTCGCATCATGATCATGCTTGACCTGCACCACCTGTTCGAGGGTGTGCAGATCGACACGCGGCAGGGCTGGTTCCAGAGGATCTGAACCGGGTGGACCCGGCATCACGCCGGGTCCACCCGGCCCTGCGCGCCACTCGTGGCGCGTACCCCGCCGCCTGGACGGCTCAGCGCTCGCAGGGGCCGCGCCACGGCGGAAATCCGGTGTCGCCATCGCCTGGGCGGTGGCTAGCGTACGCGGATGAGCACTGTCCCGAGGGCCGGAGTGCGGCTGCGGTTCTGCACGGATTCCGGCGAATTCCTCGCCGCCGCGGGTGACCACCTGAGCGCCGATCCGGTCGTCAACACGGTAGTGACCACCATCGCGTACCGGATGTTGTCGCAGCGGGCCGAGGGAATCTCGCGGCCCGGCCGCACCTGGTGGCTGGTGGTCAGCGACGACTCCGGCGCCGTCGTCGGCGCCGGGATGCGTACCGCGCCCCATGCTCCCCACCCGCCGTTTCTGCTGCCCATGCCCGGCGAGGCGGCGGTCGCGCTGGCGCACGCGTTGCACGAGCGCGGGGAGGAGGTCCTCGCGGTGAACGGGGCCCTGCCCGCCGCCGAGCTGTGCGCCGCCGAGCTGACCCGACTCGGCGGGGGGCGGGTCCACGTCGCCCAGCACACCCGGCTGCACGAACTCGGCGAGCTGACGTGGCCGCCGCCGGTGCCAGGCCGCTTGGTGGCCGCGACCGAGGACGACCTGGACCTGGTCACACAATGGTGTGCCGCGTTCGTGGGCGACGCCGACGAACAGTCGGGCCGCCAACGCGGTGCCAGGACGCACGAAGCCCTCGACCGGGCTGAGCTGCTGCGCCGGCTCCGCGCCGGACGACTGTGGTTCTGGGTCGACGACGCGGGCGAGCCGGTGCACCTCACCGGGGCCAACCCGCCGTCGTTCGGGGTAGCCCGCGTGGGCCCGGTGTACACACCGCCGTCCCAGCGCGGACGCGGTTGGGCCAGCAACGCGGTCGCCGAGGTCTCCCGCCGGATCCAGGCCGAGGGTGCACGGGCCTGCCTGTTCACCGACCAGGCCAACCCGACCTCGAACAAGATTTACGCCGCCCTCGGCTACCGGCCGGTCGTCGACATGGCCAACCTGGTCATCGTCCCCGAGGCGCTGAGCCCGCGGAACCACGTCGACAGCGGCCAGGGCGACGACACCGCGCCCATCGCCCTCGACTGGGCGCGGGCCAGCAACCTCAACGACTGCCAGAAGCCCGAGGACGTCGACGCGGCCTTCGACCGCGGGGAACAACACGTCGGGGCCGCACTGATCGCTCTGGTCTACAACAACCCGGATACCGATGCGGTCCTGCCCAGGGTCGCCCGAGGGTTACGCTGGCCCAATCCGGAGACCCGCCGGCAGAGCCTGCTCGCGTTGATGCACACCGCCCGGCTCCACGGCCGGGTGGATGACCTCACGCTGGAGTTGCTCCACGGTCTGCTGCTCGACCGCACCCCGATCAGCCCAGGGAGCCGGTACGAGGTATGGGGTACGGCGAACCAGACGGTCGGCGACCTGAAGTCTTTCCTGCCGTCCGAACAACTGCCCGACTGGGTGAACGCCTTCACCGACCACTGACGGCCCGGGCGCGCCGCTCACGCACCCAGACCAGCACCACCATGGCGATGTTGACGCCGCCGAGGATCAGCAGTGTCGCGTCACCGGAATCGGTGGACCTGTCGATCGCGTAGGGCTCGCCGTCCGCCAGCACCGTGTTGACGATCCCGAACAGGACGTTGTTCGCGACATGGAAGGCGACCGGCGCCTCGATGCCGCGACTGATGATGGCCATCAGGCCGGTGCTGATGCCGATGAACGTGTAGTAGCCGAACAGCCAGGGGTCGGCCGACCCGTGGACCACGGCGAAGCCCAGGCCGGAGACGACGAGCCCGACGACCAGGGCCGGGCGGACCGCGCGCACCCAGGACGCGGCGGCGGGCAGCACGGCGCTGCGGAACATCAGCTCCTCGCCGGCGGACTGTAGCGGCGTACTCAGTACGGTGACCACCAGCACGCCGATCGTCGTGCCGGTGACCCCGAAGGCGGTCCAGCCCGGGGAGTCGGGCGCGACAAGCGCCACGACACCGATCCCGGCACCCACCACCAGCGCCGCTCCGACCAGGTAGGACGTCAGGCGGCGGAAGTCGAAGGCTCGGGGGAAACTGATGAGGCTCCGCCACGGCACCTTGGCTATCCACACCAGGAGCAGGATCGCCAGAACGCCGGACGCGCCGATGCTGATGTTGACAGCCAACAACTTCAACGGCGTGAGCGTGGCCGACATCGGGTCGTCGCTGCCCTCGATCACGCCGACGACCTGGTAGAGCAGCACCTGGAGGACCAGCATCGCCAGCGGCGGTACGAGGATGACCACGAGCGGCTTCCACCAGCTCATGCGCAGGTGGGCGCCGAAGGGTCGGGAGCTGTCGACGGCCGGCCCGGATTGCTCCGACGTCAGGAGGCGACCGCCTCCCGCGTCAGAAGGGCTCGGGCGTCCCGTCCCCTGCCAGGGTCCGTCGGATCGTGGGGCGTTCATCGGGGATGGTCCTTTCCGCATTGGTGGACATCCCATTGCAGCGCTGATCGCCGCCTCCCGGCAGTGACACCGCGTCACCACCTCACAGTGACATTTCGACGTACGCGTCCCAACTGCCTCACGTCGGCACCGCGGGTCCGACGCCGGTCGGGCGCCTGGTGGTTACAGCCAGTCGTGTTCGCGGGCGTAGCGAGCCGCTTCGTGCCGGGTCCGGGTCTGGGTCTTGCGCATCGCATTGGAGAGGTAGTTGCGGACGGTACCCGGAGCGAGGTGGAGCCTGGCGGCGATGTCGGCGACCGAATAGCCCTCGCCGGTGACCCGCAGGACGTCGGCCTCACGGTCGGTGAGGGGGTTGTCCTCGGTGACGGCAAGCGCGGACACGTCCGGGTCGATCCAGCGTTTCCCCTCGCGCAGGGCGGCGATGACCGAGGTGATGTGGGCCGGCTCGGCGGACTTGCTGACGAAGCCCTGGACGCCGAGCCTCAGCGCCTTGCGCAGCACGCCCGGGCGGGCGTGCCGGGTCAGCATGAGGATCACCTGCTCCGGTCGCTCACGGCGGATCTCGGCGACCGCGCCCAGGCCGTCCACGCCCGGCATCTCCAGGTCGATGACCAGCACGTCGGGTCGGTGGCGCAGGGTGGCGGTGATCGCCGTCTGCCCGTCCTGGGCCTCGGCGAGCACTGTGATGTCGCCCTCCATCGGCAGTAGCGCGGCAAGGGCCGTACGCAGCAGCGCCTCGTCGTCAGCGAGCACGATGGTGGTCATTGGCGGTCCTTTCCCGTGACCGTCGGCGCCGCGTCGGCCCGCGCGGGTGGGAAGAGCGCCGCCGTCAGGAAACTCTTGTCCTGCTGTTCCACTGTCAGCTCACCCCCGTCGCCGGCCACCCGTTGCCTCAGCGCCGCCAGTCCCCTGAGCTCGGGCGGCGTGGTGGCGGTCACGCCGTCGTTGACGATGGTGATGCCTGACGCGGTGAGCGTGATCTGCACCTGGGTGGCCTGAGCGTGCCGCAGGATGTTCGTGGTCGTCTCCCGCAGCACCTGCCCGAGCAGTTCGCTGGAGCGGGCATCGACCTCGGCCTCCCGCGTGACCCGGACCCGGATGCCGGCGGCCTCGAAGAGGTTCTTCGCGTTCTCGATCTCCGCGGTGAGGTTGAGCCGCCGCTGCGCGTAGGCGAGTTCCTTGGTCTGCGCGATGGTGTCGCTGACGAGGGTGTACGTCTCCCGCAGTTCCTTCTCCGCCCGCGCGCTGTCGCTCAGCAGCAGCCGCTGGGCCAGGGCGATCTTCAGCTTGACGACGTGCAGGGTGTGGCCCTGGATGTCGTGCAGGTCGCTGGCGAACCGCACGCGCTCCCGGACCACGGCCAGTTCCGCAGCGCGTTCCCGGGTCTGTTCGAGCTCACTGATGAGGTCGTAGAACCGCTCTCCCACCACTGTGAAGACCGTCACGACGACGGTGAGGACGGTCGGGACGAGGACGTAGGTGACCAGGACGCCGGCGATGTCGTCCCGCTGCACCAGCAGTCGCGCCGCGCCGACGGCGGCAACATAGGTGAACAGCCCGGCCATCGTCAGGGCCCGATGTCGCCGCACCTCGCGCAGGGCGAGCGAACCCACCGCGCAGACACCCCAGTAGGCGTTGGGGCTGCCGGTCACCAGGACCCCGAGCGGCCAGACCACTGCCGCCACGATCAGGCTGGGCAGCGCGACCCTGGCGAGGTCGTTCGCCGTCCACCGTTCGAAGGCCACCACGGCCGCCACGGCCCCCGGCGCCAGGATGATCAGGTGCCACCAGGTACGTGCGTCGGTCCAGAGCAGGACCACCGCGGCGAACACCACCGGTGGCAGTGACGTGGCGAGGTTGAGCCGGCGCAGCCGTCCCTGCGTCGACTCGGTGAAGCGCGGGGCGGTCACCACGCCAGTATCCGGCAGCCAGGAGCCGCGACCAGTGACACCACGTCACATGCGGAGATGACGTGGTGCCACTGACGGGTCGGCCGTGCCCGCGCTGTCATTGGTGCATGTCCACCACACCCGTCATCGAAGTCGAACGGTTGAACCTCACCTACGGCGACTTTCACGCCGTGAAGGACCTTTCCTTCGAGGTACGACCCGGAGAGCTGTACGCCCTGCTGGGCACCAACGGCGCCGGGAAGACCTCGACCCTGGAAGTCATTGAAGGGCACCGGAGGCCAACCTCGGGCACCGTACGCGTCTTCGGGCACAGCCCGACCGACCGGCGAGCGGTACGTCCACGAATGGGAGTTATGCTCCAGGAGAGTGGATTCTCCCCTGATCTGACCGTCCGTGAGTCGGTCGGCCTGATTGGCCGGCTGACCCGACGCACCGACGACGTCGGCCGGGTGCTCGACCTGGTCGACCTCACCGGTCGTGCCGGCCGCAAGGTGTCGCAGTTGTCCGGCGGGGAGAAGCGGCGGCTGGACTTCGCCACCGCGGTCTACGGCACCCCGGAGTTGATGTTCCTGGACGAGCCGACCACCGGCCTCGACATCCAGTCCCGCGACGCCGTCTGGGCGACGGTGGACCGGCTTCGGGAGAACGGCGCGACGATCGTGCTCACCACGCACTACCTGGAAGAGGCGCAACAGCGCGCGGACCGGATCGGGCTGATGCACGAGGGAGCCTTCCACCGGGAAGGCACCGTCTCCGAGCTGATCCGCACCCTGCCCTCGGTCATCCGCTTCTCCCTCCCGGCAGCCGCGCCGACGCTGCCGGTGCGGGCCGCCGCCGACGCCGACGGGAAGGTCACTGTCGAGACCTTCGAGCTGCAGAAGGACCTGCACCTCCTGCTCGGCTGGGCGCAGGACCACGGCGTGGAGCTGCGGGACCTGGCGGCGGGGCCGACCCGCCTCGACGACGTCTTCCGCGCCATCAACAGTTGATTCGTTCTTCCGAGAGGATCGTCACGGTGTTGTCCATCGCGTCCAGCGAACTGATCCAGATCTTCCGCAACCGGCTGGTGCTCATCACCAGCCTCATCATCCCGGTGGTCGTCAGCGCGTTCTTCATCCGCCAGCACGAGACCTACGCCGCCCTCGGCAGCCTCGGCTACATCGCCGCGATCGTCATGTTCACGATCGCCGCGTTCGGGCTCTACGCCACGGCAGTCACCACCCTGGCCTCCCGGCGGCAGAATCTCTTCCTCAAGCGGCTGCGCTCCACCGCCGAAAGCGACGCCGGCATCCTCGCCGGCCTACTGCTGCCCGTACTCCTCCTCAGCGTGGTGCAGGTGACAGCGATTCTCATTGCCCTGGCCGTGGTCGCCGGCGGACCGGCGAACATCGCCCTACTGGTGGTGGCGGTCCTCGCGACAGTGGCCATGATGATCGGCCTGGCGCTGGCCACGGCCGGGCTGACCAACTCCCCCGAACATGCCCAGGTCACCACCCTGCCCGTTACTCTCGGGGTGATCGCCGTGGCCAGTTGGGTGGGCATCTCCGGCACCGAGAACCTCGCCTGGCTCAAACGGCTGCTGCCCGGCGGCGCGGCCACCGAACTGACTATGAACGCCTGGAACGGCGGCGTCGCGGTGACCGACTCCCTGCTCCTGCTGGCGCCCACGCTCGGCTGGGTCGTCATCGCCGTAGCTTTCGCCACCCGACTCTTCCGCTGGGAGCCCCGTCGATGACCACCCAACCCCGGTCGGACGCGCCGACCCTGGTGGAAGATCTCCTCCTCCTCCTGTTCCAACCCAGATCCGGGACCATCGCCGGAGAGACCACCCTCTTCTACGTCCTTGGCGGAGCCGTCCTCGCCGACCTCGCCCTCGGTGATCACCTGACCACGACGGACCGGGGGCGGGTCAGCAGCGTGGCGGGCCACCCACCGTCGGACGACCTCCTGCGCCCGGCCTGGGACTACCTCGCCGAGAAGCCGAGGGGGGTGCAGACCGCCCTGGCCGCGATAGGCCCCGCCCTGCGCAAGCCGGTGCTGGAACGGCTCGTCGCGCGAGGCGACATCGACCAGGAGCCCCGCAAGGTGCTCGGCCTGTTCCGGACGACGGCCCTGCGCGAGGGCAGGACCGAACGGCGGGCCCGCCTGCTCGCCGACGTTCGGCAGGTCCTCGTGGAGGGTGCCGAACCGCAAGCCCGCGTCGCCGCCCTCGCGGCGCTGCTCTCGGCGAGCGGGACGCTCCCGCAGTTCGACCGCGAAATCCCCTGGACGTCACCGGTGATCAGCCGAGCCAAGGAACTCGAGCGCGGCAACTGGGGCGCCGACGCCGCGGCGGCAGCGGTGACCCGCACCGTGACGGCAACCGTCGTCAACAGCGCCGTCGCGGCCATCACCGTGCTTCCTCGAAGCTAGGGCGTATCCGCCGACTCACCGTCTGGAATTGGGCGGGTGCGGCCGTTCGGGCGGTTTCCCCCGGGCGTGGACGGCGTCGGTGGCGGCGATGCCGGCGAGGACGACGACTGCGGTGACGGCCACGGCCAGCGGCGGCAAGGGAATCATGAGCGGCGAGGCGCCGGCAAGCGCCAGAGCGCCGACGAACCGAGAACGGGACACCCGGTCGAACACCGCATGTTCCACCAGGGCCCGCCCGATCAGGAACAACATCGGTCCGCCGAGGACAACGAGAATCCACGCCGCGTTGGTGTGGCCGAACGGATGTTCGATCACGATTTCGTAGCCCACGGCGACGACGACGATCCCCGCCACCATGAGGACGTGCGCGAGGAACGCCTCCCGGATGAGATGCGGGGGCTCAGCGGCGGCTCTGATGGCTTCGGGCAACAGTTGGCCCGCCTTGAAGAGGTAGACGCGAAAGAGCAGCACGGTGGTAATGAATGCGACCGCGAAGGCCGCCGCCGCTCCACCCTGCCGGAAGGATGTGTCACTGTAGGCCGACCCGGTCGTCAGAATCAGTTCGCCGAGGGCGATGATGAAGAATTGTCGGTAGCGCTCGGACATGTACTCGGCCAGGACGGGCCACTGCTGCTGGCTGGAGCGGGTCCATGGGGCGGGATAGAACAGCAGCAGTGCCGTGCCGTCGATGGCGATCGCGAGCGTCCACGACAGGGTGCGGGCCAGGTCCGTCATTATCGCACCAGCGATCCACGGTATGGCCGACAGCGTGAACCAGAAGAACACCCCGGCCGCTCGGCGCTGGGCCTCGTGACCACGCAGGATCGGCACGATGATCAGCCCGCGAATGATGTGGACGGCGACGTAGGCGCCAGCGAAGGCAAGACTTCTGTCACCGAACGCGCGTGGCACCGCGACCGCCATCACCAGCGCACCGAGCATGGCCGTGTAGACGAGCAGTTGGAGCTGCGGCCGCTGCGGGTCGTAGAGGTCGGTGACCCACGCCGTGACGAACCACAGCACCATGAAGGCCAGCAGCAACAGCAGCGTCTCGCCGGCCTCGGTGAGGACGATTCGCTTCTCGGTGAGCTCCTCGACCAGCCGTTGCGAGACCCGATTGAGGGCGAAGATGAAGACCAGGTCGAAGAAGAGTTCCAACAGGCTCGGTCGTTGCGGTTGCCCAGGCTTTCGAAGCAGCGCTGCTGCCCGTGTCGACATGGGCCGCCCATTTCTGCCGGCTTGGCCTATCCGGGTATTGGTACCACGCCTTGCAGGTCGTCGTTCGCGATACCCGAAGAACGGCGGCGTCGCGCACAACCCACCGCGCTGGGTTGTTTCGGCAGTCCCTGGGTACGCCGTGACGCCACGCGGGGCGCCGTCGGATCAGCCGAGCGGGTCGGCGTGAGCCGCGTACACGCCGGGGGGCCGGTACCGGATGAATCAGCGAGACGCGGACGGGCGCGCGGGCGCTGACGGCTTCGTGGAACTGCGGGTGCACGGGGTGTCCGCGACGGGCCCGGACGACCTGTTGAATCAACCGCACGCGCAGCAGGTGGCGGGTGACCACCGGGGCGGGTTCTACCGGTCCCGGCCGGACATTCACGATGGCGGCGAGGCCGACGGAGTGACGCGGGAGGCCTACCGCTGGAACAACCTGCCGGCGGGCAGCGCGGTGCGAACGCTGTCGATGGTGATCCTGCTGCCGTTCATGCTGATCAACCTCGCCATCTGGATGCGTCCGGCCGGAGCCGGCTCCGACGCGGTGATCAAGGCCCTCTGCCGGTTGCTGGCGCTCACCCTGACCGCGATGTACGTGCTGAGCATCGTCGGGGTCGCGCTGGATGTGATCGCCTGGAAGTGCATGTCCTCGCCGGAGTGCCTGGCCGGACGAAGTTGGCTCTCCTGGCTCGGAGGGCGTCCGGCCGGACTGCGCCTGGCGGTGCTCGCGCTGGTGCCAGCGGCGGCGATCAGCCTCGTGTGGGTGATCGCCGCCCGCCCGGCACTCCCCTTCGCCGCCGCCCGTGCGGCCGACCCGCCCCTGCCGGCGGCGCCCCCGCTCACCGCCGTCGGCCGGTGGGACAACGAACCGCTGGTCGGCCGGCTGCGCTCGATACACGTCGCGGCGGCGTTCGCCACGCTTGACCTCAGCCTGCTCAGCGCCCGGGCCGCACAGGGTCTGTCGATGGCCACCGTCGCACTGACGACCGCTGCCGGACTTCTGCTGGTCACGTGTGCGGTTCTGCTCTGCCCTCCACCCCTGTCCGCGCGTACGGAAGGGCGGCTCGACCGGCTGGTCAGCGTGCTGCGCATCATCGTCCTCGGCCTGACCGCGCTGGTCTGGGTTCACCTTTTGACCAGTTCGGCCTCCTGGCCGGAGAGGAACGGGCTACCCGGCTACAACCTGACGGTCATCGGGTTGTGCATCGGTCAGGCGGTGCTGCTGTTCGCACTGGGGGCGGCACTGTTCCGGTACCGGGATCGACGGCCGGGCCCCGGGCCCTCGCTCGGGTTCGGGTTCGGGTTCGGCGCCCTGGCAGCCTCCGTCGCCGCGATCAGCCTGGCGCTCACCTTCTCCGCCGAACTGCTCTACCGGGTGTCGGACATCCTGAACAGGGGCGCACCGACCGCGGAGGCGTTGATCAACAGCCCACCACAGGCCTGCATCTGGGCGATCCTCGGCTTCTCGTTGGCAGTGCTGGTGACGCTGGCCGTCGCCGGCGTGATGTCACTGGTGTCCCGACCGGGTCGAATACGTGCCGCGTCGGCGATCGTCGCTCGCGATTTCCCGGACGCACCGACCGATGCCAGGCCGCGGCTTCGGCAGGTACGCGGAGCCGTAGCCCATGCCCGGTTCACCGAGCGACTGGTGCCGCTCGCGGTGCTCTACGCGTGCCTGGCCGGAATCGGCACAGCAGCGGTCACGCTCGGCCTGCTGCCGACGCCTCCCAACGAACTCATCGAGCGCTACGTGGGGCTGCCGGCCAGCTTCGTCAACTTCAGCATCGGTGTCGGCAGCTACCTCATCGCCGCCATCTTCCTCAGCCTGATCATCGGCGGGATCTTCGCCTACCGCACCCCCAGGTTCCGCCGCTACGTGGGCGTGCTGTGGGACCTGGGCACGTTCTGGCCCCGAGCCGCGCACCCGTTCGCGCCGCCGTGCTACGCCGAACGGGCAGTCCCCGAACTGACCTGCCGGATCACCCACCTCGTCGACTCCGGCAACGCGGTGGTGCTCACCGGACACAGCCACGGCTCCGTGCTGCTCGCCGCAACTGTGCTCCAACTGCCACGGCGCGTCACCAACCACATCGCCCTGCTGACCCACGGCTCGCCCCTTCGCCGGTTGTACGCCCGGCTGTTCCCCGCCTACGTCAACGACGAGGTCATTCACGAGATCGCCGACCGGGTGGACTGGCGGTGGATCAATCTGTGGCGGGACACCGACCCCATCGGCGGCCGCGTGTTCCCGCCACACGGTCCCGACGAGGCACCCACCTCGTCCGACCGGGAGGCGACAGTGGACCGACGGCTTTGCGACCCGTACGGAGTCACACCCCCGTCCGGCGACATCTTCCCGCCGCCGATCAAAGGTCACCGGCCCTGCGAATCGGAGGAGGCGTTCACCCAGGCGGTGCGTCAGCTCGCCAACCACCTCCGCTGAGCGAGCCGGTGTCGCCGCACTGCCCAGAAGGTCGGCCATGAGTAGCGGACAGCCGACACCATTATGCGATGTAGCCGACTGTGACCATCAATTCACTGCGCGCACACTCCTCCCCGACATGTTCCCGTCATGTGGAGGAAATCATGCGTCTCCGATCAATCGTCACGACGGCGCTGGCCGCCGTCCTGGCCGCCAGCGCACTCGCGCCGCCGGCACCGGCCGCGGCGGCCACCGCCGACCGATGGGGCTTCGCGTACGTCAAGGATCCCACCGTCGCGGTGTGGACCGTGCTGGACACCAGCCGGCAGTGGGGCAGTTGGAAGACCGCCTTCCCGGCCGCCTGGGCCGACGGCGTCAAACTCGCACCCGGCCGGTTCCAGGTCCGTTTCCCGCAGATCGGTGCCGGCGCACGGGGCGTGCCGCACGTGACCCCGGTGAACCGGACCGGTCACTACTGCGAGGTGGTTCGCTGGTTCCAGTCCGGCGCCGACGAGATCGTCGACGTGCAGTGCCACAAGCCCGGAGGCACGCGTGACGACACTCCGTTCACAGTGCTCTGGACGACCAGTTCGGGCGTGTTGCCGGCCGGCACCTCCCACGCCTACGTGCAGTGGAGCAGCGGCCTGGTGGCGCAGTCGTACAACTCGACCGGCGTCGTGAACACGGTCGGGCCGCTGGGCGTCGGGCAGTACCTGGTGCGGCTGCCCGGGGTGGGACTGGCCGGGCTGCTCGCCGGCAACGTGCAGGTCACCGCCGTGCAGCCAAACGCCGGGCCCCGTCGCTGCAAGGTCTACAGCTGGAGCGCCGTCGGCACCGGTGTGGAGGTGTACGTCTTCTGCTACGACCAGGCTGGCGCGTTCGTCAACACCGACTTCGCCCTCTCGTACCACCGTCGGCGGCCGGTGATCGGCTCCCTCGGCCCGCCGTCGTACTTCGGTTACCTGGGTACCGCCGTCGGCGGGCCGACGAACGACAACTCGGTGCTCGGTGTCGGTGCGAACACCGTGGCACCGCTGGTGCCCACCGGCCGCTACCTGGCGACCTTCCCGCAGATCGGCCTCAAGGAGACGCACGCCCAGGTGGTGGCGCAGGGCGCGGGCAGCAACTACTGCCACCTCACCCAACCCTGGACGTACACCACGAACGCCGACGTCGACGTCATCTGCTTCGACAACGCAGGCGTCGTCACCCCACACCGCTTCCTGGCCACCTTCACCTCCCGGCTCTGAGGCCGGGCCGCGCCGGCGGCCGTTTCGTTGCCGCCGGCGCGGCGATGACCGGGTGCTCGTGACGGATCCGACAGGTGCCACCCAATCAGTTTCCGTCGGGGCGAACCGGCGTACCCGAGCTGGGATCCGGGTGGCGCAACTGCACGCGGCGCAGCAGTTGGGCGTTGAGCGCGACCACGATGGTGGAGGCGGACATCAGCACCGCGGCGACCGCGGGGCTCAGGCTCACCCCGGCCCAGGCCAGAGCACCGGCAGCCACGGGCAGGGCGACGACGTTGTAGCCGGCGGCCCAGGCCAAGTTCTGGATCATCTTGCGGTACGAGGCGCGAGAGAGCCGGATGACTCCGATGACCCCGCGCGGATCGGACGAGGCGAGCACGACGCCGGCGGATTCGATCGCGACGTCGGTGCCGGCCCCGATGGCGATGCCGACGTCGGCGCGGGCCAGTGCGGGAGCGTCGTTCACACCGTCACCGACCATCGCCACCCGCAGGCCCCGGCGTTGCAGCTCGCCGACGGCCTCGTCCTTGTCGGCGGGCAGTACCTCGGCGAACACCTCGTCGTCGCCGGGCCGGAAGCCGAGGTCGGCGGCGACCGCCTCAGCCACCGGACGCGCATCCCCGGTAATCATCACGATCTTGCGGATGCCCTGCTGACGCAGCTCGGCGATGGCTTGCCGAGCCTCGGGGCGGACCTGGTCCTCAAGTGCGAGGGCGCCGATGACGCTCGCCCGCTCGCCGTGGAAGCGCAGCAGGTGCAGTACCGCCGCTCCCCGCCGGGACCACCCGGCCCGGTGCTCCTCAAGCTCGTCGGGCACGGTGGCGTCGAGTTCGCGCAGGAGGGCGGGTCCGCCGACGGCGTAGCTGGTGCCGTCGACGTCGGCGCGCACCCCGCGACCGGTCAGCGACCGAAAACCGGTAGCGGTGCGCCGGGCACCCTGCTGGGCGGCGGCGGTGACGATGGCTCGTGCGAGGGGGTGTTCGCTGTCGGCCTCCACCGCCGCCGCGACGGCCAGTACGTCGGCCTCGCTGATGCCGCCGATGGCGGCGACACCGGCGACGACGTGCTCGCCGCGGGTCAGGGTGCCGGTCTTGTCGAACAGCACCGTGTCGATGGTGCGCATCCGCTCCAGGGCGAGGCGGTCCTTGACCAGGATGCCGCCCTTCGCGGCCACGGCTGTCGACAGGGCGATCACCAGCGGGACGGCCAGGCCCAGTGCGTGCGGGCAGGCGATCACCAGCACCGTGACGGTGCGGACGACGGCCTCGTCGAGGTTGCCGACAAGTGTCCAGATCAGCAGCGTCGCAACGGCGGTGACGGTGGCGACGAAGAACAGCCAGGCCGCGAAACGATCAGCGAGCACCTGCGCCCGGCCGCTGGAATGCTGGGCCTGCGCGACCAGGCGTTGGATGCCGGCCAGGGCGGTTTCCTCGCCGACGGCCTCGACGCGCACCCGGATGGCCGCGTCGGTGGCAACGGTGCCGGCCACCACGCGGTCGCCGCGGTCGCGGCCGACCGGCCGGGACTCGCCGGTGATCATCGATTCGTCCAACTCGGCGCGGCCGTCGGTGATGCGGCCGTCGGCCGGCACCCGCCCGCCCGGACGTACCAGGATCACATCGCCGACGTCCAGGTCGCCGACCCGCACCCGTTCGGGCCGCCCGTCACCGCCGAGGCGTTCGGCGTCGTCGGGCAGCAGCGCGGCCAGGGCCGACAGGGCGCCCTGGGCCTGGCCGATGGCCTTCATCTCCTGCCAGTGCCCGAGCAGCATGATCGTGACCAGGGCCGCCAACTCCCACCAGAAGTCCAGGTCGAACACGCCCAGCGCGGTCGCCGCCGACGCCACGTAGGCAACGGTGATGGCCATCGCGATCAGCAGCATCATCCCCGGCGCCCGGTCACGGACCTCCCGCACCGCGCCCTGCAGGAACGGCCACCCGCCGTAGACGAAGACCACAGTGCCCAGCGCCGGGCCCACCCAGTCGACGCCCGGGAAGCCCAGCCGGTAGTCGAACCAGTCCATCACCATGTGACTGGTGACCACGATCGGCACCGTCAGGACCGCGCTCAGCCAGAACTTGCGCCGAAACATCTCCGGGTCGTGCCCGGCGTGCTTGTCATGCCCGGCATGAGACTGCATCCGGTGATGCGCGTCCTCGTGCGACATCCTCATCGCCTCCTCACCGCCACCATATACCCCCAGGGGGTATTTGTGTCCAGGCGTGTCGATGGTCCGGACATCGCCCACGGGTCAGCCCAGCATCGTCAGCGGCGCTCGACGGAAGACCGCAGTTCGCCACTTCGCCACCAAAGGAGCGGCCGCCGGCGACGGACAGCAACGTGGCCGCTGCCAGCAGCCCAGCCCTGCCTCCCAACTTTCCCGGATCTGTAAACAACCCTTGATAATAAACTTCACTGACGTCAATATGTGGAGGTCACGGGTCGTCGAAGCCTGGGAGTGAGCATGAGAAGCCGTCGAATTTTCGCAGTGGTGGCCGGGGCGGCGATGACCCTCACCGCCGCCGTCGCCTTCGTCCCCAGCAGCATGGCGGCCGTGTCCTCGGCCAACGCCGTCGCCATGGTCGCCTGCACCGCGCCGGCCTGGGCCGAGGGCCCCACCTACCAGGCGGGCGCCCAGGTGACCTACGGCGGTCGGCTCTACCAGGCACTGGTCACCCACACCGCGCACCCCGGTGCCGGCTGGAACCCCGCCGCGACCCCGTCGCTGTGGCGGGATCTGGGCGCGTGCTCGGGAAGCACGCCGCCGCCCACCACGCCACCACCGACGACCCCGCCACCCACCACGCCCCCGCCGACCACTCCTCCGCCCACCACGCCGCCGCCGACCGGTGGGACCTGCGCGGTGAAGTCACGACCCACCGGCAAGGTGTTGCAGGGCTACTGGGAGAACTGGGACGGGGCCTCCAACGGCGTGCACCCCGGCCTCGGCTGGATCCCGATCACCGACAGCCGGCTCAACCAGCACGGCTACAACGTGATCAACGCGGCGTTCCCGGTGATCCGCGCGGACGGCACGGTCCTCTGGGAGAACGGCATGGACGCCGGCGTGAAGGTGTCCACCCCGGCCGAGATGTGCCAGGCCAAAGCGGCCGGCGCCACCATCCTGATGTCGATCGGCGGGGCCGCCGCGGGCATCGACCTCAGCTCCTCCGCCGTCGCCGACCGGTTCGTCGCGACAATCGTGCCGATCCTGACGGCCTACCACTTCGACGGGATCGACATCGACATCGAGACCGGCCTGACCGGCAGCGGCAACATCAACACGCTGTCCACGTCGCAGGCCAACCTGATCCGGATCATCGACGGCGTGCTGGCCCGGATGCCGTCCAACTTCGGCCTCACCATGGCGCCGGAGACGGCCTACGTCACCGGGGGCAGCGTGGTCTACGGCTCGATCTGGGGCTCGTACCTGCCGATCATCAAGAAGTACGTGGACAACGGCCGGCTCTGGTGGCTGAACATGCAGTACTACAACGGCAGCATGTACGGCTGCGCCGGCGACTCGTACCCGGCGGGCACCGTGCAGGGCTTCACGGTGCAGACGCAGTGCCTGAACAACGGCCTCACCATCCAGGGCACCACCATCCGGGTGCCGTACGACAAGCAGGTCCCGGGCCTACCGGCGCAGGTCGGGGCGGGCGGCGGTCACCTGTCGACGTCGTTGGTCACCCAGGCCTGGAACTCCGTGCCCGGCCTCAAGGGCCTGATGACCTGGTCGGCGAACTGGGACGGGTCGAAGGGGTGGACCTTCGGCGACAACGTGAAGCGCCTGCAGGGCCGCTGACCGGCGACGGTGCGTGGGCCTACCGCCAGCCGGCTTCCCGGCCGGCGGTAGGCCGCCCCTACCGAAACACCATCTCAGTCCAGCTTCGGCTGTTCGTACAGTTCGCTGGCGGACAGGTTGGCCACCGTGCTGCCGTCCGCGAGGCGGATGGTCAGTGTTGTCGTGTTGCTGTTCGACTCATCGAGGCCCTCCGGGTACCAGGCGCCGAAGTAACCGTCGCGAACGGTTGCCCGCGCCGTCCGCGACGAATCGCCATCCTCGGTCCGCAAGGTGATCTCCACACTCGTCACCTGTGAGCCGACGTGTCCCGCCATGATCCGGACGTAACCCTCGTCGGTGCTCAGTTGACCCCACGAGTACATCTCGATGCCCCGGGCGCCGAGCCGCTCGGCGCTGGTCAGCACGGTGAGGATGCTGGTGTTTCGCACGTCGCCGTTGCGATCGCGGAAGCACGTCTGGCTTCCCGCCGGCGACACGGCGTTCACGTACGCGTACTCGCCGCGTTTTTCACCGATGACCACCCTTGCGACGCTCGCCTCCTGGGCCGGTAGGCATCTGCCGGCGATGTCACGGGCCTCGGTGTCCGAGATCGGACTCGGCTCGGGCGTCCACGACGCGAACGCGGGACCAGCGTTGACAAGTGTCAGGGTGAAGGCGAGGGCGGCGGCGAGCGCTCCGGCCGCGCCCGCGATCACCAGGCGAGGCCGACGGTGCGGCGAGCGCGCTGGTGCCGGGTGTGGTCGCCGATCAGTGGCGACGATCCGCTCGAGCAGTTCTCGCGCGGGTTCCTGCCCGACACGTGGGGGCACCGGAACCGCGGCAGAGCGGATTGCCTGGTCGAGGACATCGTCGTGGGTCATGCGGAGCCTCCGCGTCGTGAAGGGCCGGCCGGTGCGGGGACGTCTGTGGGCTCGCTGGTCGGCTGCTGACCAAGATGCTGACGCAGACGGCGGCGGGCGCGCAGCAGGCGCAGACTGAACGCGGGACGGGAAATGCCCAGTACGTGTGCTGCCTGCGGCCCGGTGAGGTCTTCGATAGCGGTCAGCGTCAGCACTTCCTGATCGGCGGACGACAGGCGCTGCCAGGCCGTGACCAGGTCGACGCGGGCAGCCGCCAGGTCGGCCTCGACGCTGCTCGTCGCATCGGGCTCCCGCAGGACGCGAAGCGCGAGGCTCTGCTGCCGCTGGTCGCTGCGCTGCCGATTGCGCAGAACGTTGCGGGCGACGGTGAACAACCAGGCGCGGGCCTCACCGAGCGATTCCGGCACCTCGTCCAAGCGGCGCCACGCTATCAGGAACGTCTCGGCGACCACGTCGTCGGCAACGGCGAGGTGCGCACGGCGTTCGACGAAGAGCAGCAGATCGTCATATGCGGCCTCGAACAGCTCACGGAAGGCGGAATCGGCATCCGCTGTCGTTGGATCCACACTCTTCCTCTTGGGTGGCGCGTCGCGTCTCTCCGTCATTGTCGTCGCCGGCCCATGACGACACCGCGGACCAAGGGGGCGAGCGGGCGCTCGACGAAGCGATGAACAAGCCAGGCCGCCGCCAGTAGACCGAGCACGGTGCCACCGATCAGTGCCGACGCGGGGAGGCCGGTTTCCTCGTACACGTTGCGGATCACGCTGTATCCGATGCGCGGGTGCAGAAGGTAGAAGGGGTAGCTGAGCGCACCCGCAGTAGCCAGCCAGCGCATGCTTACCCGGTCGGTGTAGCCGAGCGCGATGACGAGCATCAAAAGGTACACCACGGTGAGCAGGACCGGCGCCGGCCAGACGGCCACCTCGAAGCCGGGCTTCAACTCCAGAACACGCTCGTGCACACGCTGCAGGCTGACCAGCCACGTGGCGAGCAACAGCACCCACAGCCACCGATCGGATCGGTTGCGGCGAAGCAGGAACAGGGTGATTCCGGCGATGAAGTACGGCGCGAAGTTGGACATCACCACCTCGTCCAGGGCGGCACCCCGGAAAGCCGGCATGATCACGGCGACGGCCAGCCACACGGCACCGAATATCTTCGCTCCCCGGTCGGTCACCTTGGCCGCAAGAAGGCACGCCGCGATCAGATAGAACCGGAGCTCGATCCAGAGGGTCCAGTACACGGTGTCGACAAGCGGCGTGTTGAGGGGATCCGCCAGCATGGTCAGGTTGACCAGTACGCCCCACCCGTCCGGCTGTGCTGGGAACGGCAGCCCGCCGCTGATCGGCAACACTGCTGTCACGACCGTCGTGGTCACCACACACACCCAGAACGCCGGGTACAGCCGCGCGGCGCGGGAGGCGGCGAACGCGCGGACGGTGCGCCCCCAGCCGCTCATCAGGATCACAAATCCGCTGATCAGGAAGAACGTCTCGACTCCGAGGAAGCCGTAGATCAGCACCGGTGCCGCGTCCGGCAGGAAGTACGTCGGCGGGTGCACCCCGTCCAACCTCCACGAGTCGCCGAAGTGGTATCCGGCCACCGCAAGAGCACAGATCAGCCGCAACCCGTCCAGCACGTACAACCGTGGCGCCCGTCCGGGAGGGCTGCGGACGGGCAGCGGCGTCGGCGCGCGGTCGAGCATCGCGGTCGTCATACTCAGCTCCTGTCCTGGACACACGACTGCGTCCAGGACAGACATGTGCAGCACCGCCTCAAGTGCTACAGGTGATCGCCGTCACCATCCTCTGACGAAGCCGTGCCGGCATCGCGAACCAGAACGCGGTCCCGCTGCGATAGGTAGGCATGACCGCCCAGGACGACGCCGCCCTCCTGGCCCTGACCGCGGGCGGCGACCGGAACGCGTTCGAGGCGTTCTATCGCCGGCACGCGCCGTGGCTGCGATTACGCCTGTGCTACCGCTGCGTCGACGACGCCCTCGTCGACGACGTCGTGCAGGAGACGTTCCTCGCCGTCTGGACCGGTGCCGCGGCCTCGTTCCGACCTCGCGACACCGACGCCGCTGCCTGGCTGTGGAGGATCGGTTCGCGCCGGCTCATCGACGCGCTGCGTCGCCGCACCTCCCGTGACCGGCTCGGCCGGCTGCTCGCCCGCCTGCGCGGTCGCGACGAGTCGTCCGCCGAGGAGCAGGTGCTGATCGGTCTCGAGCACGGCGACCTCGGCGGGGCCCTCGCCCGCCTCTCCCCGGAGCTACGCGCTGTCATCCGCGCCACCGTCCTCGACGGCCTCACCACCGCCGAGGCGGCCGTCCTGCTGGGCATCCCCACCGGCACCGTAAAGACGCGGGCGATGCGGGCCCGCCGGCAGCTGCGAGAGGAGTTGACATGACCTGGCACCTGCTCGACGAGGACCTACGCGCGTACGCCGCCCGTACCCTCGCCGCGCCTGGTCTGTGGTCCACGGAGGCGCACCTGGCCGCGTGCGGTGAGTGCCGCGAACGCCTCGCCGCCGCCGCGACCGTCGACCAGGGGCGGGCGATCGACGGAGGCTGGGCCCGCCTCGACGTCGCCCTGGACGCGCCGCGGCCGGGGCCTGTCGAACGGTTGATGATCACGGTCGGCGTTCCGGACCACACCGCGCGGCTGCTCGCGGCGACGCCGGCGCTGCGGCTGTCGTGGCTCGTGGCGATCGCGGTCACGGCGGTGTTGACGGCAACGGTCGCCATGGTCACCGATCCGGTCGTGTTCCTCGCCGTGGCCCCTCTGTTGCCGCTGGTCGCGGTCGCGATGTCCTTCACGCCCGGCATCGACCCCACCTACGAGATCGCGGTGGTCGCGCCGATCCGCTCGTTCCGGTTACTGCTGTTGCGGTGCCTCGCGGTCCTGTCCGCGACCACCGCGCTGTCCGCCGTGGCCAGCCTCGTCATCTACGAGTACGGGCTGCGCGCGACCGGTTGGTTCCTGCCGTCGCTCGCCCTGACCGTGCTGTCGCTGCTGCTCTCGGCGCGGCTCGGCGCGGGCCCGGCCGCGGTCGTCGTCGGCGTCGGCTGGGCGGCGGTGGTAGTCGCCACCTCCGGCGACCGGCTCGTCTTCACAGCGGCCGGGCAGGTTGGCGTCGTGATCGTCGGCGGGATCGCCGCCGTGGCACTGTCCCGTCAGCGCGGCACCTACGACCGCTACCACGTCCCCAACCTGATGAGGAGGGTTCCATGACTGCCGTCCACGCAGACGGTCTGGCGCTGCGCTACGGGCGCACCACAGCGCTGGAGAACGTCACGTTCACGCTGCGTACCGGCGTGACCGGGTTGCTCGGGCCGAACGGCGCGGGCAAGACGACGCTGCTGCGGATCATCGCGACCGCCCTGGCGGCCGACGGCGGCACGCTGCGGGTCTTCGACCACGACCCGAGCACACCGTCCGGGCGGCTCGCGGTCCGGCGGCTGCTGGGCTACCTGCCGCAGGACCCTGGCTTCCACCCGTCGTTCACCGCGTTCGAGTTCGTCGACTACGTCGCGATCCTCAAGGAGCTCACCCGCCGGTCGGCGCGGCACGCGGAGGTCGCCCGGGTGCTCTCCGCCGTCGGCCTCGACGACCGACGGCGATCCCGGATCCGGACCCTGTCCGGCGGCATGAGGCAGCGGCTCGCGCTGGCGGCCGCCCTGGTCGGCGACCCGGAACTCGTCATCCTCGACGAGCCGACGGTCGGCCTCGACCCGGAGCAGCGGCTGCGGTTCCGGGAGTTGATCGCGGACCTGGGCGAACGCAAGACGGTGCTGCTCTCCACGCACCAGACCGAGGACGTGATGTCGCTGTGCCAGGAGGTCGTCGTCCTCGACCGGGGTCGGGTGCGGTTCGAGGGCACCCCGGCGGAGCTGGCCGGGTTGGCCGCCGGAAGGGTGTGGACGAGCGCGGAGCGGCAGGCCGGGGCGTTGGCGTCGTGGCGGACGGGCACGGGGCTGCACCGCCATGTCGGTGACCCGCCGCCCGGGGCGGCGCTGGTGGAGCCGTCGATCGAGGACGGCTACCTGATGCTGGTCGGCGCGGACGCGCCGGTGACCTCGGGCGGCGCGCGATGACCGCGACCCTGACGGTGGGCACGCCGACCCGTCCCACGCCGCCGTCGACGCACGTGCGTCGGCAGGCCCTGTTCGCACTCGCCCGGTTCGAGTCGGTCCGGATGCTGCGCCACCCGCTCACCATCGCGGCCGCGCTGCTGTTCCTCGGCCCGTGGCTGTGGGGCTGGCTGTCCGGCTCGGCCAGCCGATATCCGGTGCTCCCCGACGAGCTGATCACCATTGAGCTGCTCGCGCTGCCGATCCTCGGTGGGTCGGCGCTGATCGTGGCGAACCTGGTCACGCTACGGGCCCGCCGGCACAAGGTCGACGGGTCCTACGACGTGCTGGTGCTGCCGCCGGCGTGGCGGGTCGGCGGGTTCCTGCTGGCACTGCTCCCGCTGGCCGGCCTCAGTCTCCTGCTCGTCGGGCTGCGGGTCGGGGTTTCCGCGGTCCTCCCGGGCGCGGCCGGGAACGTCGACGTCGCCGCGGTGGTGACGCCGGCGGCACTGACGCTGCTCCTCGGCGCGGCCGGGGTGCTCGCCGGCGTGCTGATCCGCTCCACCCTCATCGCCGCACTGCTCGTGTTGCTCGTCCTGGTGGTGGAGTTCGCGGCGATCACCTTGGCCTTCGTCGACGCCGGGTGGCGGCGGTTCCTGCTGCCGGTCTACCCCAGTGAGTTCCTGGCCGCGGTGCCCCCCGGCGTCTCCGAACGGCCCGTGGCCCGGCACCTCGTCTACCTCGTCGGGATCACCGTGCTCCTCGTCGCGGCGGCGCTGGCCCGGGCCGGGGCGCGACGTGCGGTCGTCGCGGCGGCCCTCGCCGTCGGGCTGATCCTCGGCGTCGGCGGTGGACTGGCCCAGTCGCGACCCGACCCGGGCATCGCGGCGGCCCGCGCGACTGTCGAGGACCGGCCGGCGAGCATCCAGTCGTGCGTCCTGCGCGATGACGTCACCTACTGCTACTTCGACGGGTTCGACGGGTTCGTCTCCGGCTGGGAGTCGGTGGTGACCTCGGTACGCGCGGTCGTACCGGACAGCATCACCGTGTCCGGGCCGGCGCTGGCGGTGCGGCAACGGACCGCGCTCGATGAGCTCTCCGCGCAGGGGCAGACCGGCTCGGTCGCCGAGGACCTGCGCACGGTGGCCGGGTGGAAGGCCGAAGACGCGGCGGCGGGCACCGCGGAGGCGGTGCGGGTGGGCACCGTGTGGGGCGACGACCGCTCAGCCGCCGTCCTCGCCGCGGGAGTCGCGTACCGGCTGATGGCCGGGCAGGCGTACGACGGGGGAAACTTCCTCTGCGGGGCGCGGGCGGCGCTCCTGGTGTTGCTGGTCGGGCGAGCGTCGCCGACCATCCTGGCCGGGATGCGCTCGCTGGACGAGACGAGCACCGGAGCGCTCGCCTTCGCCGACATGTCCGCGATGTACGGCATCTCGGTGCAAGACCGGGCGGCGGCACCGGCGTTGGCGCTGCTGGAGCCGCCGCCCGCCGAGGTGGCACCGCTCGTCGAGCGGCACTGGGCCGAACTGACCGCACCCGACACACCGCTGGAACGCTTCGGCGCCATCTTCGGGGTGCCGATTCAACCGCCGTCTGAGGATCAGGGCGAGCTCCCGTGCACCGCCTGAGCCGAACGTCCGGCGCAGACCCCGTCGGTGCTTCCGCGCCGGGGCGGGGCGGGCGACTGCGGACGGCAATGGTGCTGGTCTGGCCGACGCTGCGGGCGACGCGGACCGTCCCGCTGCTGGCGGCCGGGATCGTCGGGGTGGCAGTGGTGGCCCCACCGGCCGTGACCGGGTCGCTCCTCTCTCTCGACGAGCACGTCACGTTGCTGCGGTTGGCGATGGCCTGCGTCGGCCTCGGTGTCACGTTCGCGCTCGACGACCCCGCGAAGCCCACCACGGAGACCCTGCCGGTGCCGGCCTGGCTCGGCGCGCTGCTACGAGCTGCGCCCTCGATGGTCGTCGGCGGTGCGTGCTGGGCCGCGGCGCTGCTGGTGACCCGGTCCGGGCGGGAGACGGCGGCACTGCCGTACGCGGACCTGACCCGCGAGGCCGTTGCAGTCACGGCGGTCGCGTTCCTCGCGGCGGCGGTCGGCTGGCGGCGTTCGTCGCGCGGGATCGGCAGTCCACTCGCCGCCCCGATGCTGCTGTCCGGGATGACGGTGGTCGCGTTGCTGCCGGCCCCGCTGGCTCTGCTCGTCGGTGTGGGCGGCGGCTGGGACGCGGCCCACGACCGGTGGATGTTCCTCCTCGCGGGGTCGCTGCTGGCGACCGTCGGAGTGCTCGCCGTGCGCCGGTGCTGACCCCCACGCGCGGGGTGAGCGCGACCCGCGGGGCCGGCGAGGCGCAGCTCGCAACCGGGTGGCACCGGGTGCGGCCCGACGATCCACGACCCTCCGCGGAGGGGTGATCGCCGGGCCGCACCTGGTGGTGAGCCGCCCTGAGCGGCCCACCGGTCAGCCGGTCAGAGGCCGGCGGCGTGCGCGGCGGCGGTGCCGCCGACCACAGGGAGGACGATGTTGCTGCTCTTCAGCGCGACCTGCAGGTTCGCGGCGGTGGTGTCCGCCTGGCTGGAGTACTGCGGGTAACTGGCCACGATGATCACACCGATCCGGTGGCCGGGCTTGAAGACATAGTCCTCCGGCAACAGCGGGAAGCTGAAGTTGTACGACTCCCCCGCCACCAGCGGCACGGCGACCCGGATCGACTGCCGGTTCTGGGCATCCATGATCCCCTTGGTGACCAACTCGTAGTCCGCCGTGGCCACCCGCTTCGTGGTCTGTTTGTAGCAGCCGTCGTCGGTCGGGCTGCTCTCACCCCAGCAGTCCTCGGTGGTCAGGGTGATGATTCCCTCCCCGGAGACCCGGTGGGCGACCCGCTCGTCGGTGCCGTAGTCGACAAGGATCGCCCCGAGGTTGGTGTCGGTCTGGTCGGCAGAGGCCCGCAGTTGCACAGTGGGCGTGCCGGAGATGTGCAGCGGCGCGGAGAGTGGTGCGGAGAGGAAGGCCAGCCGGTTGGGCTGCACCACGTCCGGGTTGAGGATCATGGTGTTCTGGCTCTGCGTGCGGCTGTCCTGGAACGCTCCGGTCGCCGGCTTCGCGGTGGGCACCAGCCCGAGACCGCCCGCGCCGGTGGTGCCGGGCTGGAGGAACACCTCCGTGTCGGCCTTGCCGGGGATCGGCCAGTCGGCGTGGGTCTCCCACACGTCGGCGGACCGTTCCAGATCCACCCGCGGCTCATCCATGATGCCGTTGGCGACGTTCTGCAACCAGAAGTCGAACCACCTGTGCAGCGTCGACACCCACACCGCGCGGCGCGAGTCGAACGGGTCGACGTGGCCCTCCTGGGACAGCCACAGCTTGCGCGGCACGTTGTTCTCCGCCAGGGCGTACCAGAACTTGCTGAAGTGGTCCGGCCGGACGTTGTCGTCGTTGAGACCGTGGTAGAGCAGCACGCTGGCGGTGACGTTGGGGACCTTCTTGACGTAGCTGCGCTCGTTCCAGAAGGCCGTGTAGTCGCCGTGCTCGTCGCCGTCGGCGGCACCTATCGCGTCGCGCACCGGCTTGCAGTAGTCCCGACGCTCGGGGTTGGTGACCGTGTTGGCGAGCGACGCCACGTAACTGTTGCCGCGGGTGACCACGCCGTTGCTGCGCACGTAGTCGTAGTACTCGGTCGGTCCGCTGATGGGTACGACGGTGGTCAGGCCCTTCACGCCGGTCACCGCCGTGGCCATGGCCAGCGAGCCGTCGTACGACTTGCCGATCATCCCCGTCTTACCGTTGTGCCAGTCCGCAGTGACGATCTCACCGGCGGCGTTGCGGGCGGTGGCCCGGCCGTTGAGCCAGTTGACGGCCTGCTTGGCACTCAGGTTGTCCTGGTTGGCGTTCGTGGTGGGGCAGCCGGTGGAGTTGTTGGTGCCGACCATGTCCAGCAGGATGACCGCGTAGCCGCGCGGCACGAAGTAGTTGTCGTAGAACAGCGGCCACTTGTCCAGCAGCCCGTCGCCGTCGAGGTCCGCCTTGCACTCGGACTCGTTGCCCCGGCAGACCGTCGAGTAGTAGGGGCTGGCGTCCATCACCACCGGGGCCTTGAGCCCCTGCGCGGTGGCCGCCGGCCGCATCAGGTCGAACGCGATGATGTCGCGCAGACCATCGTTGTCGCTGTCGAAGGTGGAGTCGATGAAGAGGCGTTCCCGAATGGCGTCGGCGTAACCGAACACCGGCTGGGTGACGCCGTCCTGGACGACGATCGACGGCGGGCCGTCCGCTGCCAGCGCCTGCGGTGCCGCGCCGAGGGCGGCGAGCACCGTCGCGGACAGTACGGCCACGGCCGTGCGCCAGCGCGTTCCCACTGTAGACATGCAGTCTCCTTGATGTGTCCGAGGCTGCGTACGCTACGAGCCGGTGGCCCGAGTCACCACCTGCACGTGTAGGAACTTCACCGGGTGTGGTTCGACGGGGGTGCCCGGGCGGCGGGGCTACGGCTGGCCGGCCAGCACCAACTCCCGCAGTCGCCGGTCGAGTGTCGGTGCGTCCAGCCCACCTGGCCAGCCACGGAGCAGGGCGCCGCCCTTGGCCACCAGCACGACGGTCGGCGGCTCCCGCACCGCGTACGACCGCCAGATCGTCTGCTGGTCGTCCAGGACGACCGGATACTCCACCCGGTTGGTGCGCAGGTAGTCCTGGACCTCGTCGGCCTGGTCGGTGCCGGCCACGCCGACGAAGACCACCCGGTCGCGGTAGGCGCGGGCGAGGTCACTGAGGGCGGCCTGGCGGCTGGCGCAGGTGGTGCACCAGGAGCTGAAGAAGGTGAGCACGACGGGACGCTGTGCCCACACCTCGGCCGCTGTGAACGGGGTGCCGTCGGTGAGCGCGCCGCTGAACGCCGGGGCGGCCGGGGCGGTGCCCGGCGCCGGGCGCAACACCAGGTCGGCGGGGACCGGCCCGGGCAGTGCCGCCGCCCCTCCGGCGGGCGTCGGCGCGGGCGCGGGCTCGGGCACGCTGCATCCGACCAGTAACGCCGCCGCCAGCAGCAGCGGCAGGAGTGCCCGGCTCATGACGGGACCACCGCCACCAGCGCCGGGCCCTCGCTGCTGTCCGGCGTCAGGTCGAGCGCCGGGCGGCCGTCCACCTCCAAGCGGTAGAGGGTCCGTTGCGGCACGCGCACTCCGACGGCGAACTCGCAGTAGGTGGGCAGGCGTTCGACCCCCAGATCCTCGGCGAAGGCGGCCACCGCGGTCCCCGCCGGCAACTCCCCGCTGGCCAGCGCCGCCCCGTCCGGGTCGAGTACGCGGAACGGCGACCGGTTGTGGAAGTGCTGGTACGGACCGGTGCCGGCACAGTCCACGCCCGCGGCCCGGATGTTGATGTCACGCACCAGGACGCGGACGGTCGTCGGGGAGACCGCCTCCTGGGCGGCGCCGACGGCGCCACAACCGGTCGTGCCGGCCAGCAGCAGGGGCAGCAGGGTCAGGATGCTTCGCCGCACGTCGTCCTCCTTCCGCCCGCCTGTTCGGGTCCGCGGCGGCGGCCGCGGACCCGAACAGCTACGGGATCAGCCTCGGGTGCCGGTCAGGACTTCTCGACCCGGCACTGCTTGGTCACCGTCTTCGTCGGGTCGCTCTCCGAGGTCGCGGTGAGCTTCACGAAACCGGTGGCCGCGGCGGAGTCGGTGGCACCGACCGACACCGTGACGGTGGTGGCCTTGCCGAACTGCGCGGTGGCGAGCTGGTTCGGCAGCCAGGTCCGCCAGCCCTTGCCGGCCACCTCCGCCGACAGGCGGTAGACGTCCGACTTCAGGTACGCGCTGACGTTCTCCGGGTGCTGCTGCCCGCCGGCCGAGTAGGAACCGGTGTTGGTCAGTTCGAACGAGCACGTCACACCACGGTTGGTCGGCTTGCCGCCGCCGGTCACCTCGCCCTTGCCCAGCAGCACGTCGTGACTGCTCGGCCCGCCGGTGCCGTCCAGCGACCGCACCGCCACCGTGTAGGAGAGCGAGCCGGCCGAGTCCCGCTTGAGGTCGATGATGTAGAAGTGCAGCCGGTTGGCCTCGTCGACGTACTCGTACTGGCTGCCGGTGTCCGCGCCGGCGTGGAACAGCGCGTCGGAGAGCTGGCGGTAGTCACCCATGGTGATCTTCTGCGGGGTGCCGTCCGGACGGTAGAAATCGATCATGTCGATGTCCTGCGGGTTGGCGTCCACCACCCACTGGAACGGCGCGCTGTCGGCGTTCTTCGTCTTGCTCAGCAACACGCCGCTGTCCGGGGTGAAGGAGTCCGCGCCCATCCGGTCGACGACCTCGACCGTGTAGTTGTTGAAGCTGCCGCCGTCGCACAACGGGTCGGTGCTGACCCCGCAGGTCGGTGACAGGTCCTTGTTCAGCGCGATGTTCACACCGGTCAGACCCTTCGGGCCGGCGTCGACCGCCCGGGCCGTGACCTGCGCGACCACCAGGCCCGAGGAGGCCAACGCCTCCCGCGACAGCCGCAGTACGTGCTCCTCACCGAGCAGACCGATCTTGATCTTGTCCCGGACGGTGTGCAGCGAGCCCATCGAGCCGCCGTTCGTCGGCGGGATCTGCCAGCGGGTGTGCGGACCGCCCGGGCCGTTGAAGGACCCGCGCGACATCATGCTCCAGATCCCGGTGTAAGCCCTACGCAGCGGCTCGCCGTACGGGTTGTTGTAGTTGTCGCCGATGCCCAGCAGATGGGTCAGCTCGTGGGCGTAGACACCCATGCCGGAGCTCTCCCCCTGCGTCGAGGAGCCGCCGCCGGCGTTCGGCCACAGCGTCGCCGCCGCCTTCCACGAGGTCCAGTCCACGTAGCGGGTCTTCGCCCAGTTCGGCAGGTTGGGGTCGGGAGGGCCCCAGGCGTCCGGCACGTCCTCCTTGTTCTGGAAGATCATCTGCCCGAACTCCTGCCAGGTCGACGACTCGTCCTGCCCGGCGCTGAGGATGAACACCAACTCGTACTGGTTGGCGACCTCCTCTCCGACGGCTGCCCGCCAGGCGCCCAGGCCGTCGGTGCGGATGTTCTTGCCGCACACGTCCCCGCTCGGGCAGGCACCCGGGTTGAACCCGTTGTCCAGCCCGTACTGGTAGGACTTCGCCGGCACCTGGTACGGCCCGAACCCGGTGAGGTCGACGCCGTAACGGCCGTTGGAGTCCTGCATCCAGTACTCGTGCAGGGTGTGGCCCTTGTTGAGGGTGTTCGGAGTGTTGAGGAAGTCCTGGTAGAACTTCGGCACGTCCGCCCGGGGGATGTTGGTCGCGACGGACTGGGGGTTGCCGAAGACAGTCGAGCGGGCCCGTTGGGAGACCGCGAACGTCTCGTCCGGATAGTCGAGCGCCACCAGGGCGATCTTGAAGTTGCGGACCGAGCCGGACACGCTCGGGTCGGCCCAGTTCTTGCCGGGCACGGCCTTGTAGTCGTTCCAGGTCATCGTGTCCGGGTTCTGCCAGGCCTGCGGGTCGAGGACCTGGAACGGCGCGGTGCCGCCGGCCGGGTTGGCCGGGGCCGCGGCGGCCTGCGCCGCCCCGGTCGCCACGAGCGTGGTCGCCACGGCTGCGGCCAGCACGGCCCGCCTCAGCCGGGCTCGATGGGGGGTACGGTGCACGAAACCACCTCTCGTTTGAGGAAACGCGGCGCCGGCGCCCCGGTGGGGGTTTCGCGGAACACCTGTCAGCAGGCCGCGCAGCGAATCTAGGAGGGCGGGCCGGTGCCGGTCACCGTGCAGATGTCGGCAGGGTACGCCGGCAACTTCCGACACCTGAAGGACCGGCGGGCTCGGAGCGGGGCCTGCGCGGCGGTCGACACCGGCCGGCTCACTCCACGTCAGACGAGGGGCTGCAGGCCCGCGTCGTAGACCCCGTCCTCGGTCACCAGCAGGCCGTCGAGGGTCCGCGCGATGAAGGCCTGGACGATGTCCAGCAACTCCCATGCGTCGTCGTCGAGGGTCTCCGGCCACAGTTCGATGCCGATGATCTGCCGGGTGGCGCGAATCTGGTCCGCGACCTCGGGTGGGAGCGCGCCGGGCGGCTCCTCCAGGGCGGCGTCGACGTAGAACCTCGTCTCGGCGGAGCCCGCGTCCCGCAGGAAGATGATCGGACGGCGGATGCCCGGCAGGCGCATCTCCAGCCGCCGCCACGCCAGATCATCACCGGGTGGGGGCGTGAACGAAGGATCGCCGTCGCCATACCACGACTCGTCGGCGCTCTCCGCGATCTGCGACGCCGTCAGCGGCGCGTCGGACCTGCA
Organism: Micromonospora sp. NPDC005710; assembly: GCF_040630995.1. NCBI lineage: Bacteria > Bacillati > Actinomycetota > Actinomycetes > Micromonosporales > Micromonosporaceae > Micromonospora > Micromonospora sp. NPDC005710. The sequence goes on along the minus strand of NZ_JBEXYP010000005.1, from coordinate 246,408 downwards.
GAAGATGTTGTGGAACTGGGACACCTGGTCACCCTTCCCCGGCAGCGGGTGGGATGTATCTCTTGGTCAGGGGGTCGTCGCCGTCAGCGTACTTGAGCCAGCGGTCCTCGTCGGGATTCATCTTGTCGACGAATTGCAGGCTGTCGTTGTCACCGAGGGCTGGCAACTCGTTTGCCAACTTGACCCGCTCGCGCGACTCCGGAAGGCCACCCTGCGTCATCGCGCCCACCTCGAAGTAGTCGGTCCCGCCAGCGGCGTTCGGTCGTATCCCGTCGGGGTAGTGTGAGCCGAGCTTGACGTTCTCGACTTCCTGAACGCCGTAGTGCTCGGTGAGATGCTGTTTGGCCGCGACCTGGTCCGGGCCGCCCCGGCGGCCGGGCCGCCCACCCCGGACGGCGGGGTCGTAGGAGGTCTGTTTCCACGCCTCGAAGGGCAGCACGTCGTTCGGCCCCTTGCCCTTGCCGTGAGCCCTGTGCAGATACCTCTGGTAGCGCCATTCCGCGGCGCCGGGTGCTCCGTGCGGCGGTTTCGGGCCGGTCGGCTTCCCCGGCGGCCACCCAGGCGCTCCACCCGGTAGACGCCCGCTGCCGCCGGGCACGTCGGGGACCTCGAAGAACTCGGCCGCCTTCTTGGCGATGATGCCACTGGCGACGCCGTCGACCTTCTTCGCGGCGCCCTTACCGCCCTTAGCCAAGGAGCGCCTCCAGTGCCTGCCCGACGAGATAGTCGATGACGAAGTCGGCGAGAATCTTGAAGACCGGAATCTCCAGGAGGGACGCACCGAACGTGGGCCCGGCGGTGGCGATCGCCTGGATGATCTGGATCAGGAGGATCGTCAGCTGCACGATCACGCTGATCTTCAGGGCCAGGACGACGATCGCGCAGACGATCAGCGCAGCGCCGATGACCTGGGCGCCGGTGACGGCGTTGTCCAGCGCGGTGACGGCCGACGAGCCCGCCGTCCACAGCGCGGCGAAAGCGTCGACGGCGGCGCCGTGGTTCTGCGCGAGCACCGCCTGCCCCGACGAACGAGCCTCGGTCGGCAGCGCGGCGATCTGCTCGGCGAAGCCGATCCACATCTGGGCGAGCTCGAACATCTTGCTCTCGTCCGCGTTCGGCCAGGTGTAGCCGAGTTCGTTGAGCAGGGTGGCGAGTTCGCCGGGCAGTTGCAGTCCCACGTCGGCCTCCTCGGGCCAGTCAGCGCATCAGCTGGCGGAACCCATCGGCGATCTCCTCGTCGACACGGGTGTAGCGCTCGGCCATCTCCTGCAGGCCGGCACCGAAGCCATGAAGGCTCGCCACCGTCGCCTCGAACGACTCGGCGGCGATCTGGTGTGCGGCCTGGTACGTGGCGGCGATCAGGCTGCTGACATCGTCGTCACCGAAGATGTCCCCGAGCCCGTCGACCTGGCCGGCGAGCTGCTGCCACGCCGTCTGCAGGGTTTCGGCGACCCGGGCGATGCCGGCGCCCTGCTCGGTGAGGGTGTCCGGCTCCACATCGAACCCGTCGTTCACCGGGGGCTACCTGTTCTGGGCCTGGATGCGTTCGAGCGCGGACGTCAGGGCCTGCGTGAACATGGTCATGTTGCGCATCGACTCGTCCTGGAGGCGGGACAGGTCGGCGGTGAGTTGCTCGACATCAGCGGTGTCCGCCGCATCCAGGTCGGAGGTGGCACGCCGGCCGAGGTCCGCGTAGGCGGCGTTGACCGCGGCGATGACCTTGTCGCAGACCGCCTCGGAGCCCTCGCGTAGCAGCCGCGGGTCGACGACCAACGAGCGCAGCCGGCCTGCGGACACCGTAGCCTGCGCCCACCCTCCCGGTTCTGAGCCTTCACCGATCACCGTCTCCGGTTCGGTGTCCGCGCTCTGCGTGCCGGGCACCGTGGCGCCGGCAGCCGCGGCGGCTCCCATCTTGGCCAGTTGCCGGCGAGTTTCGCTGAGCATGAGGTCGAAGCCGCGCGGGCCCTCGGTGAAGTCTGTCATCGCGCCCCCTGCATTGACACCAGCGGATGACCTCACGGTAGGCGTTTGATTCTCGCGCCGCTGCCCCTACCCGACGCGCACCCGCGCAGACCGCGGCGAGCCGTTGGTGGACGCGGGTCTTCGGACAGGTGCGGGATACGTCACGTTGCCGCCGTCACAGGTGGCGATTTCGACAGTGGACCTTGCGCGATGACCCACCCGCACCGGAGGGTAAGGACTGGCGGTCGCGCGATCCCTGTCCAGCAGCGCATCCATGGGAGTCACATGCACGGTGAGCTCCAGCGAATCGCCGACGCCGTCGCCGCCCGGGTGGGGCGACCCGCCCTCATCGAGGACCGGCGACAGCGGGTGGTCGCCTACAGCGAGCACGACGGCCCGATGGACGACGTCCGTCGCACGTCGATCCTGCGCCGCCAGACGACGCCGGAGGTGATCGCCTGGTTCCGGGGCATGGGGGTGCTCACGGCGCACGCGCCGATCCGCACCCCGGCATGCGCCGAACTGGACCTGCTGGCGAGGGTGTGCGTGCCGATCCGGCACGACGACCTGCTGCTCGGGTTCGTCTGGTTCATCGACGCGGACGGGTCGATGACCGATGCCGACATCGCCACCGCGACCGGTCCCTTCGCCGACCTGTCCCTGGCCCTCTACCGGGAGAACCTGCTCGGTGAGCTCGCCTCGCAGCGGGAGACCGAGGCCACCCGCACCCTGCTGGTGGAGAGCCGGCAGGCGCGCGAACACGCGGCGCGGGCGCTGCTGGAGGAGGGCGTGGTCGTCGCGGACGGGTCGACAGTCGCGCTCGTCGCCCAACTCGTGCCGACCGGCGCGCGGCAACCCGACGAGGTCGCCCGGATCGCCCTGGAACAGGCCCTGGTCACCACCCGCCGGTGGATCGGAGTGCGCGAGACCCTGCACCTGGTCTGGCCCGATCACGGGGTGCTGCTGGTCTGCGGTGACCGGATCGCCGGCCGGCCCTCGCCGGAAGCCTCCGCCGCGCACCTCGACGAGGCGCTGGGCACCGCCACCCGCGGCCTGACCTCGGTGGGCCGAGCCGTGACCGGCATCGGCCAGCCCCGGGCCGGGTTGTCCAGCGCTGTCGAGTCCTACCAGGAGGCCGCGCAGGCCGCCCGGGTCGGTATCCAACTGCCCGCGCTGGGCCGGGTCGTCTCCTGGGCCGGCCTCGGCATCTACCGGGTGCTGTCCCAACTGGACAGCCAGCACCTCGACGTGGCGGGGGTCCACCCGGGGCTGGAGCGGCTACTGCGCGACGACGCCCACCAGGTGCTGCTGGAAACCCTGGAGGCATACCTCGACCTGGCGGGCAACGCGCACGCGACCGCCGAGAAGCTCCGACTGCACCGGACGACCCTCTACTACCGGCTGCAACGGGTGGAGCAGCTCGCCGGGACCGACCTCAAGGACGGCAACGAGCGGCTGTGCCTGCACCTGGCCATGAAACTCGGTCGACTCAGCGGCCACTACCGCACGCCGTGACGCCCCGCGGCTGGACGGTCCTCGTCACACCAGGCGGGTCATCCAGCCGTACGGGTCGGCGGCCCGACCGTACTGGATGTCGAGCAGACGGCGGCGCAGCCGCATGGTCACCGAGTCCTCGGCACCGGCCTTCGGGGCCGTCACCTCCCCGCCGTCCCAGGCCAGGCGGCCGACCGGGGTGACCACGGCGCCGGTGCCACACGCGAAGACCTCGGTGATCGCGCCGGACGCCACACCCTCCTGCCACTCCCGGATCTCGACCGGGCGCTCCTCGACCTCCAGGCCCAGATCCTTGGCAAGGATGAGGATCGACCCCCGGGTGACGCCTTCGAGGATCGTGCCGAGCTGCGGGGTGATGATCCGACCGTCGGCGGTGATGAAGTAGACGTTCATGCCGCCGAGTTCCTCCACGTAGCGGCCCTCCGCGGCGTCGAGGAAACAGACCTGCTCGCAGCCGTGTTCGGCGGCCTCGACCATCGGCGCCAGGCTGGCCGCGTAGTTGCCGCCGCACTTCGCCTCGCCCGTGCCGCCCCGCGCCGCCCGGGTGTATTCGGTGGAGAGCCAGATCGAGACCGGCTTGACGCCACCGGAGAAGTACGCACCGACCGGGGAGGCGATCACCAGGTAGGTGACCTCCTTCGCCGGACGGACCCCCAGGAACGGCTCGGACGCGAACATGAACGGCCGCAGATAGACGCTGTATTCGTCCTCCTCCGGCACCCAGCCCTGATCGGCGCGGACCAGGCCCTCGACCGAGGCCATGAAGTCCGGCACCGGCAGCTCGGGCAGCGCGAGCCGTCGGGCGGATCGGGCGAAGCGCTCACCGTTGGCCTCCGGCCGGAACGACCAGATCGAGCCGTCCCGGTGCCGGTACGCCTTCATCCCCTCAAATATCTCCTGCGCGTAGTGCAGCACGGCCGCCGCCGGGTGCAGGAGGATCGGGCCGAAGGGGATGATTTCCGAATCCTGCCAACCGCCGTCCGGCCTCCACACCGCCCGCGCCATGTGGTCGGTGAAGTAGTTGCCGAACCCCGGATTCGCCATGATCCCAGCTCGGCGCTCCGCGTTCGCCGGGCTCGGATTCTGCTGCAACGGGAACGACAGGCGCATGGCCGGGTCCTCTCAGGGCCGCGTCCCTGTGCGCTCGGGTCTACCGGGGGGACGAACACGCAGGGGAGTTTGTCGGATGACGGGTGCAGGATACCGACAGTGCCGCCGCCGATCGGGGCCAGACCGCGGAGGAACGGTGCGGCCGTGAGCCGGGTGCCTCGTTCGCAGGCGGGGGTGGTCATCCCTCGGCCGCGGGTCGGCTGTGCACCACCAACTCGTCGATCTCCAACCGGCCGACGCGCAACTCCCGCACGACCGCCCGGCGGATCGCCAGCCGCCCGATGGCCAGCGCCCCGACGGCTACGGCCCCGACCGCCAACGCGCCCACGGCGAGCGCGCCGAGCGAAGCCGCCCCCGCGGCCCGCGCGCCTGTCGCCACCGCGCCGTTGGCGCGCGCCCCGGTCACCCGCATCATGCGTACCTCTCGCTTCATCTCTTCATTGTCCGCGTAACGCTGGCAGCCCGCGCCCCGCCGTCAGGGTGGTGGTGGGCGTCGGTCAACCAACTGCGCGCTCCGTCATCAGGTGACGTCCGCTCCGCTCACCGCCGCTCGCTGGCCGCCGGATCCGCGGCGGTTCCCGGGAAGCGTTCCGCGAACGTGCGGTACACGGGTGTTCCCGGCAGGTTGTCGCGAATGGCGAACACGACGTGGTCGAAGCAGTCGACCTCCCGCAGCGCGTCGGCGAACACCTCGGCGACCGTGGCGGGGTCGTTGCGGAACACACCGCATCCCCACGCACCCAACACCAACGCCCGCTGTCCGTGCGCTGCCGCAACCTCCAGCACGCGGCGGGCACGCCGGGCCAGCACCGCCGGTACGTCCGCGGCGTGTTCGGGCTGGTTGCCGAGGATCGCGCCCAGGTTCGGCGCCGCGGCGGTCAGAAACGCCGTCGTGTACGGCTGGTCGAGCAGATCGCCCTCGTCGTCGCGGAAAACCGGCACGTTCGGGGAGAAGATGACGCGGTCGGTGTACCGCAGGTCCCGCTGTGCCCTGTGGAACGCGTGGAACTCCGGGGCGGCGAGGAGACACGGGTACAGCGCCGACGAGCGGGCGATGTTTTCCTCCTGCGCCTCGGCTCCGTTCAGGAACCCGCCACCCGGGCTCCGCGCCGAGGCGAACACCAGGCAGGCCGCTCCGGGTGCGAGTCGACGGGCCGCCTGCAACGTCGACTCGTTCGTCACCTCCACCCTGCCTTCACCGGGCTCCACGTTCCGGACCGCGAACACCTCGTCCGGCAGGTGCAGGTGCGTGCCGGCGACCGCGGTGCGGACCATCTCGCCGATGCCGACCTCGTCACCGGCGCCATTGCGGTAGCGACCCGTGTCGGTGATCGCGACCGTCTGCCGGGCAATCTCGCGACGACGATCGCTCATCGGGCGCGCCTGCCTGTGTCAAGACCCTCGTGCTCCACGATGAGAACGCTAGGCAGTCCCGCTCGGGCCGGCAACCGGGTTGGCGCACCAGGACCCGCGCCTCTGAGCCGTGCCGACCAGTTTCGCCGTCAGAGGCTCCCCGGCAAGGATCACCGGGGAGGCTCTGACGGCGACTGCCGCGATCAGCGTCCGTACACCTCGAACTCGTAGAGCGAGAACCCGTACGACGTGGCGCGTTTGACCCCGTACACCCGCACGTAACGGGCGGTGACCGGGGCGAAGGTGGCGTTGTCGACGCCGCCGTTGCCGGTGGTGGTGGCGAACACCGGCGTCCAGGAGCTGCCGTCGGCGGAGACCTCGATCCGGTACGAGGTGCCGTAACCGGCCTCCCAGCGCAATACCGCACGGCTGACGCTGCGGGCCGCGCCGAGGTCGACCCGGAGCCACTGGTTGTCGTTGTAACTGCTGGCCCACCGGCTGCCAAGGCTGCCGTCGACGGCCTTGCCCGGGGTGTAGCTGGTCAGGAACTGGGTGCTCGACGCGGTTGCCGGGCGGCCCTGGGCCAGGTTCGTGACGTCGTCACCCCGGCGCGCCGGGAACGAGACGACCTGCTGGTAGGTGGGGCGGTTCTGCCAGGCGATCACCGGGTGGGTGATGCCGCCGAGCCCGGAGTGGGCGATCGAGTCGGCACACCACTGGTCGCCGGCCCCGCAGGACTTGTCACCCGGGTAGACAGTGCCGGCCGGCACCGCGGCGGCCTGGCCGAGCGTGTCGAGCAGGGCCTGCCGGCACGCGCCGAGGTTGCCGTTGCCGCAGTACGCGCGGCCCAGCCCGCCGGCCACCGGGTCGCCGAGCACGCTGCGCAGGTCCTTGTCGACGTAGCCCCACCAGCCGTGCTGGAACGACGATCCCTTGTGCGCCTGCCCCTGCAACGCCCAGCTCACGCTGCCGTCACGCCCGCCGTTCTGGCCGCCAGACGGCGCCTCGTTCACCTCGATGGCGTCGACGAGCGCGGCGTAGAGGTCCGGCCCGAGGCCGGGGCGGAACTGTGCCGAGGCGAGCAGCGGCCACCAGGCGTCGAAGATCCGGATGGCGTCGGCGTGCTGGTAGACCTTCGAACCGGGCGACGTCTCCACCCGGCGGACCCCGGCCTGCTGCCAGGCCCGCAGCTTGCCCACCGCGTCGGCCAGCGCCGGGTCGGTGACCGGTGTGCTGTCCAGCACCCGCAGCAGGTCGCCGAGGACCTGCTGGCCGCGCAGGTCGGTCACCGCCGCGTCCGCCATGATCTTCACGACGTCGGCACGACCGAGCTTGCGCTGGGCGATCGCCGCCCGCACCGGACCGTCGAGCAACTGAGCCCGGTGTACGGAGCCGAAGCTGAAGTTGCCGTCGGCGGCCCCGAAGTCCCGCGCCTGTTTGTTGTTCCAGCTGACGTAGTAGTCCTGGTTGACCGACTGCGGATGCGTCGACGCCGGGGTGTAGGCGGCGTCGTTGGTGTCGGGGTTCCAGCCGGCCCACTCGTATGCCGGTTCGGCCTTCGTGGGCAGGTTCGGGTCGGCGGTGGCCGGACGAACCGGGTTCGAGCCGGAGTTGAAGTACGCCGCCTCGGTCGAGTTGACGTAGAACCAGTTGAACGCGTAGCCGACAGTGGCTGCGGACTCCTGGAAGGCCGCCGCGCTGCCCATCGCCGCCGGGTCGTTGAATGCCTGGAAGCCGATCGCCGAGTCGGCCTCGTGCCGGTAGGTCGAGCGCAGTTTGGTGAACGCGGTCGGCTGCCCGTTCACCAGGCCCCGGTAGGAGACCAGCCCGTACTTCGTACGCAGCGCGCGCAGTGTGTACGAGCCGGCCGGGGTGGAGTCGGCGAGCGTCGGGGACCAGGAGTTTCGCTGCTCCAGCGCCTCCATGGCGAGGCACTGCCCGTGGTAGAGGTAGCTGTTGGTACGCAGCGTCGGGGCGGTGCCGTCGGTGGTGCACAACGGGACCGCGTACGTGTCGGTGAGGTCCTGGGAGGCGGAGGTCGCGCTCCACGCGTAGTCCTGACCCCGGCCGAGCAGCACGTACAGGTTGAGCCCGGCGAACGCGGCACCGCGGGCGCTGATGCCCGGCCCCTGCAACTCCTGGAGCATCAGCAGCTGCGGCGCGAAGTAGCCGGTCTGCGGCCCGAACACGGCTACCGGGTTGCCGGTGGTGGTGTGCCGTCCGGAGACCACCACCGCGTTGGACATGCCGTGGGCGCGCAGGTTGGACAGGCCACCGAGCAGTTCCTTGGTGGCGGTGCTCGATCCGGTGCGGGAGGCGGCCCCGCCGCTGGCGTCATAGGCGAGGGGTTCGGCGACCACCGAGCCGGCGTCGGGAAGCACCGCGCTCGTCGCGCCCGGCGCCGTCGCCCCGTAGGGGAAGCTCTGCCCGTCGTGCAGGGTGAGGACGGTCTCCGGGTCGTTCTGTGACCGGAACGCCGCCCACACCCGGTCGCCCTCGGTCGCCCCGTACTTGGCGCGGGCGGCCACCCGGACGAGCGCGGACTGGATCTCGCTGCCGCCGCCCCCGCCGAAGAGGCCGCCGATCACCCCGGCGGTGGCGATCAGGTCGGTCATGGTGAAGTGCTTCGGCTTGCCGGCACCCGCGAGCACGTACTCGCCCGGGTAGTTGTCGTCGGCGATCGACCTGTCGATGTAGGCGTTGATGCCGGCGATGTAGTCGACCACGTCGGTGTAGAGCTGCTGGCCCCGGGCGCCCTTGGTGCGCAGCGCGTCCACCTGGGCCTGGAGGTCCGCCTCCGTGTAGGGCGAGTTGGCCCAGACGCTCTGCTCCAACTCCCGGTTGCCGGGCGCACCACCGGCGAACGAGGTGACGTTGCCGCGGCCGACGTGCCGCAACAGGTCCATCACCCAGAGCCGGTCCTGTGCCCCGGCGTATCCGGCACCGAACATGGTGCCGCCGCGGGTGGTGCCGGTGACGTGCGGGACGCCGGTGGCCTTGTCCCGCACGATGGTGACGTCCGAGCGCGGTGAGACGGTGCTCTCGACCTGCGCGGCGGGAACACCGAACGAGGCGTCGTTGTAGAAGTGGGCGATCTGTTCGTCGGTCAGCCCGGCGTAGTTGTAGACCAGGTTCGCGTACTCGTCGAGCTGGTCGCTGGAGTGGGCCGGGCGGGTGCCGAGCGCCTGGTGCGCCAGGATGGCGACAAGCGTGGCGTTGCCGTTCTGCCCCGGGGGCAGGATGTCGGCGCACTGGCCGAGGCAGTAGTCGTTGGCGGCGAACGTGGTGGCGGCCAGCGCCGGTGACGGCGGGGTCACCGTCAGGACGCTCGCGGTCAGGACGGCGGCGGTGAACGCCGCGAGCCGTTTGCGGAGAGCGGGACGGGGCATGGCGATCCTCCGGGGACGCGGAGTCGGGCCGTACGGGTCACGCCCGGCTTACGGTGCCGACGTCTCGTCCTCCGCGCCCGGGCGTCGCACCAGGAGGTGAGACTGACTCACATCTATCTCCGGGCAATGATCGGCGCAGCATCCCCGTCCGGGATACCCGTCGTTCACCAGACGCCAATGCCGACGTTTCGCCGCTTTCCCCACGCGCTAGCTAGCCGGCGGCGGCCTCCCGCTGGATCTGCTCGAACTGGGCGGCCATCGCGGCGGCCAGAGCCTGCGCGGCGGACAGCGGACGAACCATCACTGTGAACTCGTCGATCAGGCCGCTCGCATCGAGGTGCAGGAAGTCGCAGCCCTCGATGGCGACGTCACCGATCCGGGCCTCGAACACCAGCGCGTGATCACGACCGTTGTCGCCGCTCATCTCACGGACGTACCGGAAGTCCTCGAACACCCGCAGGACACCGCGCAGGATCGCCGCGGTGATTGCCTTACCCGGGTACGGCGTGAACGCCACCGGGCTGCGAAACACCACGTTGTCGGCCAGGGCCGCCGCCATGGCATCGGGATCCCGTGCCTCCACCGCCGCGCGAAAGTCGATCATCCGGCCAGCGTACGACGTGATCGTCTCGCCGCCGAGCGTCAGGCGGGACGCCGCGCACCTGGCCGGAGGACGTGTACGTAGAGTATTGCCGCAGTGTCACGTCAGACGACGTCGACCCGAGAGGCGTGGAGCTTCGGATGCTCGTTGGTGTCGTCGTACACCCGACCAGGCCGCAGGCCGCTGAGACGGCGGAGATGGTGTCCCGGATCTGCGCCGAGCACGGCGCGACGGTGCAGGCACTCGACGTCTGGCAGGACGAGCAGAGCCCTGCCGACGTGCTCGCCGACCTGGCGCAGCGACCGCAGCTCGTCGTCACCATCGGCGGCGACGGCACTCTCCTACGCGGACTGGCCGTCGCCGTGGAGGCCGACGCACCAGTCCTCGGCGTGAAGGCCGGCCGGGTCGGCTTCCTCACCCCGTTCGCCGCCACCGACCTGCCGAGAGTGCTGGGCGCCGCCCTGACCGGCCGCGCGCCCATCCAGGAACGCATGCTGCTCACCCTGCGGGCGTCGCGACCGCTGCAGGTCCCGCCGGAGCTTCAGACCCTGCTGCGCTACGGACGCGGTCCCGCACCCGCCCCGCCCGTTCCCCGTCCAGGCACACCAGATCAGGTGGGTTGGGGCGTCCCGCTGGGCCTCAGCGCCCTCAACGACGTCGTGTTCGAGAAGCTCGGCCGGGACCGGCAGACCAGCGTCGCGGTGTACCTGTCCGGGCGGCTGTTCGCCACCTACTCCGCCGACGGCGTCATGGTCGCCTCGCCGACGGGCTCCACCGCGTACTCGTTCGCCGCGGGCGGACCGGTCCTGTCGCCGCGCCTCGACGCCCTCGTGTTCACCCCGGTCGCCCCGCACATGGCGTTCAACCGCAGCATGGTCACCGCCCCGGACGAACCAGTGGGGGTCCAGGTGCTCCCTCGCTCGGGTCAGGTCACCGTCGTCGTCGACGGACGCGTCCACGGGATCCTCGACCCCGGCGACTGGGTCGCCGTCTACCCGGCCCGACGCCGCGCGAAGCTCATCGTCGCCGACGTCGACGACTTCTTCGGTCGACTCCGGGACCAGTTCTCCCTCGCCGACGCTCCCGCCGCCCGCGCCGACACCGACAACCAGCCGCCGATGCTGGTCTACCAACCGGACCTACCGGTCCCGGAGGACCTGCAACATCTCCACCTGCCGGCACGCGAGGCTGATCCAGCCTGAGCCGCACGGCTCAGGCTGCCCCCACCCCGGCGGCCGTCAGTCCTCGTCGTCCTTCTTCTTGGCGCGGTTCAGGGCCAGGTCGAGCGCCAGGACACTGCCGATGATGAGCAGCGGGTCGACGCCTGCGGTGACCTTCACGGCATAGGTGTCCCGGATCGTCAGCCACCGCTTGGAGACCGAGGCCACCTCGGTGCCGTCGCGTTCGATCACGTACTCGTGGTCGAGCAGGTCACCCTTCATCTCCAGGTCGTCGGGCCCCGGCACGTCGATGGTGAACTTGTCGCGGAACGGCGTGAGCAGATTCTTGCGGACCTCCGCGGCCTTCTCGCCGCCGATCCGGATCTCGTACGTGGGACGCAGCGCCACCAGGTGCCGGTGCAGGGTGGCGACCTCCTGACCGGACGCGTCCTCGATGACGACCTTGTTGCGGACGCTGAGCACCTTGCCGTCGACGTGGAAGACCTTGTTGCCGTGCTCGTCGAGGACGTCGAAGTCGTCGCCGACGGAGAAGAACCGCTCCCTGATGACAAACATGAGTTGGATTCTCCCCCACCGGACGGGGAAGTGCCGGTCGAGCACGGCCAGCCCGCACCGACGCGCCCCCGACCCGCTCCGCAGATCCGGACGCTGTCGGTCGTACCCTCCGATGGCTGTTCAGGGGTGAGCGGGGTGTTCGTGATCGGCGTGGCCTGCGGGTTCGAGCTGGAACGTGGAGTGGTCGACGTCGAAGTGCCCGGCCAGGCAGGTTTGCAGGGCGTCGAGCAGTTGGGGTGCGTGGCCGTCGTGGAAGCAGGAGTCGTCGACGACGACGTGCGCGGTGAGGACCGGCAGTCCCGAGGTCACCGTGTGGACATGCAGGTCGTGCACGCCAAGGACGTGGTCGACGTCGGTGATGTGTCGGCGGATCTGTTCGAGGTCGGCCTCCGCGGGGGCGGCTTCGAGCAGGATGTTCACCGCGTCGCGCAGCAGCCGCAGCGCGCGTGGGGCGATGACCAGGCCGATGAGGAGGGACACCATCGCGTCGGCCCGGGTGAAGCCGGTCAGCGCGATGACCGCGGCGGCGGCGAGGACGCCGACGGAGGTGGCGGTGTCGGTGGCGACCTCGAGGAACGCACCGCGCATGTTCAGGCTCGCGGCGCGGGCCCGGTAGAGCAACGCCACACCGACGAGGTTGCCGACCAGCCCGATCGCGGCGAAGACGGCCATGCCACCGGGTTGCACGTCGGCTGGTTCGAACAGACGCCGGATCCCTTCGACGAAGACGTAGACGCCCATCCCGGCGAGGATCAGGCCGTTGACGGCGGCGGCGAGAATCTCGGCGCGAGCCCAGCCGAAGGTGCGTCGCCCGGTCGCCGGGCGGGCGGCGAGCATGGCCGCGCCGAGGGCGAGGGCGATGCCGCTGGCGTCGGCGAGGACGTGGCCGGCGTCGGCGAGCAGCGCGAGGCTGCCGGTGACGACCGCGCCGACGACTTCGACAGCGAAGATCAGCACCGACACCAGGAGGACGCCGGCCAGGGCGCGCCGGTGCTGCCCGGTCGCTGTCACCTGATGGCTGTGGCCGTGGTCGTGCCCCATCAGTGATCCTCCTGGACCGCGTCGACTGTGCCGCAAGCGCCGCACCCGTCGATCATCCCACGAATCATGCTCACATGCGCATACTAAGATGAGTCGGCCAGCCGTCGTCAAGGCCCCCGAGCTGTTGGTTCAGCATCTTGTTTATTCACTCGTTGATGTACTGTCGGGGGATGGAGGCGCTCACGCACGGCCAGGTCCTGGCCCGCTTCGGTCACGCCCTGTCCGAACCGGTCCGCGCCCGGCTCCTGCTCGCGCTGCGCGACGGGCCCGGCTATCCGTCGGACCTGGCCGACCTGCTGGGCACCAGCCGGCAGAACCTCTCCAACCACCTGGCGTGCCTGCGCGGCTGCGGTCTCGTCGTCGCCGTCCCCGAAGGCCGCCGCAGCCGCTACGAACTGGCCGACGCGCGCCTCGCGCACGCCCTCGGGGACCTGCTCGGCCTCGTCCTGGCCGTCGATCCGGCCGCCTGCCCGGCCGCCGACTCCGAAGGGTGCTGCTGATGAACGCGCCACGTCCGCTGATGTCGGTCGGCCCGTCACCGGCCCGACGGTCGGCCCTGATCCGGCGGGTACGCCTGTTCGTCGCCGCGACGATCACCTACAACGTGGTTGAGGCGGTCATCGCCATCACCGCCGGGAGGATGGCCTCCTCGACCGCCCTGATCGGGTTCGGGCTCGACTCCGTCATCGAGGTGGCCTCCGCCGCCGCCGTGGCCTGGCAGTTCTCCGGCCCCGACCACGAACGCCGGGAACGCGCCGCGCTGCGGATCATCGCGTTGTCCTTCTTCGCCCTCGCCGCCTACGTGTCAGTCGAGTCGGTGCGCGCGCTCGTCGGCGCCGACCGGGCGGAGCACGCCCCTGTCGGCCTGGCCCTGGCCGCGGTGTCGCTGGCGGTGATGCCGGTCCTGTCGGCCGCACAGCGCCGCGCGGGACGCGAACTAGGGTCGGCCTCGGCAGTCGCGGACTCCAAGCAGACCCTGCTGTGCACGTACCTCTCGGCGGTGCTGCTGGTCGGGTTGGCGGTCAACTCGCTGTTCGGCTGGTGGTGGGCCGACCCCGCCGCGGCTCTGGTCATCGCCGCGGTAGCGGTGAAGGAAGGCCGCGAAGCCTGGCGCGGCGACAGTTGCTGCGCCCCGGCCGCTGCCCTGCGCTCCCCCGCCTCAGCAGGCGACACGAGCGCATGCACCGACGGCTGCTGCGTCCCCGCCAACCGCTGACCGGACGGCTCAAGCCCGATCGGCCCAGCCCCCGGGAACGCCCTGGCGAGGATGATCACTGCCAGGGCGTTCTCCGTGAATGCTGGTCTCCACGGGTGCCGGGTCAGCCCGCTTCCCCACCGAAGCGCACCCGGATGTCGCTCGGATAGGAGCCCTTCTGCCAGATCACCGAGAATCGACCCGTCGGGCTGGACGCCGGCTGCGCGAAGCGCCCGTCGGGGGCGAGGATCTCGGCCGCGCCGAACGCGCCGTCCTGCCCGACCGTCCTGGCGTACACCTGACTGGTCGAGAAGTCCGGGCTGGGCGCCTGCCAGGTGATCAGGCCGTCACCGTCGTCGTCCACTGTGACCTTTGGCCAGTCCCCGGCACCGAGCCTGGTGACAGTGCCGAGGGCGCCGGTGCTGGCAATCGAGCGGGCGAACACCTGCGTGCCGTCCGGGGTCCAGCGGCCCCAGGTCAGCACCGCGTCACCGTCGAGGTCACCGGCGAGTTCGTCGAACAAGCTCAGCTCGTGGGCGGCCGGCGAGACGCTGATGACGCTGCCCAACGTGTCGGTGCTGCTGTAGTGCCTGACCCGCAGGCGAGGCGGCTCACCCGCCTTCGACCACCGGTAGCTGATCACCGCGTCCCCGTCCCGGTCCAGGGCGACCGAGACGCTGGCGTACCTGACGTCGGTGGCCGCCCCGGCGATGACGCGCAGAGCAGATACCCCCTCCGGGCGGACCCGGCGCACCACGACCCGCCCGTAGGTCTCCGTCCAGGCGACGAGAGCGGTCCCGGTGCGGTCGACGGCCACGACCGGCTGGTCCGCACCGACGCCCAGGGTCAGCTCCGGACCGAGAGAGCTGTCCGCGCCGAAATAACGGGCCTTGGTCGTGTACGTGCCGTCGCGGGTCTCCGTCCAGGTGACCAGCGCCAGACCCGAGGGGTCCACCGCGACGGCTGGACTGATCCCGCTCCACGTCGCGATCATGCGCAGAGGGCCCAGTTCGCCGGTGGCGGACAACCGGCGGCCTGCCACGAGTCCGTCCTGTGTCCACACCACCGCGGAGTCGCCGTCGTCGTCGGACGCGACCTTGGGCCAAGAGGCGGACGCGCCGAGCGGTGAGAGGGTCTGGACCGGCCCCAGCACGCCGTCGGCCGACGCGATCTGCGCCTTCACCTGGTCGTAGCAGCCGCTCGCGTTGTTGTCGCAGCCAGCCCAGGCGAGCAGCGAGACACCCTGCCGGTCGACCGCGACGAAGGGCTGGTCCTGTCCGCTCCAACCGGCCTCGGACACGACCTGGATCGGGAACCAGGTGGCCGCCCGCGCGGGCGCCGGAGCGGCGGCCAGGACGGTCAATGCGCCGACCACTCCTGCGGTGAGCTGTCGTATCCGCCGTCGCGTCGCCGATCTGTCTGTTCCGTACATCGTCGCCCCCTCGATCGATGAACATGGTTGAACCAGGGCATCATGCCATCGACACCCCATCGGTCAACGGCGCACCCGATAGCGGAGGTGAAGCACACGGTTGCCCTGAATCACCACGTCGGCGTCCTCCAACAGGTGCTGGACGTGGACGGAACCGAAGTACCGCTTCCCGGACCCGAACACGACGGGTACGACGTCCATGCGCACCTCGTCGACCAGACCCGCGGCAAACACCTGGCCTCCGACGTCGCCTGCGGCTACCTCGACGATGCGGTCCCCCGCGAGCTCCTGCGCCCTGGCCACGGCCGCCTCGACGCCGTCGACGAAGTGGAAGGGCGCCTCCGGGTCCCAGCCCTCGGGCTTCGGCCGGTGGCTCACGACCACCACGTGGTCGACCCCGCCGGGAGGCTTCCCGTCCCAGCCGTCCGTCATGTCGAAGACGTGGCGACCGGCGATCGTGACTCCTATCTGGTCCCAGTACGACCGGGTGTGGTCGTAGGACGTCTGCGACACCTTCAACACGCCGCTCTCGTCCAACGGCACGTCACCGCTGAGCAACCAGTCGAACAATGGTCCGGGCTGGTCGTTCTCGTCCGCGATGAACCCGTCCACCGACACCGAGCTGTACATGACGACAGTGCCCAAGGGGCGCTCCTCTGCTTGAAGGTGCCCCCAAGGTAGCGGGCGGTGAGCTGTCGCTCTTGTACGGAATCAATCGGTCGGCAGCGGCCAACCATCCAGCACGTGGCCGGGATGTTCCTCCAGGAACCGCCGCCTGACCTCGACGTACCGTGTCGGTGTGAGCCCGGTGAAGGCGCGGAACTCGTGGCCGAAGTGGGCCTGATCGAAGTAGCCCGCGCCACTGGCGAGGTCCGCCCAGTCGATCGGTTCGGCGGGGTCGATCGCGAGCACGGTGGCGGTGAACCGGTAGGTGCGGGCCAACCGCTTGGGCGTGACGCCGACGAGATCCTTGAACCGCCGCGCCAGGTGGGTGCTGCTGACACCGGCCGAGGCCCGCAGCTCGTCGATGGCCACCGCCCCTCTGGTGGCAGCGATGACGCGGCTCGTATGGCGGACCAGCCCCAGGCCGGTCGCGTCGCCGAGGCGTCGCATCAGCTCCTCCTCGAGCAGCGTCAGCATCTCGTGAGGTCCCTCGGCCGAAGTCAGTCGGTCGCGCAGTTCCGCGACGGCGCGCCGGCCCCACACCTGTTCCACAGTCACCGGCCGGTCACACAGCTCAGCCGCGGGCATCGGCAGGAACGGCGCCAGTCCCCACGGCTTGAGGTGCACGCCGACGGACCTGGTCCGCGGTGGGTAGCCGAACTCGTAGGCGCGGGTGGGTGGGGTCACCACGCAACCGTCGGCGTACTCGGCCGCTTCGACGTCGGCGCCGGCACGGATGAGGAACGGCGCCCCGAGGTTGACGATGAGCAGCGCCGCCGGCGTCGGCGGCAGCGTCAGCCGGGCGTACGGGCGCGCACCCTCCAGGTAGTAGAGGTCGTCGATCAGCCCGTCCAGCGGCGGTCGCGGCACTCTGGACACGTACTCCACGCCGACAGTATCGCCGGCATCGCGTGCCGGAACCGGCAATGCCGCGCCGCCGCCGCGGCCGGTGTCGGGGAGACGTCAGGCGGTCGTCCGGGCCGCCTCCAGGATGACCTCGGTCACCTCACCGGGATTCGAGATCAGGCCCAGGTGACCGGCGTCGATGCGGGTGATGTCGGCTCCCGCCCGCTTCATCATCTCCTCCTGGCGTGCCGGCGGGATGACCAGGTCCTCGGTGCCAATCACGGCCCAGGACGGGATCGTCTTCCACGCCGGTTCGGTGGCCGGCTCCCCCAGGGTGTTCGTGGCCAGGGCGGTCTGGGTCACGGCGAGCACCTGTGCCTGCCGCCGGGGCAGACCGTTGGCGAAGCCGTTGATGAACACCTTCGGCAGGACGTACGCGTCGGCCGCCCCTTCCGGAGCGCCGGGGAACGGCACGAGCTTGAACACGCTCGTCGGGTCGGTCAGGGCCGGCTCAAGAATCGAACCGGATCCGGCGGTGAGTTCTTCGACGGTCTCCCCCTTGTCCGGGGCATAGGCGTCGACGAAGACGAGCGCCTTGACGTTGTTGTTGCCGGTGGCGGCGTCGCTCGCCACGAAGCCACCGTACGAGTGGGCGGCGATCACGATGGGACCTTCGATGGTGGACAGGAAGTCCTTCAGGTAGCCGCTGTCGATCGACGGCCCGCGGCCGGGTTGCGGCGCGACCTGAACGTCGAGACCGCGGGCCTGGAGCCTGCTAATCTCCCCGTTCCAGCTCGAACCGTCCGCCCAGGCTCCGTGCACCAGGACGATTGTCGGTCTGGTGCCGTGCCCCTGGTCGGGGGTGGGATGTGCACCCCCGTCCGCGTACACGCCTGGGGCGGCTGAGCCGAGCACCGTCACCAGTGTTGCGGCGGCGATCGTCGCCGCGATGGTCTTCGGCCGACGTAGCGAGATACCGAGCATGTCTCTTCCCCCTCGTTGGTCACTGGACTCCGAACGCGGGCAGATCGGCTTGGCGCCACCGCTACCCCTCCGAAGGCGCAACCGGTCGGTCGCACCGGCGAGCGGCGCGTGTACCGACAGTGGCCGGGCGGGGCGCCGACGATGATGTGCCTGATCGCCCAAAACTCACCGTAACGGCGCTGAGCGGAGCTCTTGGACAGAAGAGGAGAATCACTCAGCTTTCCCCTTTCGGGGGACACACCGCCAAACAGGTTGCGACGCATCGCCAGGGCGGAAGCTGAACGCAGGCTGAAGTGTCACAGGTCCATCGCGTAGACCCGGACCTGCCGGCCGGTGCCCGGCTGCACTGTCTCACGCTCCAGCGTCATCCCGAGCTTGGTCATCACCCGCGCGGACGCCTCGTTGCCGACGACGTGGATGCTGACCAACCGCCGCAGGCCGAACTCGGCACGAGTCTGGGCCACAACGGCCTGGGCCGCCTCGGTGGCCAGGCCCCGACCCCAGTACGCGCGGCCGAGCCGCCAGCCGATCTCCACGGCCGGCATGATCTCGGGCAGGAAGGTCGGCACCGCCAACCCGGTGAAGCCGGCCATGTCGCCGGTCTCCTTGATCTCCACCGCGTACAGGCCGAAGCCGTGCTCGTCCCAGTGCCGCAGATAGGTGGCCAGACGCTCCGCGGTCGCGGCCCGGTCCAGGGTGCGGCCGTCGTGGATGTAGCGCATCACCTCGGGCTGCGCGTTGACCGCGGCGAGCCCGTCCAGGTCGTCACCGTGCAGGCGGCGCAACAGCAGCCGCGGCGTCTGGAGCGACGAGGCGCCAATGGAGACGTCGGCGCCGGGGCCCGGTTGCACAGCCGCACCCCCGCAGGACGGGCTACCAGGGGTCCAGCTCAACAGCCGAGCCGCCTGCTCGAGAGGGCGATGTCGTCGATCCAGACGTCGAACTCGCCAGGCGTGGTGCCGCCCTGGTACAACTGCCAGCCGATCTTCACAGTGTCGACAGTCGGCAGGACGAAGGGAACATCGTTGCCACCGTGGTCACTCGTGGAGGCGGTCAACTCCGGGTTCGCCACGCCGTCGATCCACACCGTGACGCGGTTGTTCGTCGCGTCGAGCTTCCACTCGAAGCACTGCCAGGTGTCCTCGGCGACCGGGGCGGACTCCCGCCAGTTGGTCCAGTCGCCGGTCGGACCGCCGTCGGCGCCGACACCCCAGAAGGTCCCGGGGACCGTGGGTGCGTACTGGCCGCCGACCGGGCGGACGACCTCCGCGCTGCCGGTGCCGGTCGCTTCGACGAGTGTGAAGTGTGCCCAGTCCGGTGCCGTGGGAAAGGCATCGACGCGCAGACGCATCCGGCCGTAGAAGCGGTTGCCCGGCGCGGCGAAGTCGTCGACGCGCAGGAAGGCGCGTCCGTTGTCAACCGTCTGGATGTGCAGCACCTGGTTGCCACGACGGGCACGTTCGACGGTGAGCGTGCCGTGGCGGGTGTCGACGCCCCAGTTCATCGTGCTGGGCCCTCCGGTGGGCAGTCGTTCGAAGTCCTCGCAGAAGAGCAGGCCACGGGGGCACGAGGGCGGGGAGCCCTGCGATGCGCCGGCCGGAGTGCCGCCGACCGCGGCGCTGAGAATCAGGGCGGTGCTGAACACCGCGAGAAGACTGCGCATTGTCATCCTCCAGGACTGCTGGTCCCACGCCACCGCGGCCGGGCCAGCGACTACCGCATCAACGTCGACCATATAGATATACATCAGTATATGTGATGACGCCGACCGGGGTCGCCCCTCGTTGACTCACGGCCGGGAAGGCGCAACGCTATGGAAGCGCTCCCATCGTCGAGCTTCTATCCTAGAGAGGAATGCTCGTGCGTCCCACCACCGCCCTACTCCCGGTCGTGCTCGCCACCGCCCTCGGCGGTCTGGCCCTGCCGGAACCCGCCCTCGCCGCAGCCGGCCCAGCGCTTGCCGTGGACACCACCGCCGCCCGACACACGATCAGCCCGTACGTCTACGGCATGAACTTCGCCGACCAGGCCCTCGCTCGCGACCTGCGGCTGCCGGTGCACCGCTACGGCGGCAACGCCACCACCCGCTACAACTTCCGGGTCGACACCACCAACCGCGCGTCGGACTGGTATTTCGAGAACATTCCCAACGACAACACGAATCCCGGCGACCTCCCCGAAGGCTCGGAGACCGACCGGTTCGTGCAGGAGAACAAGACCACCGGCGCAGCAACGGTCATGACAGTGCCGATGCTCGGCTGGATCGCCAAGGACCGGTCGCGGGCGTGTGGCTTCAGCGTCGCCAAGTACGGCCCGCAGGAGTCCACCGACCAGTGGGCGCCCGACTGCGGCAACGGCAAGAAGCCGGACGGGTCACTCGTCACCGGCAACGATCCGAAGGACACCAGCGTCGCCGTCGGCCCGGATTACGTCACCGACTTCGTCAACCACCTCAAGGGGCAGTTCGGGGCCGCCGCCAACGGCGGGGTCCAGTTCTACAACCTGGACAACGAGCCGGACCTGTGGCAATCCACCCACCGTGACGTCCGCCCGACCGGGATGGGCTACGACGAGCTACGCGACCGCACCTACGAGTACGCCGCCGCGATCAAAGCCGCCGACCCCGGCGCGAAGACGCTCGGTCCCGTCGGCTGGGGCCTGAACTCGATCTTCTATTCGGGCCTCGACCAGGACACCTGCTCGCGTACCGGCTGCTGGTCGAACCCGCCCGACAAGGCCGCGCACGGCGGCCAGGACCTCGGCCCGTGGTATCTGGATCGGATGCGCGAGTACGAGCAGCAGCACGGCACCCGCATCCTCGACTACTTCGACGTCCACCTCTACCCGCAGCAGTCCGGCGTGCTCGGCGACGCGGCCGGCGACGCCAACACCCAGGCGCTGCGACTGCGCTCGACCCGCCAACTCTGGGACCCGACCTACGTGGACGAGAGCTGGATCAACAGCCCGGTCCGGTTCATCCCGCGCCTGCGCGAGCTGGTCGACCAGCACTACCCGGGCACGAAGGTCGCGATGACCGAGTACAACTGGGGCGGCTTCGGCTCGCTCAACGGCGCGCTGGCCCAGGCCGACGTCCTCGGCATCTTCGGCCGCGAAGGGCTCGACCTCGCCACCCTCTGGACCGCACCCACTGCCGACCAACCGGTGGCCAACGCCTTCCGCGTCTACCGCAACTACGACGGCAAGGGCGGCGCGTTCGGCGAGACCTCCGTCCGGGCGACGAGCGCCGACCAGGGCAAACTGGCCGTGTACGCCGCCGAGCGGAGCGCCGACAAGGCTCTCACAGTGGTCGTCGTCAACAAGACCGGCGACGACCTGACCAGCCCGGTCGCCCTCACCGGGGCCTCCGCCAGCACCGCCCAGGTCTACCGGTACAGCGCGGCGGACCTCACCGGCGTCGTCCGGGAGGCCGACCTTCCGGTGGCCGCCGGCGGCCTCACTGCCACCTTCCCGGCCAACTCCATCACCCACCTGGTGCTGCCGCGCGGCACCACGCCCGGCGACACCCAGGCCCCGACCGTCCCGGGCAAACCGACCGCCGGCACGATCACCGGCGACAGCGTCGCGCTGACCTGGACGCCGTCCACCGACGACACCGCCGTCACCGGCTACGACGTGCACCGGGTCGACACCACCGGCACCGTGAAGGTGGGCAGCGCCACCGGCACCACGTACACGGTGACCGGGCTGACGCCGGACACCCCGTACACCTTCGTGGTGACCGCACGCGACGCGGCGGGCAACGTCTCGGCGCCTTCACCCGGCCTGACCGTGCGGACCGCGCCCACCGCCCCGACCGGTGGCTGCACTGTCGGCTACGCGGCGAACAGTTGGCCGGGCGGCTTCACCGCGACCGTGACGATCAAGAACACCGGCACCACGGCGATCGACGGCTGGAAACTCGCCTTCGACTTCCCCACCGCCGGCCAGAAGGTCAGCCAGGGATGGTCGGCCACCTGGAAACAGAGCGGTACGAGCGTCACCGCGGACAGCATGAGTTGGAACGGCAGACTCGCCCCCGGCGCGTCCACGAGCATCGGCTTCAACGGCACGTGGAGCGGCACCAACCCGGCGCCAGCGGCCTTCACGGTCAACGGTCAACGCTGCGGGTGACCTGAGAGACCCCTCCTCCGCACCAGATCACCGGACCGGCCGGGGCGCCGCTGCGCTCCGGCCGGCTCGGTCAGGAGGCGTCTCCGTCGACAGTGTCGGTGGGACGGGACCGGATCGTCGCCATCCCGCCCACCCTGGCGGAAATGCCCTGCGTGGTGCCGGATGCGGTGGCGAAGACCGACGAGGGACGGCCGGCGGCATGCCCCTGCTCCACGTCGACGCCGCGCTGGCCGCGGGTCGCGAACAGGTGTGCGGCGAGGCACCCTGTGCTGTTGGCGTTGACGACGTCCTCGCCGACTTCGATCGCCGGCGCGAACATCCGCGCGGCCCCCGCGTTTCGGTTCGGGTCGAGCGTATAGACGAAGCAGCCAAGATAGCCGAGGCGGCGGCAGTCGGCTGCGAGCCGACGCAGATCAGGACGAACCGAGAGCAGGATCGCCGGCGTTCTGACCGGTACGAGCAGGCGCGGCGTACCCGGTGAGGCGACACACGGGACGTCGTCAACGGCCAGGTCGTCCACACCGATGCCCAGAGCGGCGAGGAGGCTGTCACGTGCCGCGGCAGTGCAGCTCCGCAGCTCCACCGGGCCCTGGTCGAACCAGACCTCGATGCCGTTGTCGCGCTGGACGGCGGTGGTGTCGAAGGTGCGGCCGCCGGTCCGCTGACGGAGGCGGTGTGCCCTCAACCGGCGGCTGTGCAACAGGAACGCCTGGGCGGCGATCGTGCCGTGCCCGCAGTTGGTGAGCTCCCCCGATGCGGTGAAGAACCGCACAGTGGGCGTGGTTCCCGAGTCCGGGTCGACGAAGGCGGCGTGCGAGGTGCCGGCGCGCCTGACGATCGCGCGCCGCGTGCTGTCGCTGAACGTGACGTCATCGACGAGCACGGCGGTAGGGCTACCACCTTCACCGCCGCGCGTGCAGGCATCGACAATTGTCACGTCGTTGCCGATGCTTCCCGTCATGCCGGGCTCTCCGGCTCGGTAACCGGGTCGCCGGGGCCGAGTGCGCGAGCCCACTCGTCCGACCACCGGACGAGGGGGCGCAGGGCTCGGTAGGCACCTTGTCCGAGCTCGGTGAGGGCATAGGCGGTGTCCGGCTCCTGCATGACGATGCGCGCCTCCATCAGCTCGGTCAGCCTCTGCCGCAAGACGCTTGACGACATGTTGTCGCAGTGGTGCTGCAGCGCGCGGAAGCCAAGTGCCCCGCGCTGCAACTCCCAGACGATGCGCAAGCTCCACCGACGACCGAAGAGGTCGAGCGCCGCCATCAAGGGGCGGCCGGTGCTCGACCCGCGAGCCGGGTTTCCCGGCCTCGGCGCTGCCATATTCTTGCCCCACTTCCCCTGGTGCTTCTATTTCCGATACGGTACCTCCTCACTGATGATTCGAATTCCGAAGCGCGGGGAGTCAGGCGGACATGACGTTCACCTTGCGGACCCCACTGTGCGAGCGCCTGGGTGTCGACGTGCCGGTGGTGCAGGCGCCGATAGGCTCTGCGGCGGTGCCCGAACTTGCCGGTCATCTCCACCTTCTGGGGTGATCCAGGAACCGTCAGCCGACAGATCCGCGCCGCCGGTGCGTTGCACATGCACACCGTCGGCAGCGTGCGGGAGGCTGTGCACGCCGCCTCCTGCGGCGTCGACGTCATCGTGGCGCAGGGCTGGGAGGCCGGAGGTCATGTTCGCGGCACGACCGCCACGATGGTTCTGGTGCCGGCAGTCGTCGACGCGGTGGGCCCGATTCCGGTCATGGCCGCCGGTGGCATCAGCGAGGGTCGCGGCCCTTGCCGCCGTTCTGGCCCTCGGCGCACAGGGCGCATGGCTGGGCACGCGTTTCCTGGCGTCCACCGAAGCGTTCACCCACCAGGTGTATCGGCAGAGCCTGGTCGCTGCCACCGCCGAAGACACCGTCCACACCCAATGCTTCGACGGCGGATGGCCCGACGCCGCGCACCGCGCACTGCGAAATTCGACCCTCCGACGGTGGGAACTGGCCGGTCCACCTCAAGCGCCAGGGCGGCCGGACGAAGGCGACGTCGTCGCCATCGACAGCGAGGGCCAGGCCCACTACCGGTACGAGGATCTGATGCCCCTACCCGGCATGACCGGCGACCTGGCGGACATGGCAATGTACGCCGGCCAATCGGTCGAGCTCGTCCGGGACGTGCGACAGGCAGGGCGGCTCATCCATGAACTCACAGCGCAGACCGTGAACGTCATCGAGCAGATGCAGCGGACGACTCGATCGGCAGACGAGGCTCGGTGACCGAGACCTCCCCCGCTCGTACCAGCGGAGACGACCACAGCGGCACCGCCGTGCCGTTCGACGTTGACGGCGTTCTGGTGGACTCGTACGCCGCAAATCGCCGGATCTGGGACCGCTGGTCGCTGCACCACAACCTGGACCCGGCCGAGCCCCACCGTGCGGCTACGGCTGCGGGGAGGCGGCCTGCCTGATCCTCCGGTGCGTGTGGACAGCACGCAGGTCGCCGTCGGAAAACCAGACCTGGGCACGCGGTATCGCCTCCCTTGATCGCCAGCCCGGACCGTGGCGGGCAGGGTCGCCTTCCCGCCGCCTGCCGGAACACCGTTGACGCGCAACGGCGGCGATGAACCAGGGCGTGAACTGTGGTGGTGGACACGAAGCCGTCGCTTGTCCGGCACTTTGCGCCGACCGCGACGTAGCGTTGAGCGCTGCCCAGGGCCGGTCCGCGTACCGCACACGCCTGGTCGACGCCGATCCGTCGGAGAGAATGGTGAACGCCGGGTGCCCGTGACGAGTGAACTTCAGGTGGTCGCGCTACCGCCGACAGCTACCGCACCGACTGTCCCTGCGGTGTTCCGATCCTCCCCGGCCTCGGCCCGCCGCACGCTCGTCGACATTTTCGACGACTCCGTGCGCGCGTACCCCGATGCGGTTGCGCTCGACAGCGGCGCGAGCACGCTGACGTACCGCGACCTGGCTGATGCGGTCGCGGCCGTCCGGGAGTCGCTCTCCGCGCAGGGCATCGGTGCCGGCGACCGCGTGGGCATCCGGATCTCATCCGGTACGGGCGAGCTGTACCTGGCGATCCTCGGTGTTCTCGCGGCGGGCGCGGCCTACGTGCCGGTCGACGCGGACGATCCCGAGGAACGCGCCGAGCTCGTCTTCGCCGAGGCGGGGGTCGTGGCGGTGCTCGGTGACGGGCTGGAGGTGTCGGTGCGCCGCAGCCCCGTGGGCCGGGTCGGCCGGCCCGGCCCGGACGACGACGCCTGGATCATTTTCACCTCCGGTTCGACGGGCACCCCGAAGGGTGTCGCGGTCAGCCACGGTGCGGCGGCGGCTTTCGTGGACGCCGAGGCGCGGTTGTTCCTCACCGACGAAGCCAGTGAGGCGATCGGCCCGCAGGATCGGGTCCTGGCCGGGCTGTCTGTGGCGTTCGACGCGTCCTGCGAGGAGATGTGGCTGGCGTGGCGGCACGGCGCGTGTCTGGTGCCGGCCGCGCGGTCGCTCGTCCGCAGCGGCGTCGACCTCGGTCCGTGGTTGGCCGAGCAGCGCATCTCGGTGGTGTCGACGGTGCCGACGCTGGCTGCGCTGTGGCCCGTCGAGGCACTGGAGGAGGTCCGGCTGCTGATTTTCGGCGGGGAGGCGTGCCCACCGGAGCTCGCGCAGCGCCTGGCCGTCGAGGGTCGGGAGGTCTGGAACACGTACGGACCGACCGAGGCGACGGTGGTCGCCTGCGCCGCGCGGATGACCGGCGAGGGGCCGGTACGCATCGGGCTGCCGCTGGTCGGCTGGGAGCTCGCCGTCGTCGACGCCTCGGGTGCTCCGGTGGCGATGGGTGACACCGGTGAACTGGTGATCGGCGGGGTGGGGCTCGCGCGTTATCTGGATCCGGGTAAGGACGCCGAGAAGTTCGCCGCGCTGCCCGCGCTCGGCTGGAAGCGGGCGTACCGCAGCGGTGACATCGTCCGGGCGGAACCCGAGGGGCTCCTGTTCGTCGGCCGCGGTGACGAGCAGGTCAAGCTCGGCGGACGCCGGATCGAGCTGGGTGAGATCGACGCCGCGCTGCAGGCGCTGCCGAACGTCGCCGGTGCCGCCGCCGCGGTGCAGCGCACGGCCGCGGGCAACCAACTGCTGGTGGGGTACGTGGTTCCGCACGACGAGGTCACGTTCGACGCCGCGGCGGCGGCGCTGCGGATCCGTGAGCAGTTGCCGGCCGCGCTCGTGCCGCTGCTGGCCGTGGTGGATGCGCTGCCGACCCGGACGTCCGGCAAGGTGGACCGGGCCGCGCTGCCCTGGCCGCTGGCCACCCCGCAGGACACCGCGGCTGAGCTGACCGCGACGGAGGAATGGCTCGCCGGCGGTTGGGCGGAGATTCTCGGTGTACGCCCCACCGGGGCGGACGCCGACTTCTTCACCCACGGCGGCGGCAGCCTGAACGCGGCGCAACTGGTGGCGTGGATCCGGCGTCGGCACCCACGTGTGTCGGTGGCCGACATCTACCTGCACCCGAAACTGTCGCGGCTCGCGGCCGTGCTCGACGCGCTCGACACCACGGCGGCGACGCGGCGGGAGGTCCGGCCGACGCCGAGGCGCGCCGGGCTGGTCCAGGCCGCGCTGACGGTGCCGATGCTGGCGCTTGTCGGGCTGCGCTGGCTGACCGTCCTGGCCACCCTCGGCAACGTGCTGACAGTGCTCGCGCCGGCACCCTGGGCACCTGTGGTGTCCTGGTGGTGGGTGGCGCTGGGCTGGCTGGTGCTGTTCAGCCCTCCGGGCCGGATCGCCGTGGCCGCATCGGGAGCGCGGCTGCTGTTGCGCGGGGTACGCCCCGGCAGCTACCCGCGTGGTGGCTCCGTGCATCTACGGCTGTGGGCCGCCGAACGCCTCGCCGAGCTGACCGGCGCCACGAGTGTGGCCGGGGCATCCTGGATGATCACGTACGCCCGGGCCCTCGGCGCGCAGGTCGGGGCCGACGTCGACCTGCACTCCGCTCCGCCGGTGACCGGCCTGCTGAAGCTCGGCCGTGGCGCGGCGATCGAGCCGGAGGTCGATCTGTCCGGCCACTGGGTGGACGGCGATGTCGTCCGCATCGGTAGGGTCCGCGTCGGTGCCGGCGCCCGGGTCGGATCCCGCAGCACCCTGATGCCCGGCGCTCGGATCGGCAAGGGCGCCCGCGTCGCCGCGGGCTCGACGGTGGCGGGGGCCGTACCGGCGAACCAGCACTGGGCCGGCTCACCGGCCGCCGCCGCTGGCAAGGATTCGGACGGGTGGCCCGCACAGCGTCCCCCGCGATCGCGGACGGGTGCACGCCTCTGGCCGCTCGCGTACGGGATCACCGCCCAGATGCTGGGGCTGGTCCCGGTAGTGGCCACCCTGCCGGCGCTCGCCCTGCTCGCCTGGACGCTCACCGTCCGACCGGAGGTGGGCGCGGCGCTGGCCGCCGTCGCGGTGGGGACCGTCGCCTACGTGGTGGTCTACGCGCTGCTGGTGCTCGGGGCCGTCCGGGCGCTCAGCATCGGCCTTCGCGCCGGGCACCACCCGGTGCAGGGGCGGGTGGCGTGGCAGGTCTGGACGACCGAGCGGCTGATGGGGATGGCCAGGGTCGGGTTGTTCCCTCTGTACGCCAGTCTTTTCACCCCGGTGTGGTTGCGGCTGCTCGGCGCCAAGGTGGGGCGCGGGGTGGAGGCCTCCACGGTGCTCGCGTTGCCGGCGATGACCACCGTCGCCGACGGGGCCTTCCTGGCCGACGACACGATGGTCGCGACGTACGAGCTGAGCCACGGATGGCTGCGGGTCGCCCCGGCCCGCATCGGCAAGCAGGCATTCCTCGGTAACTCGGGTATGGCCGCGCCGGGGCGTTCGGTGCCCAAGCGTGGGCTCGTCGGTGTGCTGTCGTCGGCGCCGTTCAAGGCGAAGAAGGGCTCGTCGTGGCTCGGCGCGCCGCCGATGCCGCTGCGCCGGACCGTGGAGGCGGCCGACACCAGTCGCACCTTCGATCCGCCTCTGCGGCTGAAGCTGGCCCGGGCGGCGATCGAGCTGTGCCGGATCGTGCCGGTGATGTGCGCCGGTGCCCTGGCGGTCGGTGTGCTGGCCGCGCTCGCGCTCGTGTGGCGGGCTGCCGGGTGGTGGGTGGCGGCACTCGTCTGCGGGCCGGTGCTGCTGGGCGCGGCGATCGTCGCCGCCGCCATCGCGACGGCCGCGAAGTGGCTGCTGGTCGGGCGTTTCCGGGTCACCGAGCGCGCGCTGTGGACCTCCTTCGTGTGGCGCAACGAGCTCGCGGACACGTTCGTCGAGGTTCTTGCCGCGCCGTGGCTGGTCCGTTTCGCGACCGGCACGCCACTGCTGACCGCGTGGATGCGCACGCTCGGCGCGAAGGTCGGCCGGGGTGTCTGGCTGGAGACCTACTGGCTGCCCGAGTACGACCTGGTGCGTCTCGGTGACGGCGCGACGGTGAACCGCGGTTGTGTGGTGCAGACCCACCTGTTCCATGATCGTGTGATGAGCATGGACGAGGTGACGCTGGGCGCGGGCGCCGCGCTGGGCCCGCACGGCATCGTTCTGCCGGGCGCGAGCATCGGCGCGCGGACCACTGTCGGGCCCGGTTCGTTGGTGACCCGCGGCGACGCCGTGCCCTGCGACAGCCGCTGGTGGGGTAACCCGATCACCACCTGGCCGGCGCCGGCTTCACGGACGTGACGAACCCGAAGGCGTCGACGCCTCGCGGTGCCACGCCCGGCGCTGATCGCTCCGGCGACTCGTACCTGCCCGAACACGGCAACGGCGGCTACCGGGTGCGGCACTACGACCTCGACCTCGACTACCGGGTCGCGTCGAACCGTCTGGGTGGCCGAGCGGACATCACCGCGGTGGCCGTCCAGTCGCTGTCCCGGTTCACCCTCGACCTCGGTCGCCTCCGCGTTCAGGACGTCCGGGTGGACGGGCGTCCCGCGAAGTACCTGCACCGGCCGGGCAAGTTGCAGATCAAACCCGAGCGCCCGATCGGCGCCGAGGACACCTTCCGGGTGGAGATCCGGTACGCGGGAAAGCCGACGCCCATCTCCGGCCGGTGGGGCGAACTCGGGTGGGAGGAGCTCACCGACGGGGTGCTCGTCGCCAGCCAGCCGAACGGGTCACCGTCCTGGTTCCCCTGCGACGATCAGCCCGGCGCCAAGGCCACCTTCCGGGTCGCTGTCACGACCGCCTCCCCGTACACCGTGGTGGTGACCGGTGATCGGGTGCTCCAGCGGCGGGGGGCGAGCGGCACGACCTGGGTGTACGAGCGGCGCGAACCCACCTCGCCGTACCTGATGAGCGTCCAGATCGGACGCTACGAGATGGTGGATCTGGCCGTCGGTGACGTGGTGCAACGCGTGGCCATCCCGCCGGCGCTGCGCAGGGACGTCGCCCACGACTTCGGCCGACACGGCGAGATCATGTCGGCGCTGCAGCGGCTGTTCGGGCCGTACCCCTTCCGGGAGTACGTCGTCGTGGTCGCCGACGACGACCTCGACGATCCGGTCGAGGCGCAGGGGATGGCCGTCTTCGGGCGGAACCACGTCGACGGGCGGCGCACGCATGAACGCCTTGTCGTGCATGAGCTGGCCCACCAGTGGTTCGGCAACAGCCTCACCGTGGCTGACTGGCGCCACATCTGGCTCAACGAGGGCTTCGCCACGTACGCCGAGTGGCTGTGGTCAGGTGTCTGCGGTGACCAGTCGACAGACGCCCTGGCCGCCCAGTGGTACGCGTGGGTCGCGGCTCGCCCGCGCACCGTCGTCGTCGCGGATCCCGGCGTCGACCGGATGTTCGACCCGCTCGTCTACAAGCGTGGCGCTCTCACCGTGCACGCTTTGCGGAAGAGGGTCGGCGACGAGTCGTTCTTCGCGCTCCTGCGAGCCTGGGTGGCCGAGCATCGACACGCGACGGTGACGACCGGGCAGTTCCGGTTGCACGCCCAGCGCTTCGCCCGCGAACCGCTGGACGACCTGTTCGGTGCCTGGCTCGACAGCCCGACGCTGCCGCGCCTGCCGCGCTGACCGCGGGCCGGCCCGTGCCACATCGGCTGCCGACCTGCCGCCGCCGTCAGTGGGCGTGGTTTCGGCGGAGGAAGGACGACAGCAGGCGCCTGAACTCCTGCGGGTGCTCGATCGCCGGCACGTGCCCGCACCGGTCGAGCACGTGCAGACGGACATCCGTGAGGTGTTCGAGCAGGGGCTGGGCTGCCGTCCCGAGCGGGGTGACCCGGTCCTCGGCGCCGTGGACGAGCAGCACTGGCACGCGCACCGCTGCCAGCGTTCGCGGCGAGAGGGTGAGGTCGACGACCCATCGCGGCCTGGGTGGAGGGAACAACGACGCGAACGCCGCCTCCCCTGCGCGCATCGCCGCCGCGCGGGCGTCGACTGCCGAGTCGGTCACGAGCGCCTGGTCGAGGACGAGGCGACTCAGCATGTCCCGCGCCCCGAGCGCGCCGGCGGGGGCGGCCCACACCGCGTCCAGATCGGCGGACAGCGGCGCCCCGGGGGCGCCCATCGTCGAGACCGCCACGACACCGGTGACCCGCTCCGGGCGGGCGGCCGCCAATGCCAGCGCCACCGCACCGCCCATCGAGTGGCCCACCACGGCGTAGGTCTCGACCCCGAGAGTGTCCATCAGGGCCGCGGCCTGCTCGGTCCACAGCCGGAGACCACCCCGGGAACCCGCCGGGACGGGTGTCCGGCCGAACCCCGCCTGGTCCGGGGCCACCAGGTACCAGGACGTGCCCAGCGCCTGCGCCGTCGGTGCCCAGGCTCCGGACCCGGTCGTGCCGGGTCCGGAGCCGTGCAGCATCAGCACCGCGGGCCCGGTGCCGCTCTCCAAAACGTGGACGGGAGACCCGTCCACGTCGACCGTCCGAAGTGCTGCGGTCACCGGGGCGGGCCGGGTGCGCTCATGCCGACGCGGTGTCGACCGACTTGGCGAAGAGTTTCATCATCGCCCTGCCGAACTGCGGCATGTCGGGCCATCCCCGGCAGGAGACGAGGTTGCCGTCCACGACGTCGGGAGCGTCGATGACCGTCGCGCCCGCGTTCTCCATGTCACCGGTGATGGGCGGGAAGCACGCCGTCTTCCGACCCTTCAGCAGCCCGTACACGGCTGGTACCTGTGCGCCGTGGCAGACCAGTGCGATGGGGAGATTGCGTGCGAAGAAGTGCTCGGTGATGCGCCTGACGTCGGCGTCGACCCGGATCCACTCGGGAGCGCGTCCCCCGGGGATGATGAGGGCGTCGTAGCGCTCGACGTCGACCTCGGCCCACGGCACGTCGACAGGCAGCTTCCGGCCGTTCTTCTCCACGTACGCGTCGGAGTTGGGGTCGAACTCGTGGATGACCAGTTGCACGTCACGAAGCGTCCGTGACGAGACGTCGACGTCCCAACCGCCCTCCTGCACGCGGTAGTAGGGATACATGGTGTCGAGTTCCTCGGCGGCGTCGCCGGTCAGGAGCAGCGCTCGGGGCACCTGCTTCTCCTCGTGTTTGGTGGCGGTGGGGTGGACACGATCCAATCCGATCCGATTGGGCTAGCATTCCTCCGCCCCGCCCGCCCGTCAAGCCTCTACCGGCGCCGCGTCCACGTCCTTGATCTCGTCGAACAATCGACGGAAGCGCTCGCCGGACCGCAGGATGTGCCGACGCATCGCGTACGCGGCGGCGTCGGGGTCACGCGCGGCGATCGCGGCCACGACCTCCTCGTGCTCGGCCATGGCCAGGTGGGTGACCTGGGTGTCGTGGTGAAGCCGGAAAAGGTGCACGTGGCTGTGCAGGCGGGCGAGCGCCTCACGGATGACCTGGTTCTCCGCGCTCAGTGCGACGAGGTCGTGGAAGGCGGCGTCGCGGAGCCCGAAGGCGCCATAGGCCAGGGGCTCGTTGCCCCCCTCCAACTCCGCCATCTCCCCCAGCATTCGTTGCAGGCCGGCAACCTGCGCCAGGGATGCGCGTTCGGCGGACCGGCGCGCCGCCGCCGGCTCGAGGAGCAGGCGCACCTCGAGCATGTCCTCGAATCGGTGACGGTTGATCTGGGGAGGAATGCGGTAACCGGCATGGGGCACCCGCACGACCAGACCCTCTGCCTCCATCCGGTTCAGAGCGTCCCGGATCGGCGTCTGGGAGACCCCCAACTCTCGCGCCAGGACGTCGATCGTGACTCGGGAGCCCGGCTCGATCCGTAACGACATCAGCTGTCCGAGCAGCGTGTCGTACACCTCGTCGGCAAGCCGGCCGCCAGACCTTCCCGGCGGCGTTCCGCCGTTCGCGGCCCGTCTGCCCCGCCCGGTCATCGCTTCCTCGTCCATCGTGACGTGAGGTCCTTTCTTGCGTCTTCGGGAACCTGTTGACATCAGTCACAACGCTGCGGGATGCTGACGCCCCGCTCGATCGTATAGGAAAAGTGCCGGGTGCTCGCCATCCTGCACCATCGCGGAACCACCCGCCAGCGCTCCAAACCGATCGTGACGCCGGCCCCCGCGACAGCCCTGGCACGGCGCCTGAACAACCCAGCAACTGCTCGGCGAAGCACATAGCGAGGCACTAGAAGTCCCCAACCCGAAAGCAGGCAGTGATGCGATATCTGAAGCGAACAGGACGGATGTCCGCCCCCCGTCGGCGGGTGCAGCTGGCGACGGCGGCCATGCTGCTGGTGGCCACGACAGTGACGGCGTGCGGCGACAGCAAGGACGACGACACGAAGGCGAGCGCCCCGAAGGCGCCGGCGACCATCCCCGAGCTCACCAAGGACCCGCTGACGCTCAGCTTCATCTGGTTCGACTGGCCCCCCGCCCAGGCGCTGGAGGACTTCGCCAACGCGGAGTACAAGAAAGAACGCCCGAACGCGACCATCAAGGTCAACACCGTACCGAACGCGAACTGGCACGACGCGATGTTCACCCAGTTCGCCGCGCGCAAGACCGACTTCGACCTCGCGATCCTGGACTCGCAACACATCGGCGAGGCCGTGACGAACGGCAACATCCTCGACCTCACCGACTTCGTCAAGAGCAACATCGACGTCGCCGCCTATGACCCGTACCTGCTGGCGGCCTACGGCCAGTACCCCCAG
The DNA here is from genome assembly GCF_040630995.1 of Micromonospora sp. NPDC005710. Lineage (NCBI taxonomy): Bacteria > Bacillati > Actinomycetota > Actinomycetes > Micromonosporales > Micromonosporaceae > Micromonospora > Micromonospora sp. NPDC005710. Next base: position 213,379 of record NZ_JBEXYP010000005.1, on the reverse strand, counting down.
GCGGAGACCGGCAAGCGCGACGAGAACGCCAGCCTCTACGGGCTGCCGCTGCTCGGCGACACCTGGACGATGATCTACCGCAAGGACCTGATCGGCGACAAGCCGCCGCAGACCTGGGACGACATGATCTCAGCCGCCGAGAAGTGCCAGGCGAACAACCCCGGCGTCAGCGGGCTGGCCTTCCACCAGGCCAACGGCTCCGACGCCGCGGCGGTCACCTACAACACCGTCAACGGCGTCTACGGCGGCAACCTCTGGGACGCCAAGGCGCGCAAGATCAACGGTGTTCTGAACGATGCCGCGGGTCAGGAGGCGATGGACGTCCTGGTCAACAAGATGAAGCCGCTGACCGCCAAGGGCTCCGGCAACTGGTTCATCGACGAGGTGAACGCCGCGGTCGCCCAGGGCAAGGCCTGCATCGCGTTCAACTGGATCGCCGCGAGCGGCGGCCTGCTCGATCCGAAGCAGTCGACGCTCGGCACCACGCGGGAGCAGATTCTCGACAAGCTGGGCTTCGCCACCCTGCCGAGCCAGAAGACGAACCTGGTCCCTCTCGGCGGCATGGGGATGCACGTGTCCGCCTACTCCGCCGCTGCCAACCAGGCCGAGGCCCTGAACTTCATGAGGTGGTTCGAGCAGGCTGACATCCAGAAGAAGTGGGCCGCGGCCGGTGGCGTGCCGTCGCGTACGGACGCGATCCAGTCACCCGAGTTCCTCAACGCCGGGCCGTTCAACAAGGTGTACGCCGACTCGGTCCCGCGGATGCGGGACATGTGGAACGTGCCCGAGTACGCGCGTCTCGTCGACATCGAGAACACCAACGTCAACGCTGCTCTCAACGGCGCGAAGAAGCCGAAGGACGCGCTCGACGACATCGCCAAGGAACAGCAGAGCGTGCTCGACTCCAGCAGCCGCAAGGGCGGCGGCGGACTGTGAGTGCCCCCGTCCCTCTGACGACCGACGACCCCGGGCAGGTGGCGTCCGCGACGCCGCCCGCACCGGGTCGGTCCCGGCGGCTGACCGACCGCGGGCTCGCCGTGGCCTTCACCTCCCCCGCACTGCTGCTCCTGCTCGCCATGTCGGTGTTCCCGTTGCTGTGGGCGCTGTACCTGTCGTTCACCGACTACTCGGCCACCCGCGGCGGGCCCGCGAACTTCATCGGGTTCGGGAACTACACAGCCATCCTGACGTCGGCGCAGGTGCACCAGAGGGTCCTGACCACGGTGATCTACGTGATCGGCGCGGTCGGCCTGCAGACCGTGCTCGGCTTCACCATCGCCTACCTGATCTCTCGACGGACGCACGGGCGAGGTGTGCTGACCACGTTGTTCCTGGTGCCGATGATGCTGTCGCCGGTCGTGGTCGGGCTGTTCTGGCGATTCATGCTCGACGCGCAGTTCGGCGTGGTCAACAGCATGCTCGGGTCGGTGGGCCTGGGGCAGGTGGAGTGGCTCACCCGGCAGCGGACGGCCCTGGTGTCCCTGATCGTGGTCGACACCTGGCAGTGGACGCCGTTCATCATGCTCATCGCACTCGCGGGCCTCACCGCGGTTCCCAAGTACCTATACGAGGCTGCCTCGATCGACCGGGCGTCCGAGTGGTTCAAGTTCCGCACCATCACGCTTCCACTGGTGTGGCCGCTGCTCCTCATCGCCGTGATGTTCAGGGCGATCGAGGCCTTCCGGTTGTTCGACCTCGTCTACATCCTCACCAACGGAGGCCCGGGAGTCTCCACCGAGACGCTGTCGTTCCACGTCTACAAGGTCGCGTTCCTGGGCTTCAACACCGGAACCGCCTCGGCGTACGGGATCCTCATGGTCCTCGTCGTCATCGTCCTCACGCAGTTGTACCTGCGCTACCTGAACAAGCTCAAGGAGGACTGATGGCCGTCTCCGTCGACGAGGCCGTGTCCACAGGTACGGCCCGGGACCACTCGCCCCCCGCACGCCGCCAGGGCGGTCGGGGCCGCTCCGGGCTGGAGGTCGCGCTGCTGGTCGTGCTGGCCGTCGTGATGCTCTTTCCGGTGCTGTGGATGATCGAGACGTCAATCAAGGAGAACCGGGACGTCTACGCCATCCCGGCCAAGTTCTTCGGCTTCCAGGTCACCCTGGAGCATTTCAAGGACGTGTTCGTCGCTCCCGGCGGCGGTCGTTCGACCCTGTCCGTCTCGTTCCTCAACTCCGCCATCGTCGCCGGGGTCTCCACGGTGCTGGCCACCGTCCTGGGGGTCCCGGCGGCCTGGGCCTACTCACGCTTCGCCGTGAAGGCCAAGAAGGACCAACTGTTCTTCATCCTGTCCACCCGCTTCATGCCGCCCGTGGTGGTCGTGATCCCGATCTTCCTCATGTACCGCCAGGTCGGACTCATCGACAGCAAGCTCGGTCTGATCCTCATCTACGCCGCGTTCAACGTCCCGTTCACGATCTGGATGATGAAGGGCTTCGTCGACGAGGTGCCCGCCGAGTACGAGGACGCCGCCATGCTCGACGGCTACACCCGCCTGCAGGCGTTCTGGCGGTTCACCCTTCCCCTGCTCGTGCCCGGCATCGCCGCGACGGCGGTCTTCGCGCTCATCTTCTCGTGGAACGAGTTCGTGTTCGCCATCTTCCTGACCTCCAGCGACGAGGTGCGCACGGCACCACCCGCCATCGCCGGGCTCATCGGTGGCACCACCACGGACTGGGGTCTCGTGGCCGCCGCCTCGGTGGTGTTCGCCCTACCGGTGCTCGTCTTCGCGTACCTGGTCCGCAAGCACCTCATCGCCGGTGTGACGCTCGGGGCGGTGCGACGCTGATGGCGGGCATCGAGGTGACCGCGCTGCACAAGCGCTACCCGGACGGGACCGTCGCGGTCGAGCACGTGGACCTGTCCATCGGCGACGGCGAACTGTTCGTCATGCTCGGCCCTTCGGGGTGCGGCAAGACGACAACACTGCGGGCCATCGCCGGCCTGGAGCGGCAGACCACCGGCGACATCCGCATCGGTGACACGCTTGTCAACGACCTGCCGCCCGCCGAGCGCGACATCGCCATGGTGTTCCAGTTCTACGCTCTCTACCCGCACCTGAGGACCCGCGACAACCTGGCGTTCCCCCTGCGGGCCGAGGGACTGCCCAAGTCGGAGGTGCGGGAACGGGTCGCCGAGGCAGCCCGGCTGATGCGCCTCAGTTCGCTGCTGGACCGACGACCGCGCCAACTGTCCGGCGGGGAGCAGCAGCGCGTCGCGCTTGCTCGGGCGCTGGTGCGACGACCGCGCGCATTCCTCATGGACGAACCCCTCACCAACCTGGACGCGGAACTGAGGGCGGACATGCGTACGGAGATCAAGCACCTGCAGGGCGAACTCGGTACGACGATGGTCTACGTCACCCACGACCAGGTCGAGGCGATGTCGCTCGGTCACCGGATCGCCATCCTGAACAAGGGCCGTGTCGAGCAGATCGGCACCCCGCTGGAGGTCTACGACCGCCCGGCAAGTCTCTTCTGCGCCGCATTCATCGGCTCCCCGCCGATGAACCTGGTCGAGGTGGAAGTGGCCGACGGGAAGCTGCGCAGTCAGGGCGGACTGGTTCTCACCCCACCGCCCGGCCTGTCCCGCGACCGTCGCCTGGTCGCCGGCGTCCGCCCGGAGGCGCTGGAGGTCACCGCACCGGGGGCGGAACGGTCGGTCCCGGCCCGCGTGGTCTCGGCGGAGTGGCTGGGCGACGAAATCATCTACGTGGTCGACCACAGCGGCAAGCGCGACGTACGGGTTCGGATGCCCCCGACCGTCCGCTTCGCCGCTGACGCGACTGTCGGTCTGCGGCACACCGGCGGGACCCCGGCGGTCTACGACGTGAGCACGGAAGAGTTGGTGGCCTGATGGGAACCGTTGCGGCGCAAGGGTTGCGCAAGTCCTTCGGTAAGGTCCAGGCCCTGGACGGGGTGACGCTCGACGTACCGGACGGCTCGTTCTTCGTCGTGCTCGGGCCCTCCGGGGCGGGCAAGACGACGACCCTACGGGCGATCGCCGGCCTGGAGAAGCTGGACGCCGGGTCGGTGCACCTGGACGGCAGGGACGCGACAGGCGATTCCCCGGCCGCCCGCGACCTGGCCATGGTCTTCCAGAGCTACGCCCTCTACCCGCGTCACACCGTGTACGAGAACATCGCGTCACCGTTGCGGGCCCGCCGCCGTTCGTCGGGCGAGATCGCCTCTGCCGTCGAGCAGATGTCGAGCCTGCTGCACATCGAGCGTCTGTTGCAGCGTCGTCCCGCGCAGTTGTCGGGCGGTGAGATGCAGCGTGTCGCCCTGGCCCGGGCGCTGGTCCGTAGCCCGCGCGCGTTCCTCATGGACGAGCCGCTGACCAACCTCGACCTCAAGCTGCGCGTCGAGATGCGCACCGAGCTCACCCGCATCCACCGCAGCCTCGGAGCGACCTTCGTCTACGTGACGAACGACCAGGTGGAGGCCCTGTCCATGGCCGACCAGGTAGCGGTTCTCAAGGAGGGGAAGGTGCAACAGGTCGGAACGCCGACCGAGGTGTACGAGCGTCCCGCCAACCAGTGGGTCGCGGGATTCGTCGGGAGCCCTCCGATCAGCCTGCTCGCCTGCCGCGCCGAGGGAGATCGTCTCGTTGGTGCGGAAGGCTGGACGCTGCCGCGGCCCCGTTGGACCACCGCTGAGGACGGCCGACCGCTGCTGCTGGGGCTGCGTGCGGAGGACCTGTCCGTCGAGCAGCGTGGGGACGCGTCGTTGCCGGGTGAGCTCTACGGGCTCGAGCCGCTCGGTGACCGAACGGTGGTCGACGTCCGAGTGGGGACGGAGATCCTCAAGGTCAAGGCACGACCCACTGTCACCGGTACGCCCGGCGAACGGCTACTTGTCACTGTCGACCTGGACCGTGCGCACCTGTTCGACGCGGACACCGGGTTGGCGCTGTCCGAGGCCGGGCGGTAGCCGGACCGGGTCGCGACGGCACCGAGCACCAAGAACATCACAGGAGGCACGCAATGAGTGACCCGACGGACGTCCTGGCCCCCGAGCACCGGAGGCTCCGGATCGGCGACGGCTGGCGCGACGCCGTGAGCGGAGCCACCTTTGCCGTCGAGGACCCGGCCACCGGCAGGACCATCGCCGAGGTGGCGGACGCCGGTGTCGTCGACGGGCTGGCCGCCCTGGACGTGGCAAGCAAGGCGGCGGCGGAGTGGGCGGCGACCCCGCCGCGGAAACGGTCGGAGTTGTTGACCGCCACGTACCGGGCACTCAGCGAGCGGTCCGAGGACGTCGCCCGGCTGATCACGCTCGAGATGGGCAAGCCGCTCGCCGAGGCTCGCGCCGAGGTGGCCTACGGCGCCGAGTTCTTCCGGTGGTTCGCCGAGGAGGCGGTACGCGTCGAGGGGCGCTACAGCACCGCTCCGGGAGGCGGCTACCGCATCCTCACCGTGCCGAAGCCGGTCGGTCCGTGCGTCTTCGTGACGCCCTGGAACTTCCCGTTGGCCATGGGCGCCCGCAAGATCGCACCGGCACTGGCCGCGGGCTGCACGACGATCACCAAGCCGGCGGCCCTGACGCCACTCACCATGCTGTACCTCGCCCGCATCATGGAGGAGGTGGGTGTTCCCCAGGGCGTCGTCAACGTCGTGACCACCACGCGTTCCGGCGAGGTCGTCTCCGCACTGCTGGCCGACAGTCGGACCCGCAAGCTCTCGTTCACCGGGTCGACAGAGGTCGGGCGTGTGCTGCTCCGACAGGCTGCGGACAACGTGCTGCGTACCTCGATGGAGTTGGGTGGGAACGCCGCCCTGATCGTGTGTGCCGACGCTGACCTGGACGTCGCTGTCGACGGTGCCATGGTGGCCAAGATGCGCAACATCGGGGAGTCCTGCATCGCGGCCAACCGGATCTACGTCGAGGAGCCGGTGCGGGAGGAGTTCACGGCGCGCTTCGCCGAGCGGATGGGCGCGCTGTCCGTGGGCCATGGTCTCGACGACGGCGTGGACGTGGGGGCGTTGATCGACGACGCCTCGGTCACGAAGATCCACGAGCTGGTCGCCGACGCTGTCGATCGCGGCGCCCAGGTCCTGGTGGGCGGCGAACGCCCGGTTGGGCCGGGCCACTTCTACCCGCCCACGGTTCTCGTCGACGTGCCCGAGGACGCGCGGATGCTGAAGGAGGAGATCTTCGGCCCGGTGGCGCCGATCATCTCGTTCACATCCGACGACGAGGTGATGGCGAAGGCCAACGACACCGAGTACGGCCTGGTCGGATACGTCTTCACCACCGACCTCCAGCGGGCGCTCCGGTTCGCCGAAGGGCTCGATACAGGAATGCTCGGCATCAACCGTGGTCTGATCTCGGACCCGTCAGCTCCCTTCGGGGGCGTGAAGCAGTCCGGGATCGGCAAGGAGGGGTCGCACGAGGGCATCCTCGAGTATCTCGACCTCACCTACGCGGCGATCGACCTCCCGTGACCGGCCTGCCGCTGCGCGCGCTCGCCCCGCACATCGCCGCCGACGTTTCGGAGAGGCCCCCACATGCTTGAGACCTTCCGCGGACCACGCCAGCTGATCGTTGGCGAAGGGGTCGCGCAGAACATTCCACGAGTGGTGGCCGAGAGCGGCTCGCGGGTCCTCATCGTGACCGACCAGGTTCTCCTGGGGCAGCCGGGCGTCGCCGAGATCGTGGCCGCCGTTCGGGAGAAGGTCGATGCCGTCGAGGTGTTCTCCGATGCGACTCCCGACGTGCCGCTCACCGATGTCGCCCTGGCCGTCTCGGCCGCGGCCGAGGTGGACGCCGACGTGATCCTCGCCATCGGGGGTGGCACGGTGATCGACCTCGCCAAAATCGTCGGCGTCATCCGCCGCTACGGTGGCACGCCGCGCGACTTCTACGGCGAGTCGAGGGTGCCGGGGCCGACGATGCCGCTCGTCGCGGTGCCGACGACGTCGGGCACCGGTTCCGAGCTCACACCCGTCTCGGTGTTGACCGACCCGGACCGCGAGCTGAAGGTGGGGGTGTCCAGCGTCCACATCGTCCCCGACTTCGCCATCGTCGACCCTGAACTGACCTACACCTGCCCGGCGACGGTCACCGCCCACTCCGGCATCGACGCGTTGTGTCACGCGGTGGAAAGCTACACCGCCCGACCCCGGGCCCACGGGCCGCGCGACCCGGTGGAGCAGGTGTTCCTCGGCCGCAACCCGGTCACCGACCACTATGCGCTCCTGGCCGCGGAGCGGATCGCCCGGAGCCTGCGTCGTGCTGTCCGGGACGGAGGTGACACGGACGCGCGCGCGGACATGTCCTACGGGTCGATGCTCGCCGGGCTCGCGTTCTCCCACGCGGGCAACGCGGCCCCCCACGCCCTCCAGTACCCGATCGGCGCGGCCACGCACACGCCGCACGGCCTGGGCGTCGGGCTGCTCCTGCCCTATGCGCTGGACGCCGCCAGGGATGCCATCGGCGATCGGCTGGCCACCCTCGCCCGGGTGTGCGGGCTCGACGTGTCCGACGCCTCCGAGGCCGAGGCCGCCGACACGTTCCTCACCTGGCTCGACGGGCTCCTCGCCGACATCGGCATCCCTCCCACCCTGGCCGACATCGGCGTCGCACGGGCCGACCTCCCCCGTTTCGCGGAGATGGCCAGCGGTGTCACCCGCCTGATCCAGAACCATCCGGGTCCGACCGACACCGCCAGCCTGACCGCGATCCTCGAAGCGGCCTGGACCGGGGACCGGAGCCGACACGTCCTGACTCCGAGCAGAGACAGCGACAGGCCTTCCGCATGACGACGAGTCGCCTGCTCCGCCTGCCCCGCTCAGGCAGGGCAGGCGGCCGGACTCGGGTCAATCCTGCGGCGCGATCAGTCGCTCATCGGCGGCGTCGCGGACCGTGATCGCCTCCACCGGGCACGAGTCGGCGGCGTCGAGGATGACATCGGCTGGGGCGACGACGTCGGCCAGCGGCGCGGACCGGTCGCCGACCAGGTGGAAGTGCTCGGGCGCGGTGCCGGCGCAGATGCTCGTGCCGATGCAGCGGCGCGAGTCCACCCCGATCCGCCACGCCGTACTCACCAGGCCACCGGCATGCCGAGCAGACCCCGCACCAGCATGCCCCGCTTCCACTTCAGCTCAGCCTCCGGTACGGCGAGCCGCAATCCGGGCAGGCGAGTCACGAGAGTGGCGACGGCCACCTGCAACTCCATGCGGGCCAGCTGCGCGCCGACACAGTGGTGCACGCCGTGCCCGAAGCCCAGGTGCGGGTTCTGCTCGCGGCCGAGATCCAGGCGGTCCGGGTCGGCGAAGACGGTACCGTCCCGATTAGCCGACGACAGTGAGCCGAGGACCGGCTCACCTGCACGGACCAGCACCCCGCCGACCTCGACGTCCTCCTTCGCGTACCTGGCGAAGGACGAGCCGACGCCGAGCGGCACGTAGCGCAACAGCTCCTCGACCGCGGCCGGCACCAGCGACGGGTCGGCCCGCAGCCGAGCGAGCTGGTCCGGATTCTGCAGCAGGACGTAGACGAAGTTGGGGATCTGGGTCACCGTGGTCTCGTGGCCGGCCGCGAGCAGCCCTCCGGCCAGCTCCACCAGCTCGGTCTCGCTGAGCCGATCCTGATTCTCGTCGCGGGCCCGCACCAACGCGGCGAGCAGGTCGTCGATCCCCGGCTCACGGCGGCGCACGGAGACCAGATCACCGATATAGCCCCAGAGATTGTTCAGGTACTCCTGGATCGTCTCCATGGGCAGGGAGGTGGTCGAGACGATCGCCTCGGACCAGGTGTGGAAGAGGTCGCGGTCGGCGTACGGGACCCCCAGCAGCTCGCAGATCACCTGGATCGGCAGCGGCGTGGCGACGTGCTCCACCAGGTCGGCCGGTGGACCGAGCCGGACCATGTCGTCGACCAGCCCGTCGGCGATCTCCTGGGTGCGGGGTCGCAGCGCCTCCACCCGGCGCGCCGTGAACGCCTTCGCCACCAGCCGGCGCAGCCTGGTGTGATCGGGTGGATCCAGGGTCAGCATGCCGCTGTCCTGCTGGCGCGCGGTGAGTCTGGGCTCGTCGCGTTGGACGGCCGGGGCGCGGCCGAAGCGCACGTCGCCGAGGACCGTCCGGACGTCCTCGTACCGGGAGGCGAGCCACGCCTCCTCCCCGTAGGGGAGCTTCACCCGGGTCATCGGCTCGTTGTCGCGCAGCTCGCCGTAGGTCGGATCGACGACGAGGCGGTCGGGCACACTGAACGGGTACTGCCGCGCGGGTGGAACGACTCGGCTCCCGGTGGTCTGCGCGCTTTCCGTCATCCGGATTCCCTTCGTCGAGACGGCGTGATCCGTAGGCCGGCACCACTGTCGTAGCGGCGCGGATTGTCAGCGTCCGGGGCCTGCGGGCAGCACACATCAACGCTCAGTGATCTGTCGATATCGGATCGTAGCGATAGATGCCGATGATCGCCATGGAGGCCGGGTTCCCGCGCCGACGCGACAGCGCTCTCGTGGCGAACCGCGTGCGGGAGCTGTCCAGCCCCGTCCAGCCGCGTCCAACATCGCACTCGCTGCCTGCTCCCGATTGCGAGGATTGCCGTCCGGTCCGGGCCGTCCGGCTCCTGACCTGGCCGACCAGTCCCCTCGTGATGGGAGCGGTGAATGTCAGAACGTGTTGCCAGCCACCCGCGTACGACAAGATCGAGCCGCGGGCCCCTGCTCGCAGTGGCACTCGCCGTCGTGGCGTCGGTGGCCTTCGTCCCGACGGCAGCGGCGGCCCGACCGCTCGACCGGCCGGCGCAGCCCGGGGGCGCGGCGGATCCGGCCCGCACCGATGGCCGGGCAGCCCCGACCTCCGTCGCCGGCACCGCCGACGGGAAACGGGCGGACCGGGCGCCGGACATGGCCGAGGCGATCGCCGAGCAGCGGGGCATCACCCGCGATGCCGCCGAGAAGCTGCTCAGTGCCGAGAACGCCAACGTGCGACTCGCCAACCAGTTGACAGCCGAGCTGGGTGCCAGTTCGGGCGGCGCGTACCTGTCCGACGGCGACCTCGTCGTCACGGTCACCGACGCCACCGCTGCCGCGAAGGTGACCGCCGCCGGCGCGAAGGCACGCCTCGTCGCTCGTGACGAACGGCAACTGCGGACCATCCAGCGGGCGCTGGAGGCCGCGGCGAGTGAACCGAACACGACCTGGGGGGTGGACCCGGAGACGAACCAGGTGGTCGTGAGCCTGCCGGCGTCGGGAGCGAAGAACGCCGTGCAACGGTCGGTGGCGCGCAGGTTCGGCGCGGCGGTCCGGTTCGAGACCAGCGACGGCCCGATCCAGCCGAACGTCGGGATCTCCAGCGGGGACTCGTTGGGCGGCTGCTCGGTCGGCTTCACCGCCACCGACTTCACCTTCAACTACATCATCACAGCCGGCCACTGCACGCAGGGCTTTCCACACTGGACGCTGCCCAACGGCGAGGACGTCGGGCCGTCGCTGGAGAGCAACTATCCGGAGAACGACTTCGGCCTCGTCTGGATGAACGGTCCGTCGGTCTGGGCGACCGGCGCCATCAACCTGTGGAACAACACGAGCCGCAGCATCCACGGTTGGGCGACGGCCGTGAGCGGCCTGTCGGTCTGCAACTCGGGCAAGACCACCGGACTCAGGTGCGGCTCCGTGCTCAAGACCAATGTGACTGTCAACGGCGCGGGCGGCACCGTACGCCAGATGGTCGAGACGAACATCTGCACCCTCGGTGGCGACAGTGGCGGGCCGCTCTTCGCCGCCAACACCGGGTACGCGCTGAACTCGCACGCCAACCGGAAGGGAACCCAGTGCAACGCCACGCCCCGTACCTGGCACCAGCCGGTGGGCGAGGCGATCAACACGTACCAGGTCGTCATCTACGGCGCGCCGTGACGAGCGACGACACCCGAAGGAGACAGCAATGAGAACCGCACTCACCAGAGCCGCACGCCTCAGCGCCGCGGCCGTCCTGGCGACCACTGTGGCCCTGACCGTGGCCGTCGGCCCCGCCCAGGCGGACCTCTGGCAGCACACCGACGGGTTCGAGGGGAGCCCGGCAGCCGTGTGGGAGTTCCACCGCTCCGGCGCCGGCAGCGGAGCCTACGAGCTGGGAGCGGGAACGGCCCGATCCGGTTCGAACAACGCCATTCTCACGACCTCGGCCGGCGGCTGGTCCGGGGTGGGCAAGCTGCTCACCGTACGTCCGCGTACCGCCGGGCACTCCACCACCTGCGGCGGCGGGTTCTTCGTCCGCGCGGTCAGCGGGCCGGCGGTGCTCAACGTCGAGGTGATCGATCCGGCGAGCTGGACCTATCTCGCGCTGCGCACCGTCCGCATCACCGACACCGTCTGGCGGCGGCATGACGTGGCCAGCTACGCGAACGGTCCGTCCCAGGTGTTCGTCCGGGTCTCCCTGCTCGGCGGCAGCGGTGCCGTGCGGGTGGACGACATGGCCTTCCAGTGCACCTTCTTCAGCTCCTGATCAGGTCGACCACAGTGGGGCCGGCGCTCGTGGCGCCGGCCCTCCGTCGGCGTACGAACCACGCCGGTCGGCTATTACCATGCGAGCGTGGCTCATGGTGCCCAGGTTCGCCGGCCGTACCCGTTGCTCGTCGCCGCGGCGGTCCTGGTGGCGCTCGGCGCCGCCGTGGCCTGGGGGGTCGGTGACACGCTGGGGCTGAGCCACGCCCCCGCCGACGTGCCGCGCGAGGACGCTGTCGCCGCCCCGGCGCGGACGCCCGCACCGGTCCCGCCGTTGGCCTCCCTCGTCGTGCCGGACGAGTTGCGCGTCCGGAAGGCGGCAGCCGCCGTCGCCGACGCGGTCGTCGTCCGGGGCCGGCCCCGGCCGGTGCTGGTTGCGGCCACGTCGAGCACGGCGAGGTCCGTGACTGCCGCGCCGGGCACCGGCACGGAGCGGGCCGCGGCCCCGGACCTGTCGGCGGTGAGGACGCTGCGGGCGGACGTGCGGCCCACCCTCGGCGGGACGCCCGAGTCGTACCGGCTCGACGTGCGCGGCGGCGAGTTGACCGTCCAGGGCGGGGACGTCGCGGGCGTGGCCGCCGGGATGTACCGGCTGGCCGACCGGATCCGCTCCGGCGCCGAGGCGCTCCCCGCGACGGACGCGGGTCGGGTGGTCAGCCCTCGGCTCGGCCTGCGGCTGACCGACGCGGGTTCGGTGGGGCGCGAGCCCGACCCGGCCGTCTTCGCCGCCGGCGACGACTACGGGCTGAACACCGACGTCGTCGGATCCGCGGTGCTGCCGCACGCGCCGTGGGTGGACGCCGGCGCTGTCGCCCGCATCGACGCGCAGTTCCGGCAGTTCGTCGACCACTCCGTGGCGCAGGGATACAACGGGATCGTCGTGCCCGGCTTCCTGGAGTACGTCACATTCGCCACTGTCGGCGACGGGCGCGCGGTCTACCCGTCCGGCGACCCGCACGTCGACCGCGCCCGGGCGATGGTCGCGGCGTTCGGCCCCGTCTTCCGGTACGCCGAGGACATGGGCGTCCGGGTCTTCCTGCTGACCGACATGCTCGCGGTGTCACCCCCGTTGGAGGCGTACCTGACGCGGACCGTCGGCGGCCTCGACACGGCCGACCCCCGGCTGTGGGAGGTCTACCAGGCCGGTCTGGCCGAGCTGTTCGACAGCATGCCGTTCGTCGACGGCCTGATGGTCCGCGTCGGCGAGGGCGGCGAGGTGTACGCCGCGGCGGGCTGGGACTACTCGTCACGGCTCGCGGTCACCACGGAAAGGTCAGTGCGCGCGATGCTGCGGGCGTTGCTGGACACCGCAGGCCCAGCCGGAAAGGAGATCATCTTCCGCACCTGGACGGTGGGCGTCGGCGCGGTCGGCGACCTGCACACCAACCCGGCGTCGTACGCGCAGGTCCTCGGCGGGCTCGACGATCCGCACCTCATCGTGTCCACCAAGTACACGCTCGGCGACTTCTACAGTCACCTGCCACTGAACACCACACTGCTGGGCGGCGGGCACCGCCGCATCGTGGAGTTCCAGGCCCGGCGCGAGTTCGAGGCGTTCGGCTCGCTGCCCAACGACCTCGGCCCGCTGCACCGACAGGCGCTGCGCGCGTTCCTTGCCGCGAACCCGAACGTCGAGGGTGTCTGGAACTGGACCCAGGACGGTGGGCCGCTGCGCGCCGGGCCCATGTCGCTGTACCTACGTGCGGGGTTCTGGCAGCTCTACGACCTCAACACGTACGCCGTCGGCCGCCTGGCCTGGGACCCGCACGCCGACCCGGCGCAGGTCACCGCGGACTGGGCGTACCGCACGTTCTCCGGCGACCCGGCCACCGTCGCCGCTATCGGGCAGGCCATGGCGCTGTCCCGGGAGGCGGTCACCAAGGGGCTCTACATCGGCCCGTACGCCGACCGGTCGGTGCGGGCGCTCGGGCTGGAACCGCCGCCCATGATGTGGATCTTCGAGTGGGACATCGTGACCGGCGACTCCGCCGCACTGGACAGCATCTACGCGGTGACCGGCGGCCGCGTCGACGAGGCGATCGAGGAGGGCACGCAGGCCGTCGCGCTGGCCCGTCGCATGCGCGACCTGGTCGCGGCGACCGCACCGGCGACCTGGCGGGACGCCGAACTGCGCGGGCGCTTCACCGCGACGCTCGACTACCAGGTCGACCTGTTCGAGACGCTTGGCGCGTACCGGACCATGGTGTTGCGGCACGCCCAGTGGCTGGACACGGGTGCCCCGACCGCCCGCCACGACTGGCTGCTGGCCACCGCCGCGTACCAGGACGCGCGTGACGCGCACCGGCAGCGCTACGGCGCGAACCTGGACCTGCCCGCGTACAACTTCACCGCCGCCGACCTCGGGGCGCGGCGCGCCGACCGGGACCCGGCGATGGCCTGGGCGGCCCGGGCGTTGCTCGGGTCGATCCTGCTGGTGGTGCTGCTCGGCCTGCGCGCACGCGGCTTCGGCGCGGCGGCCGCCCACGGGTTGCTGCTCGGCGCGCTCCGGCCGTGGCGGGTCGCCGCCCTGCCGACGCCGGCGCGGCGGGCGGACCGGGTGTTGGTGTGGCTGGTCCCGGCCGTGGTGCTGGTGGCGAGCCGGCTCGTGTCGACCTGGTTCGCGGCGCCGGCGCACCTGCTGGTCACCCTCGGTGGGTGGGCGTTGTTCGCCCTCGTCGCACGTCTCGTCGTCGGCCGGCGGGATCCGTTCCACCTCTGGGCAGTGGTCGGCGGTGTCGCGCTGCTGCGCAGCGTGCTGCTGCTGACGGCGCTCGCCGGGCGCGGACCGGGCGGTTACTGGTTCGTCTTCTGGACCGCGCCGAGCCTGCGGGCGGCGTACGTCACCGTCGCGTTCGCGGCGTTCTGCTGGCTGTTCGTGGCCGTCGCTGTGGTCCTGCGGGACCGGTACGGCAGGAGCCGCCGAAGCGCCGTCGGGCTGACCCTCACCGCCGCTGGTGTGCCCCTGGGGATCCTGTCCGCAGTGGTCGCGGCGGTGAGCCTGGAACGCGCGCTGACGGTGTGGAACGATCAGCTCGCGCTGCTGCCCTGGGGCCTGTCCCGCATCCTCGGCATCACCGTCCACCTCGGCATCCCGGCCCACCTACCCGCGTACACGGCGGCCGCCGGGGTCGCCCTGGCCGGCACCGGCCTGCTCCTGTCGCTCGGCCGCGCCCGTTGATCCCGACGCTCGGTTCGCACGGGCTCACGCCGATCGGGCTGCGGCTCCGCGCGGGCCACCACGAAAGGGCGCCCTCGCCGAGCCGCAGCCCGATCCGATCCCGCTATGCCTCGTGCACCGTCATCGGCAGACCGCCGCGAACCCGCAGCGACAGCATCGGCTCGGGCACCACCCGGTATCCCGGCACCTTGGCCAGCCGCAGTTCCCGCGCCACCATCGCGACCACGAACGCCGCCTCCATCATCCCGAGGTTGTTGCCGACGCAGAACCGCGGGCCGGCGCCGAAAGGGATGTAGGCGTACCGGGGCCGCGAGGCGGAGCCGTCCTTGTCGAACCGCTCCGGGCGGAACCGCTCCGGCTCCGGCCAGAACTCCGGGTTGCGGTGCAGGGTGTACGGGCAGATCAGCACGTCGACCCCGGCGGGCACGTCGTACCCGCCGATCGTGTCCGCCCTCTGTGGAATGCGGGAGAGCATCCACACCGGCGGGTACAGCCGCATCGCCTCCTCGATCACGGTCGCCGTGTATCGCAGCCGGTGCAGGTCGTCGAAGGTGGGCTGCCGGTCCCCGAGCACCGACAGCGCCTCCGCCCGCAGCCGCTCCCAGACGGCCGGGTTCTCGTCGAGGAGATGGAACGTCCAACTCAGGGTGCTGGCAGTCGTCTCGTGGCCGGCCAGGCAGAGCGTGATCAACTCGTCGCGCATCCGCTGCTGCCCGACCGCGGCGTCGGGCTCGGCGTTCGTGGACTGGATCAACCGGCTCAGGGCGTCGTCGCCGTCGAGCCGGCCGCCGCGCGCGTCCACCAACTGGTTGACGACCCTTTGCAGGTGACGACGGGCGCGGCGGAACCGCACCTGGTGCGGCAGCGGAACCCACATCGGCACCGCGCTCATCGTGACCATCTCGAACATCGCCTGGTCCTGCATCGCCTCGAAGGACCCGCCGACGTCGCCCAGGCCGCCGAGATCCGCGTCGAGCAGGGTACGGCCGAGCACACCGAGGGTGAGCCCGGTGGCGGCGCCCGCGATGTCGACCGGGCCCCGCCCGACGTGGTCACGCAGACGGTCCACGAACCGACCGGCCTCCTCGGCCACCACGTCGGCCTGCCGGGCGATCCGTTTGGGCTGGAACACCGGCTGGATCACCCGTCGCTGCTTGCGCCACAGATCGCCCTCGCTGGTGAGCAGCCCGTCGCCGAGGGCCCGTTTGGCCTGGGCCAGCCCGACGCCCTTGTGGTAGTTGTCCGGGTTGTCGGCGAGCACATGCTTGGCGTGGTTGGGGTGGTTGAAGAAGAAGAGAACCTTCGGGCCGATAGCGATGCGGGCGGCGTCACCGAAGGCCTCGGCTGCCGACGACATCAGCCCGAGCCGGTCCCGGCCGAGCTTCCACAGCAGCTTCGGCGCCGCCCAGAACGGTGGCCCGGGCGGCCGCTGCCGCGACGCGGTGACTGTCATGTCGCCGCCTCGCTCGGCTCGGGCACCGGCGCCGGCTCGGTCATGCCGCGGAACTGCCCGTTGACGAAGACCAACACGTCACCGGTGCTCTCCCAGCGCAGCGACACCACGCTGCTCAGGAAGATCGTGTGGTCACCGCCGTCGTACGTGCGCCAGACCTGACACTCGAAGTGCGCCACCGCGTCGTCGATGAGCGGGGCGCCGGTGACGGTGCCCGGCGTCCACTCCACCGCGCCGAACTGCGCCAGGCCCAGTGGCCGCCACCGATCCGCGAAGTGGCGTGCCACCTTCTCCTGCCGGTTTCCGAGCACCGAGATGCCCAGGGTGCCGGCCTCGCTGAGGATCTGGTGCATGATCGCGTCGCGGCTGACACAGACCAGCACGAGCGGCGGGTCCAGCGAGACCGACGCGAACGAGTTGGCCGTCATGCCGTGCGGTGTGGCGCCGCCGACCGTCACGACGGTGACGCCTGTCGCGAACGTTCCGAACGCCCGCCGGAGCAACTTCGATCCGGCCACCTCGCTCGGACTGAGCAGTTCGCCGCTCATCTCGCCTCCCCCTGCGCGTACGGCTCGAGTGCGCGAGCCAACGCCTCCGGCACCCGCGCCGGCAGTGTCCGGGTGTTGGGGCCACGCATGCACGCGACCCGTTGCCGGCCTCGGGCGACGAGCGTCTCGCCGCCGTCCGGGTCGAGTCGCACGTAGTCGAAGCCGAACTCGATCTGGGTCTGCGCCAACTCCACGAGCCGCATCCGGACCGAGAGGTCGTCGAACGCCGTGATCTCGGCGAAGAACTCGCAGTCGACCTTGAGCGTGAAGAGCTTGAGGTCGTCCTGCAGGTCGGCCAGCACGTCCGGTGCCCGCTGCTTGAGGAACATCTCCCGGCACCGTCCCTGCCAGCGCAGGTAGTTGACGTAGTAGACGTTGCCCACGAGGTTGGTCTCTTCGAAACCGACAGTGTGCGGGTACTCGAAGTACTTGCTCATCGCAGCGACCACCCGTCGGTGAGCACCGCGACGACGACCGGGGCGTCAATGTCACGCAGCCGGGTCACCAGCACGGCGATCCGCAGCGCGCCGGAGGCCAGCGTGAGCCAACCGTGCGGACCGACCGCGCTCAGCGTGATCGGCGTCTGCACCGGCAGTCCGACCTTGCGGAGGCACTCGATCGCCGTCCAGACCCGGGTGCTCGCGGTGTCGATGTCCTCGTCGGTGTCCTTCGTGAGCTGGCCGGCCAGGCCCTCGTGCGGGCCGAGCAACGTCGACCAGGTCGCCGCGTCGCGTTCGGAGACCGCCTCGATGTCGCAGCTCAGCATCCCCTGACCGCCGACGCAGACGGTCACGCCGGCGC
Source organism: Micromonospora sp. NPDC005710 (assembly GCF_040630995.1). Taxonomy (NCBI): domain Bacteria; kingdom Bacillati; phylum Actinomycetota; class Actinomycetes; order Micromonosporales; family Micromonosporaceae; genus Micromonospora; species Micromonospora sp. NPDC005710. The sequence goes on along the minus strand of NZ_JBEXYP010000005.1, from coordinate 195,939 downwards.
CGTGTGCCGCCGACACGACCCGGTCGCCGTCGACCTCCGGGCGGCCGTCGGGCCGGTAGCGCACCTCGACCGGGCCGCCGAACACCCGTCCGGCCGCGAGGCCGGTCATGGCGCGTCGGGGCGGGTCGTCCGCGCCGTGTGGCTCAACCGCCACCGCGACCCGGGCACCGAGCAGGTCGTCGAGCGACCGTTCGAGGTACGGGCCGAGCAGCGGCACCGCCCACGGGCCGCGCCCGTCGCCCTTGCGCACCGCCTGCAGGCGCAGGCCCTCCCACCGTTCCACCACGTCGCCGCCCGGCGTGCGGACCGCGATGTCGTAGAGGTAGGTGTCACCGTCGCGGCTGCGCTCGGTCGCCGTGAACCGGGCCTCACCCTTGTCGGCGAGGACCCGACCGGCGGCGTGCACGCGTTCGATGCCGGCCGGCAGGAGCGTCGCGTGCGGTACGCAGACCTGCAGACCGTGCATGAGCGCGTCCCGCATCCCGGGGTCACCGAGCAGCAGGTCACCGCCGAGGAAGCTGGCGAACCAGCCGTCGGTCGCGACCGCTGCCACGTCCACGTCGACGTGCCGTGCCGCCGCCCGGTGGTAGCCGCGCAGCCGCTGGAACCGCTGACCCTGAAAGAGGATGCCCCCGTACAGGTCCGTAGCCGGGTCGAGGGGCACCAGCGGCAGGCCGGCGCCGGACTCGTCCGGTGGGCCGTCCAGCTCTCCGGGGTCGCCGAAGCGCAGCCGCGCGCGGAAGTGGTCGACCGCGAAGCCGGTGTCGGCGGCCCGGATCGCGACGTCGACGTCTCCGTCGCCGGTCACCACTGCCGCGATCCGGATCGTGACACTGCCGTCGACAGGTACGACGATCGGCCGGAGGAACTCGACGTCCTCCATCGTCGGCACCTCGGCGCGCCCGGTGAGCGCGGTGGCGGTCTGTGCCATGGCCTCCATGCCGAACACCGCCGGGAACAGCAGGTTGCCGTCGAGCAGGTGGTCGGCGAGATACAGGTCGATGCCGGCGTTGAGTTCGACCTCGGTCACCAGTTCGACACCGTGGTAGTGCACGAGCGGCGTGCCGACGAACCGCAGCAGCGGCAGCGTCGGCGTTTCCCGACGCACCGTGTCGATGCCCTCGGTGCGGCCACTGATCACCACCACCGGCGGGGCGTCGGGGTCGGCGACGAGGCGGCGCAGCAGTCGTACGCCCTCGTCGGGCGAGATCGGGACGATCCCGTCGCGCTGCAGACCCTCCACGACCGAGAGCCGCTCGCCCATGCCGACGCCGGACCAGACCGACCACTCCAGGCAGAGCGTCCGGCATTCCGGGTACGCCGCCGCGAAGTCCTCGGTGATGTCGGCCAGCCAGTCGTTTGCCGTCGCGTAGTGCGCCTCACCGCGCAGGCCGGCCCGGCCGATGATGCTGCCGAAGGTGACGAGCATCCGCAACGCGCCCGGCTCGACGGCGTCGAGGACGGCGCGCAGCCCGTCGATCTTCGGGGCGAACGTCGCCCGGAACGCCTCCGCGTCCAGGTTGGCCACCGTCGCCGGCTCGTTGCGGCCGGCACCGTGCAGGACCGCCGTCACCGGTCCCAGCTTCTGGCGTGCGCCCTCGACAGCGGTCCGGACCTGCGCCGGGTCGGTGACGTCGGCGCGGGCGTAGTGCAGGCGTACCCCGGCTGCGGTCATCCGGTCGAGGTTGGCGGCCAACTCGGCGTCGGTCGCCGGGTCGCTGCGACCCAGCACTGCCAACGCCGCACCGGTGTCCTGCGCGACGGCGAGCGCGCACTCGGCGGTGATGCCCTTGCCACCGCCGGTCACGAGCAGCACGTCCGACGCGTCGATCGGCATGAACTCCCGGGCGGGTCGCACCGGCATCGCCCGCAGGGTCGGCACCCGCCGCACCCCGTCGGCGTCGTAGCGCACCTCGTGGAACCGCCCGGTGGCGGCCACCTCCGCGACCAGTAACGCGTGGTCGTCGAAGTCGGCGGGTACGCGGACGATGGTGGTCCGGATCCGGGGCATCTCCAACCGCAGCGACTTGGCCAGCCCGGCGGCTCCCCGACCACGCTGCACGACCACGAACCGGTCGCGTTGCTTGTCGGCGATCGCCGCCTTGGCCCCGTCGAGTGCTAGTGCCAGGTCGGCCTCGGTGCAGTCGGCCGGCAGGCAGACCAGCACGCCGCCACCGACGCCGCCGTGCTCCAACGCCGGCCGCAGCGACTCGGCGAGCGGGTCGCCGTCCCGCGACCAGCACCGCCAGGGGCCGTTGGCCTCCACCTCGACGCGCGGCGGCAGCGCCACGGCGTCGAGGTCGACGGAGAACGCCCGGGACCAGGCGCCGGCACCGGCCACCGTGGCCGCCGTCGCCGCACCGCCCTCCCCGGCGGAGCCGGCCAGGTCCTCCAACGCCTGGGCCAGTTCCCCGACCGTGGCGACGGCGAAGTTCGTCGGCGTCTGGGCGCTCGGCACCGACAGCAGTTGGGCGGCCTGGTTGACCACCTGTCCCACAGTGATCGAGCTGAGGTGCAGATCGTCGAGGAGGTGACTCTCGCCGCGGACCATGTCGATCGGCAGCTCGGCGCGGTCGGCCACCAACCGACGCAGCAGGTGCAGCGGCGGCTCGGAGGCGTCGGCGTCGACCTCGATCGTCTTCGTCTCGACGGCCCGCCGCAGGGGCTGCACGGTCAGCGGCGGCGCGGCCTCGCAGGGGCTCGCGAAGAAGCTGAACTTCGCCCCGAGCTGCAACGGCCGGGTCAGGCGACCCTGGAACAGCGCGTCGTCGACCCGGAACGCGCCGACGACGTACGCGGCGCCGACGGCGTTGAGCAGACCGGCTACCGATTCGTCGTCGGTGTCGAGGGACACCGACGGCACGTCCGTCGCCGCTGTCGCCAACGCCCCCAGCACCCGACCGGGGCCGACCTCGATGAACAGGTCGAGGTCCTTCGCCGCGAAGGCCACCGCCTGGGCGAAGAGCACCGGGTCGGTGATCTGGCGGCGCAGCAGGGCCGGCACGTCGGTGTCGGCCGGAAGGACATCGCCGGTCACCGTCGACACCACCCGACCCGACAGCCTGTCGAACGTCTCGTCGGTCAACCGGTCGCCGAAGGCGTCGGCGGCCGGCGCCACAAGCGGTGAGTGGAACGCGTGCGAGACGCGCAGCGGGGTGGTGGCCAGGCCCGCCTCGCCGGCGCGGCGGCAGGTTTCCTCGATCCCCTCGGCCGTGCCGGCGATCACTGTCTGTTGTGGACCGTTGAAGCCACCGATGACCACCGGGAGGTCGGCCAGCAGAGGCCGGACCGCCTCGGGTGCCGCCGTGATGCTCGCCATCGTCCCCGACGAGCTGTGCTCGGCCATCGTCTGGCCGCGGACCATCGCGGTACGCAGCAGGGTGTCCTCGTCGAACGCGCCCGCCCAGTGCAGGGCGGTGATCTCACCGAGGCTGTGCCCCACAGCGGTGGTCGCCTCGATGCCGAGTGCCGACAGCACCCGCAGGCCCGCCAGCGAACCGGTGACGATCCGGGGCTGGGCCACCGCGGTGGCGACCATGTCGCCCGAGGTGGGCAGGGCCGCCTTGGTGTAGACCTCGTCGACCTCGGTGAACCGGCGGCGCAGGGCACCGCCGCTGGTCCCCCGCCCCGAGCCCTGCCCGGGGAAGAGGTAGCCGATCCGGCCCGGGCCGCCGACGTGGCCCAGGAAGCTGCGCTCGTCGGCGCTGACCAGGCTCGTCTGGCCGGCGTCCAACGCGGCACAGAGCCGTTGCAGTCGCGCGACCGCGTCGGCAGGTGACGACACCACGACCGCCGCCCGGTGGGGCAGGTCGCGCAGCTCCCCGTGCAGGGTCGCGGCCAGGTCGCCCAGCTGGGCGTACGCGACGCCGTCGACGAACTCGACGAGCCGGTTGAGCCGCTCCCGCAACTTCTCCCGGGAGGCGGCGTCGACAAGCAGCAGCTCGACGTCCTGGCCGGAGGAGGCCAGCCGACTGGTGCGGCTGTCGAACCCGCGCCGACGTCGGGAGGGGCCGCCCTCGAGAACGATGTGCGTGTTGATTCCGCCGAAGCCCATCGCCGTGACTCCGGCCCGGACGGTCGGCAGGTCGGGCCACGGCTCCGCCTTGCGCAGCGCGCGCAGCGCCGGATTGTCGTCGTCGGCCAGAATCTCGTGCGGCATGACGCAGCCGATGGCCGGGGGCAGCACCTGGTGGTGCACGGCCAGCGCCGCCTTGATCAGGCCGGCGACACCGGCGGCGGCCTTGGTGTGCCCGATCATGCCCTTGATCGAACCGATCGCCGCCGGAGCGGCGGTCGGGTCGGCGGACCGACGGGCGAGGGACAGCGCCGTCAACTCGGTGGCGTCACCGACCCGCGTACCGGTGCCGTGTCCCTCGAACAGGCCCACCGTCTCGATTCCGAAGCCGGCGCGCTCGTACGCCCGGTCGAGCGCGAGGCGGTAGCCGCTCACCTCGGGTCGGGTCATCCCGCCCTTGCCGTCGGAGGAGATCCCCCACCCGGCGATCGTGGCGTAGATGCGGTGGCCGGCGGCCCGGGCGTCGTCCTCACGCATCAGGACGACCATCCCGCAGCCCTCGCCCGGCCAGAAGCCGTTCGACCCACGGTCGTAGACGCGCATCTCACCGGTTGCCAACGCACCCGTCTTCGCGAACCCGATGATCTCGAAGGGATCGATCGACAGGTCCACACCACCGGCGACGGCCACGTCGACGTCACCGTCGATGAGGGTCTTGCTGGCTGTCGCCACCGACAGCAGCGACGACGAACAGGCGCCGTCGACGGTGTAGCCACCGCCCTTGAGGTCGAAGTGGTTACAGATCCGTCCCGCGATCGTGTTGGAGAGCCCGCCGGCCAGAGTGTCCTCGTCGACCTCCGGGAACGGACTCTTGAAGGTCGCCTCGAACGAGTCGAGGAAGGTCATCAGGTGGTCGTCGTCCCAGTCCTGGTCCTTGAGCGCCGCGGCGACCATTCGCCGGACGAAGGGCCAGCGCAGCCGCAACTGATTCGCTCGGGTGAACTCACCGGTCAGGGTGTTGCCGACCACCACGCCGGTGCGCTCCCGGGGCAGCCCCTCGGCCATCGGGAAGCCGGCGTCGGCCAGGGCCATCGCGGCCATGTCCAGGGCGAGCCAGTGGGTCAGGTCCGTCGAGCGGTACGTGCTGCCGGCGACCTTGTAGGCGATGCGGTCGAACTCGTACCCCTCGATGACCGCCGCGTTGCGGGCGTAGAACTTGTCGGGCGTGTTCGGGTCCGGGTCCCAGTAGTCCTCGAGCCGCATCCGCTCGTCGGGGAGACGGCGGAACGCACGCCGCCCGGCGAGGGCGTTCTCCCACAGCTCCCGGGGGGACGTGGCGTCCGGATAGCGGCACGCCATGCCGACTATCGCTACACGAGTCATGCGGGGACGACCTCCTTGCCGGTGTGTTCCTTGCCGTTGCCGTTTCCGGTGCTCGCCGGCACCGGCATCGCTGCCGTGCCGATGCTTGGTGCACGGTCGGCCTTGGACTTCTCGATGAAGTGCAGGGTCCAGTGGAAGCCGCCTCGGATGAGGCAGACGGCCGCGGTGGCGAAGAAGATGCCGTACGCGATGCCGAAGCCGGTGAGCAGGCCGTAGACCACTGCCACGCTGGCACCGAACACCACCTGCGCGGCCGGCGCCGACGGCGACGTGCCCGGGTCGGTGACCATGTAGTTGGTGAACAGCACGAACGCGACGCCGGTCATCATGCCCAGGGCCGCCGGGATGGACGTGTCGAGCACCACCCCGCGCACGATCGCCTGGAGGGCGAACGCGGACAGCCAGCCCATGATCAGCCACATCCGACCGGTGAGCTTGCCGTTGATCATCGTGCCGCCGAGGATGATGAGCGCCGGGATCAGCCAGTCCCAGAAGCCCGTGATGTACTCGGTGAAGTGGTAGGGCGGTGCGACGCTGGCCCAGGGGAAGACCAACAGGATCACCGCGATGCCGAAGTTCGACGGGTTCATGTAGTGCCGCATCCGGCCCCGGACGGGGGCCTGCAAAACCCACTTGGCGCCGATGGCGACAGCGATACCGAAGAGCATCGTCCAGAGCCGGTCGTTGACGTAGATCAGCATGTTGAGCGCGAGGCTGGTGATGTGCGCCGGATAGAGGAACTCGATGAGCCCTCGCATCCCTCGTCCGCTGAATCGTGGGGCTCGGCCCTCGACGCGGGCACCGATGGCCTCCAGGGCGATTTCGATCGTGTAGCCGGCGAAGACCGCGATGAAGGGCCAGGTCCAGGGCTGCTCGAAGCCGAAGACCGTGAAGCCGAGGATGTTGAAGACCGAGATCGAGATCGCGAAGTTGCGCAGCGCGATGTTGACTTTCGGATCGTGACGGGGCGGGGTGACGGTACTGGTGGTCATGTCGTTCACCTCTCCTGGGCCTGGGCGCCGAGCTCGAGCGAGTGCCAGCCCGGAGTCATCGAAAGCTGCTGCTTGTGCGACTGACCGGTGCGATCGCGCCAGCACAGCTCGACCTGTACCGGGCCGGTCACGTCCCTGCCGAGTCCGATGTGGACCTCGTTGCTGCGCTTGCCGGAGTGGCCGCTGCCGCCGTCGACACGGCCGAGCAGCACCCGACCGTCCGCCGTGGTGACCTTGACCTGGGCGCCGACGACCGGCGAACCAGCGGTCGGGGCCGATGCACCGGCCGGGGCGGGGTGGGTCAGGCGGAGGCCGAGGAAGGCGCCGGGGTTCGGGCTCTGGTTGTGGTAGAAGACGGGCTCGTCCCACTGCCTGGCGACAGCGAAGTCCAGCCGTCCGTCGCCGTCGACGTCACCCGTCGCGATGCCGCGGGTCGGCACCGGCGCGTCAAGGCCCAACTGCGGCGCGATGTCCAGGTAGCGGCCACTGTCGGACTTGACGAAGAAGTGCAACCGCTGGCTGCCGCCGATGTCGTCACCGGGGCGCAGGTTCGGCCACCAGGTGGTGTTGCTGAGCAGGTTGTCGTTGGACATCGCGAGTTCCTGCAGCTGTGGCCACCTGTTGACCTCGCCCTTGACGAAGCCGGTCGCCTGCGCCACGACCAGCTGGCCGCTGTTGTTGAAGTCGGCCATCTTCACGTCCCAGCCCCAGCCGGACCAGGCGAGCCCGAGCGGCGCGCTCTCGTCCTTGAACGGGGCGGTGCCGTCGTCGAGGTGGGAACGCAGGTCGTTCTGGTCCTTGGCGGAGTTGACGAAGGCGAAGTGACTCTCCTCCAGGCCGAAGGTGGTGGCGATGTTGCTGACGTACATGTCGTAGAGGCCGTCGCCGTCCAGGTCGCCGAAGTCGACGCCCATGCCCTTGAACGAGTCGGCGCCCACCCGCTTCGACTTGGGGACCAGTGGGTCGCGCACCGCCTTCACCGGGGCGAAACTGATCTTGCCGGGGGTCGACTTGTTGTAGAGCATCCGGTCGGGGCCGAAGTCGTGCGCCACGTAGAGCTCCGGCAGGAGGTCCCCGTCGACGTCGTTCGCTGCCGCGGCGAGGGCCCAGCCCTTCGACACGGCGCGCGGAAGGACGTTGCTGACGAGCTCGAACGTCGCCGTCGGCTCGGCGCCGGCGGTGGCGCCGGTGCACCGGAAGAAGTAGTCCTCACCGCCGTTGAACGCCTGCGACATCGAGTGGTTCATCGCGACACCGTCCTTCTTGGTGTCGTCCAGGACCGGGCCGTGCGGGAAGTAGTTGCCGACGAAGATGTCCAGGTGGCCGTCCCCGTCGAAGTCGTCGACCGCGACGGTGTTGGTGTTCCACTGCGGACCGTCGTAGCGGTCACCGTTCGACTGGGGCATCACCTCGACCGGTCGGAAGGTGTTCATTGTCAGGCCGACCGCACCAGCCTTGGCGAGGTAGAGGATTGGCGTACGTCCCCAGAGGTAGACCAACACGTCGGTGCGGCCGTCCTCGTTGAAGTCGCCGGGGACGCACCCCATCGGCGCCATCGTGTCGCTCATCGGCAGCGGTGCCGGATCGAGCGCGAACGGTGTGTAGCGCGGAGTGCCGGTACCGGGCACCGGGGTGACCACCACCCGGTCGATACGGGGATCGGTGATGCACAGGTCGTTGGGCAGGCCGTCCCCGTCGAGATCGTTCATCGCGACGCCTGAGCCGACCGACGAGATCCACGCGTTGATGTCCTGGTACTTCTGGTTGACCTTGCGGACCGTCTGCTGCGGGAAGCCCCCCGGCATCGCGATCGAGGACGGCTGGAACGCGAAGCCGCTCGCCGTCTGCGCCAACTCGGACGCCGAGGCGGAGGGCAACCTCCCCAGTTGGAAGAGCAGGGCGACCAGGGCCAGCGCCACGATTGCGGGTAGCCGCCGATGCAGCCATGAACCCTTCTGCGACATCTACTTGACCTCCGATTGTGACGGACGGGTACGGGGCCGGGAATCCCATTAACAGAGGTTCGTTAATGCGATTCAACCGATGCCTGGACGGCTCCACGGAAAGGGCTTCAGCACCGATAGCCGTGAGCGCGAGTTTCCAGTTCCGACCCCTTCTAACAGGGAGTTTGGCGACTGTCTATCACCGCACTTCCCGACCCACCGATTTCGGTGAGTGCGCTGGATAGAGCGTCGCAGGGGCCCTTTAACGATGTCTTCTTCGTCTGTGCTGGGGGCTTCTTCATTCGTGCGCTGCGCCCCATAACCGGACATGCGCCGATATTTTTGGGGCATCGCCCCGCGAGATAATTGCGATTTCCCGGCCGACTACCGAAGGTGACGGCGACCGACCACGAGCGCGGTGGCGAAACTGGCCCAGGCGACCGTCTCGACCATCACGGCATCGCCCTCGTGCCAGGCCCGGAACTCCGCGACGGTCTCCTCGTCGACCTGATACGACGCGAAGGCCGCGAGCAGAGCGAGCCGACCCGCGGACCGGTCGGGCTCCGGCAGGTCGGCGATCGCCCGCTCGCACCACTCGCGACTCAGGCCGGTGTCGCCGCCCTGCCAGGTGTCGAGGTGCGCGGCGACGAGGGCTCGCACCCGCGGTGCGACAGATCGCTCCCCGGCGGCGGTGAAGGCCGCGTTGGCGCGGGCCACCGCCTCCGCAACCGCCGGGTTGCCCACCGCCCAGCCCGCCTCCGGCGGCAGGTCGGCCGCGGGCAGGAGGGACAACGAGCGACCAGCCGGGTGCTCCTCGCGCAGGCTGGCGTGCAGCAACCTGCTGACGCCGCGCTTCATCCTCCGCTTGGCCCGGGAGCCGAGCTGCGGCGGCAGCAGAAAGCTCGACAGGAACACGTTGACCATGCGGCTCAGGTAGTGGAAAGCCACCACCACGCCCACCAACTCGGCGCGCTCCGCCGCCGTGAGCGTCAGGTCGAACGCCGGAAAGGCCGCCGGCTGATGGGCGACCCGCGCCCAGCCGGCGAGCGTCCGCACCCGGGGATCCACGATGTCCGCGACCCGGTCGGCGACGATCGCCTCGGCGTCGTGCTCCGTCGACAGGTCGTACATCCCCGTGCTGTGCATGTCGACGCAGTAGGGGCAGATGTTGGCCACCGACACCGCCGACGCCACCGCCTCCTTGGCCAGCCGGTCGACGGCGCCACCGGTCATCAGCGGCTCGCGCATCAGCATCCAGTAGGCGGCGAGTGTCAGGGGGGCCGGCGAGTGCAGCAGCAGCGGGGGTACCACCAGGCGCATCTCGTCGGTGGCCTGCCGGTAGACCTCGGCCACCAGACCGTCGGCTGCGGTGGGTGCGACCGGCGTCACGTACTTGACCTGGCGCTGAACGACCGACGAGACGACGCGGGCGGCGACCATGGTTACCTCCGTTGAGGGTGTGGACGTCGCACCAGCATCACGCCGCTGACGCCGACGGCCCCACTCCGAGCGTGCCGACCCGCAGCGCCGCCCTCATCGCCGCCCAGGACGTGACCTCGATCAGTTCCTGGTCGCCCGCTCCCGTCGCCCGCACTGCGGCGAAGTCGGCCTCGATCGACTGATACGACCCGAACGCCGCCAGCAGGGCCAGCCGACCGGCGGGCTGGTCGGCCGGCGCCAGGGCCGAGACCGCCTCGCTCAGCCAGCCGCGGTTGGCCCCCGGAGGCCGTCCGTCCCAGGCGTCCAGCCGATCGGTGACAAGCGACCGTACCGGGCCGGGCACGGAACGCAGGCCGGCACGGTCGAAGGCGGCGCCGGCCCGCGCGAACGCGTCGCCGATACTCGGGCTGTCGGCCGCCCATCCCGGCACCGCCGTCGCCGGCGCGGCGGGGAGCAGCGTCGGCGCCGCCCCCGGCTCGGGCCCGCTACCGCTCAGGTCCATCAACCGCCCGAAGACCCTCCGGACCGTCGTCCGTGCGGCGCCGGGCAGCCGTGGCGGGAAGGGCGACTCGGGGAGGAACAGGTTGACCATGCGGTTGATGTAGTGGAACACCACCGCCACACCCAGAACCTCGGGGACCGCCGCGGCCGGCACCGGCACCGCCGCGGCGACGTGCCCGCTGTCGCGTGCCCAGCCCGCGACCGCCCGCAGGACCGGATCGGCGAGTTCGTCGAGGTTGCCCGAGGCGATCTGCGCCGACTCCCGCCCGCGAGCCAGGCCGTGCATCGTCGAGCTGTGCACATCCACGCAGTAGGGGCAGGCGTTGCCGATGGACACGGCGGTCGCCACCGCCTCCTTCGTTCCCCTGTCCACGACACCCCTCGCGACAAGCGTCTCGCGCAGGATCATCCAGCTTCCGGCGAGTGGCTCGGGAGCCGGTGAGTGCAGGGCAACCGGCGGGGCGAGCATTCCGAAGTCACGCTCGACCTGCTCGTACACAGTGGCCACCAGGCCCTCGGCCACGGCGATCGGTACCGGCGTGACGTGCCGTACCGTCCCCGCGGCTCGGCGGGTGCCTCGAATCATGATCATGCCCACGGTGCTCTCCCTTCGATCGCAAGCCCAAGGATGTCGATGCCGACCGGCCGGGGCCGTCTCCGAACTTGCGGTATCGGATGGATCCGCACGAACACCGTGTGGTGCCCGCAGAAGCCCCGGCCGGCTCGCCGGGACCGAGCAGGGTACAGCGCACGTTCGAAGAAATCCCTCGGTGACTCATTGACTACCGTAAGCGCCGGGCCACGCCCACCGACGAATGGAGTGTCCATGTCCGCTGTCGCGGCCCCACCGAGGTCGGGCTTCCTCGCGTCCCTCAACGGCCGGCACCACCGCGCCGCCCTGAACACCTTCATGGTGGTCGTCATCGCCCACTGGGCGGAGCACCTCGTGCAGGCGTACCAGATCTTCGTGCTCGACATGCCCCGACCCGCGTCGCGCGGCGTGCTCGGACAGTTCTGGCCGTGGCTGGTCACCTCGGAGTATCTGCACTACGGCTACGCCATCGTGATGCTCGTCGGCCTCTTCCTGTTGCGGCCAGGCTTCGTGGGTCGGGCCCGCACCTGGTGGACGATCGCTCTCGCCATCCAGTTCTGGCACCACATCGAGCATTTGCTGCTCCTCATCCAGGTGCAGGGCGGCTTCACCATGTTCGGCGCCGCGGTGCCGACGAGCGTCCTGCAGCTCGTCATGCCCCGCGTCGAGCTGCACCTGTTCTACAACTCGATCGTCTTCATCCCGATGCTCGTCGCCGTCTACTACCACCTGCGGCCGAGCCGGGCCGAAGCCGAGGTGATGCGCTGCAGCTGCGCGCCCCGTCCCGTAGCGTCGCTGGCCTGATGGTCCGCCGAGGTGGGGCGCTGCTGCTCTTCGTCCTCCTGCTGTCGAGCGTCGCGTCGCCGGCCTTCGCCGACGGCGGTCTGATCACCAGTGACCCCGCCGCGGGTGCCGCCGTTCCGGCGGCGCCCGCGGCCGTCGCGCTCACGTTCTCCGACGCGCCGGACCTGGCGCTCTCCCACGTCGCCGTGCTCGACGACGCGGGCAACCCGATCCAGTCGGGCGACGCGCGACAGGGCCCGGAGCGCACGGTGACAGTGCCGATCACCGTCGCCCGGCCGGGCAACCTGACTGTCGCGTTCCACATGGCGCTCGCCAACGGGGGCGAGGCCACCGGAAGCCTGCGGTTCAGTGTGGGCACCGGGGTGGCACCTCCGGCGCCGTCCGAGGTCGTCCAGCAGGCCACCGCCGACGCGCTCGCCGCGCACCAGCACTCGATCGACCCGATCAGCGCCTTCCTGCTCTTCGTCGACGGGCTGGCCGTGGTGGTCGTGCTGGCACTGCTGTACCTCCGCCGGCCCTACCAGGCCGCGTCAGACACACCCGACACGCGTCCGTGATCCTCTCGGCAACGCCGGCGACCAGCCCACCCGGTCACCGGGTCACCGGTCCGCAGCGGTAGGTGAGCGGCGGGCTGCACCGCACGAACACAAGGGGCCCCGCCGGACGGCGGGGCCCCTTGTCGCAGTTCAGCTGCCGAAGTTGGCGACCATGGCCGCCGCGATGCGCTCCCGCCAGACCGCGAACGCCGGGATCTGCCCGTCAGCCGGCAGGTCGACGAGCGCCTCGTCGGTGACCTTCGAGGCGCTGGCCGGCGACATGCCACACAGCAGCTCGGTCGCCAGCTCGGTGTGCGGCTGAACGAGGTCGGCCTTGACCCGGGACGCCGCCGCGAAGGCGACGCCCTGCATGAGCTGCGGGCGGTACGGGCCGGCCAGGTCCCGCAGCCGGCGCAGCTCGGTGTCCGACGCGCCGCCCGCGTACCCTGCGGCAAGACCGGTGCCCGCCCACAGGTCAGGTCGCCTCGCCTCCGGGAAACGGTTGAGCAGGCCGGCCACGTGATCGGGGTCGGTGCCGCCGACGAACCACGACGCCCGGCCGATGCCCTGGTCGATGGCGTTGTTGGCGTACGGGTGGCCCGGCCACGGGAAACGTTCGTCGCGGAACTGCTTGTGCACATATCGATCGGTGACGAAGTATGCCTGGTGGAATCCGTAGCCGTCGAGAACCAGCCAGCGCAGCAGCGGGTCCGGGGCGTACAGGGTGGACCAGCGGAAACGGGGCAGTCGGGCCATCGCCCACCCCACCCCGACGTAGACCATGTAGACGTGGTGTCGGGCCCGCCCGTCGAGGAAGTCCGCGACGTGCCGCGACCCGCCGCCCGGTAACCCGTCGCGCATCGCCAGGGCCATCGCGGCACCCTCGTAGGCGAAGCCGCGATAGCCGGTCGGCACCTGCTCCAGCGACGACTCGGCGTCCGTGGGCCGCTTGGCCTCGGCCGCGAACGCGTACCCGGCGAGGAATGTGCTGCCGACGTTCTCCAACCGCTCCCGTCCGGTGTCGGACTTCACGTGGAAGCCGCGGACGTCCATCCTGGTGGCCGCGACGTTGGGGGTCAGCACCCTGCGTCGCAGGCTGCGCCAAACGCTCATCGAACCCTCCTGTCTTCTTGGTGAATGGCGTTGAGGCGGGCCCGGATCCGGTGGCGCCACACCTCGTAGTCGGGATCCTCGGTGTCGCCGAAGCCCACTGCCGCGACCTCGTCGGCAAGCACCGCTGCCTTCGCGGCGGGCAGGCCGGCGAGGACCGTGACCCCGGCCTCGCTGTGCTCGGGCAGGTAGCCGGCGAAGGTCCGCGCCTTCGCGGCGAAGACCGCGCCCTGCCCGAGGTGGTCGCGGTGCTCGCCGGCGGCGGTCCGGAGGTGCCGCAGCCCTTCGGGTGTGGTGCCGCCGGCGAACGTCGCCGCCAGACCGACACCGCTCCACAGGTCGGACCGCCGCTCCGGGGCGAACCGGTCGACGGCAGCCGTGACGTCGGCGGGTTCGCCGCCGTGGATGAACCACAGCGCGCGACCGATCCCCTGGTCGACGGCGCGCGGAAAGTAGTCGGCGCGACCGAGCCACGGGTACGCCGGCAGCGGGCGCTGCTGCTGCACCCACCTGTCGGTCTCGAAGTAGGCACGGTCGAAGCCGTAGCCGTCGACTGCCAACCAGCTCATCGTCGGGTAGTAGGGGGTGCCGGTCAGATCCGGCAGCACGTTCTTCCACAGGGGACGGGGCAGTCGGGCCATCGCGAAGCCGATCCCGATGTAGGTCAGGAAGGTGTGCGGCAGGCCGGGGCCGCGCAGCAGGTCCCGGGCCTGGTGGCGACGCCCACCCGGCATGACGTCGCGGACGGTCAGTGCCATGGTCGCGCCCTCGTAGGCGAAACCACGCTGCTCCTGGTCGACAAGTTCCAGTCGTCGCTCCAGTTCCCACTGGTCGCGCGCCTCGATACCCCATTCGAAGCCGCAGATGACCGCCTGCGGGATCGCCTCCAGACGTTCGGTTGTCGGGCTCGGCCTGACCGGGAAGCCCCGGCCTTTGAAAGTGACGTCGGCCAGCGACGGCGTCAGCGCCATCCGGCGGATCGCACCCAGCATCGGCATGTCGCTCGTACCTCCCAAGGTTTGTTCCATCGTGCGTGCGGGCGCCCCGGCGGTTCGTCTTCAGGCGTGCGCGGTCGGCCGACGGCACGACGGAAGAACGGCTCGGATCGCGACAGGAACACAATGTCCGCAGCGATGAATCTGCGGCCTGGAGGCATTTCGTGGAAGTTCCAGACAAGACCATCACGATCGAGGCATTTGCCGACACGATCATTCCAGGAGAGAAACGCTGGCCGGACGATCGGGCGATCGCGGGCGCCGCAACCGGCGCCGGCGCGGTCGCGGCCGGTGCGCTCGCACTACTGGAGTTGCCCGCCGGCGGTCTGGCCGAAGCGCTCGATTCCCTCGCGGTGACACTGAACGAGCACGCCGACGATTACGCGTACGAAACAGGCCTCAGCCTGGACACGTCGGTGCCGTCGTTCGTGGCGCTGCCCTTCGACCACCGCACCGCGCTGGTGCGCATCCTCACCGACCCCGGCCATCCCGAGAAGCAGATGTGGGTGAGCCTTGCCCTGTTCTGCAACATGGCCTTTGACAGTGCCGCGCACATGAGCACGCCGACGGCCTTCGCGACCGGCCATCCGGGGCTTCTCACCATCGGCTATTCCCGACCTAACGCCGACGGCGTCTACCGGTTCCCGGAGTTCAGCTACGGACGGCAACTGGCCAACCACCATCCACAGACGACTGCGACGGGGAGCCCCGCATGACTGCTACGGAATCGACTGACGTCCTCGTCATCGGCAGCGGGTTCGGCGGCGCTATCGCGGCCTATCACCTCGCCGCCGGTGGCGCCAGCGTGGTGGTGTTGGAGCGCGGGCCGTGGCTGCGCGCGGACGAGTTCGACCACGATTTCGAACTCGGCAAGTCGTACACCAGGATCTTCGACTTCGTCGTGGGCGACGGAATGAGCATCCTGGGCGGCAACTGTGTGGGCGGCGGCAGCGTGGTCTACTTCGCCACGATGCCCCGGGCACCCCGGTTCGTCTTCGAGCGGCAGGGCAGCATCGGCCGCCGCATGTGGCCGGCGGCGATCAACCGGGACACCCTCGATCCGTGGTACGACCGGGTGGCGGAGGCGCTGCCGATCACCCAGCAGAGCTGGGACCGCATCCCCTATGCCGGTGGGCTCTGGGGGGCGGCATGTCGGCACGCCGGACGGACCGCCAACCCGGCGCCGTCGGCCATCGACGTGGACCTCTGCACGAACTGCAACTGGATGATGGCCGGTTGCAAGTTCGACGCCAAGCGCTCCCTGTTGCTCAACTATCTGCCGGCGGCTCTCGACCACGGCGCCGAAATCCGTCCACTGCACGAGGTGCAGCACCTTTCCCGCAATCCCGACGGTGGATATCGCGTGCATTACCGGATTGTTGACGGCGAGGATTACAGAATCCTGCACGATTCCGGCGAGATTGACGCGAAGATTGTCGTGGTCGCTGCCGGATCCGGCGCTACTCCGGTCATTCTTCAACGTTCGGAGCCACACCTCGGGAAAATGCCGCACGCGGTCGGTCGGTATTTCTCGGGTAACGGCGAAAGGCTGAATACCGCCATCTTCGACGAGGAGAAGGTACGCGACGTTCTCGGCCTGAGTCGATCCGACGGACAGGCGTACTCCGCCTATCAGATCGGACGAGGCCCCACCGTCGCCTCCTGGGACAAGCTCGACGGATCACTTCCCGAATACGAGCGCTTCTCCCTGGAACAGCTCTACTTCCCGCCCGGGCTCGGCACGATTCTGGCGCAGGTCCCGGGCGCGACCGAGCCGAGCTGGTTCGGGCTGGAGAAGAAGCAGATGCTGCGCCAGTGGCAGTCGTGGTTGACGATCTTCACGATGTCGGAGGACGACAACGAGGGCGTGTTCGGCCCGCCACCGGAGACCGGTAACTCGCACCGACTCTCGCAGCAGATGCTCGGAGTGGGCCCCCTGCGCTACGAGCCGACGAAGAACACCTGGCGGGGATGGTCACTGTCCGACGCCGAGGTAAAGGACATTCTCGAACGGGACGGGCTGGCCCGGGTCGCCCCCTGGACCAACGACCTGGTCGGCGCGTACACAGTGCATCCGCTCGCGTCCTGCCGAATCGGCGACGACCCGGCAACCTCGGCCCTCGACGACCGACACGAATTGCGCGACCATCCGGGCATCTTCGTCACCGACGGCTCGGCGGTGCCCGGCGCCCTCACCGTCAACCCGGCCCTGACGATCGCGGCGCTGGCCGAGCGGGCGATGCCGGGAATCGTCGCCGCGGCCCAGGCGAGAGGGGTTCCGGTCAGCTACAACGGCACGTTGCCCGCCCCGGCCACGGCGCCCGCTGTCGCCGCCCCCACAGGCTGATGCTCCGGGCGAATATAGACAATGCGGAAGATTGAACTTAACGCACCCTTTGAGCTGCTTTAACTCCTCGGCTTGCATTAGAGACTATCACTATCTACCACGCAGGCCCCCTACTCCACGATTGCGCTCCGTATCCAAGCAAATCTGCACAGTTGCGGCCGAGGGCGGGATCGACTAACGTCGACATGGATCTCGGTGCATCACCAAGCGGACACCGGCGGTGACCGAAGAGGCGTATCTCAGATATTTGATTTACGCCTTTGGTGAGACCGGCAAGAAGTTCTCACGAATTGCTGGGGAGGAATCGTGGGGGACGCGGTCGAGGAAGCAGCGAAGCGCGCAATCGCGACAATGCGCGAGAACCTCAGCGAGCAAATCACCGTAAGCGACATGGCCCGAGCGGCGATGTTCAGCAAATTCCACTTCACCAGGATTTTCCAGCGCGCAACCGGGGTGTCGCCAGGCCGTTTCCTGTCGGCACTCCGGTTGCAACGCGCCAAGGATCTACTGGTCTCGACATCGCTCAACGTCGCGCACATCAGCGTGCGAGTCGGCTACAACAGCGTTGGAACGTTCAGCTCGCGTTTCAGCAAGAGCGTTGGAATGTCACCGACGGCGTACCGCAAACTCGCCGGGTACGCCCCGCACATTCCCGTGGCACCGATGCCGGCCGCGGGCACACCATCGACAGCCAGCATCCATGGCCAGGTGCACCCTTCCAGCCAGGCCAGCCTGGGTCTCGTGTTCGTCGGTCTCTTCCCGGACCGCATACCCGAGGGCCGACCGATCCGGTGCACCATCCTGTCCGGTCCCGGGTTGTTCCACTTCACCGGCGTGCCGCCGGGCACCTGGTACCTGCTGGCCCAGTCGGTCACCGGTGATCCCACGGAGATCGCCACCGACCAGCACAGTCGTCCCGTCTGCGTCGCCACCCACGGGCCCCTCGCCATCGGCCACGACACAGTGCTCACCGTGGATGTCAACCTCCAGCCCGTAACGGCTCTGGACCCACCGGTCCTGCTCGCACTCCTCGACGCCCGCAAGGTCGCGCTCAGCGTCGTGGCCGCCCAGGAGAAGGCCCGGGCCGCCACCCTCCTCTCCGCACGCGTTCCGGCCCGGTCGGTCGACCGTCCGGCCGCCTGACCGGAACCAACCAACCACCCGTGCCCGTGCCCCCGCTTCTGGCGTGCACGGGCACGCGGCCGTGATCCACCTACAACGACTCATCGAAGAGTGGTCGACATGACGCGTCTACCTGGGGGCACCGATGCGCATTTCCTATCTGAGCAAAGAGACGGGCCTACCCGTCGCCACAATCAAGTACTACCTCCGCGAACGGCTCCTTCCTCCTGGTAGACCCACCGGTCGCAACCAGGCCGACTACGACGAGCGTCACCTGCGCCGCCTGCAACTCATCCGTGCGCTGACCCACGTCGGGAAGCTCGACCTGTCGACCGTCCGGCAACTGCTCGCGAGTATCGAGGACCGCCAGCTTCCCCTGGCGGGTCTCTACGACGTGGTGCACTCACTCGTCGGCGAAGCCGCCAACCTGTCCGACGCCACCGCCGACGTCAACGAGTTCATCGACGAGCTGGGCTGGGTGGTGCACCCCGACGCGGCCGGCCGTGGCCAGCTCGCGCAGGTCGTCGCCGCGCTCCGCCGGCTCGGCTGCGACTGCAGCATCCAGTTCTTCGCGCCGTACGCGGCAGTGAGCGAGCAGCTCGTGGCACAGGAGATGGCCCTACTGCCCGCCGACGGCGCGGACGTCGACCGGGCGGCCGCTGTGGTGCGAGCGGTGCTGCTGGAGGTCGCGCTGACCGCTGTGCACCGGATGGCACGGGAGCACTACGTACACCAGTGGCTCGGCAAGGGCTCATCCGAGCACCCCGCTCACGCGGAGGCCGCCGCGGAAACGGCGTGAGCCACCGCGCGCAGGGCGTGAGCCGCCGCGGAAACGGCGTGAGCCACCACGCGCAGGGTGTGAGCCGCCGCGGCGGACGGTGAGCAGCCCCGCCGGAGGCTGACCGGGTGGAGCCCGGTGGCTGTCGTCGTCCACGACAAGGCCAGAGATCACGCGACGGTGCCCGGTCACGGGGCTGTCCTCCTGTCGAAGTCCCCGATCGGAATCAACTGTGGTTGTCGTGGCCATCCGAGCATGCCGCCAACAGTGGTGCGCAGTCTTCTTTCAAAATGCCGAGTTGGACGCGACCAACGCGCATTTCAGGAGAACGGAACGGCTTCTGCCAGCACTAGCCTCGGCAACGTCGGGATGCAACTCCGACCGGCCTTCTCGCCACCATCCAAGAATCGAGGACCAGCGATGACCCCCAGTTCCTCCGCACCGTTGGTGACCGGCCTCTCCGGCGCCGACCAAGCGGCCATAGCGGCGGTACCCGGCCGCCTGGTCAAAGCGTGGGCGGCCCAGGACGCGCAGGCGTTCGCGGACATCTTCGTCGACAACGGGTCGATGCTGCTGCCAGGTGTCTACCGCCAGGGCAAGGACAACATTCGCGATTTCATGTCGACCGCGTTCGGCGGCCCCTTTAAGGGCACCCGGGTCACCGGCACGCCGGTGGAGATCAAGCAACTGGCCCCGGGTGCGGTAGCGCTGATCACGGAGGGTGGTGTCATCCCGGCTGGCGAGACGACGCTTCCCGACCGGGCAGCCATCCGGGCGTCCTGGATTCTCGTCAACCACGACGGCGAGTGGCTGCTCTCCGTCTACCAGAACTGCCCCCGCGACCGCGTCGCCTGACCCGACCGGCGCCCCCGAACCGAACGACGCCGATGACTGCGGGAGTCATCGGCGTCGTTCTCGGGCGTCGGCGGAAGCGGACCGCCGGGTCAGCCTCTGGGCGGATCGAACAGGGTGGGGAACTTCGCGGTCAGGGCCAGGTCGCCCTTGGTCTTGAGGCGACCACGCATCACCAGCGCCACCGCGTGCGAGTTACCCGTGACCAGGTTGAGGAAGTCGACCCCACCCAGCGAGAGCGTGAGATCGGGATGCCGGCCGTTGCCCGGTGTGCTGACGCAGGCGCCGTCGGCGATGACCATCTCGTACACGTCGACGCCGCCGTCCGGCCGGTCGCCGATCCGCCACTGGATCACGGCGGTGAGCGCGCCGGCACGATCGGCGCGGAACACCTGGGGCATGTTGGTGAAGATCTCCTCGATGACGTCCGTCCGCCGCGGGCCGTGCATCAGCCGGCGCAGCTCGCCGTTGGGGGTCTGCTTGACGAACACCGCGAGCTCGCGCGGGCTCATCGTCGTGGGGTCGCTCATAGGGATTAGGTTGGCCGATCGGCCACCGGACGGACATCTCCGAGCGTGCGTTCAGTGGGGAATCCGCGCAGGTCGCGCACGTAGCGAGACGACGGCGCGGGGCTGACCGTCCAATGATTGATCCGACCTGCTCCACAGGCGCGCACCGCGCACCAGCTGTCCGGCCGCGGGAACACCGGTGTCCCCCCGCGTGGCACGACACGAGCCCTGTAGCGGAAGGAAGAACCACATGTCAGCACAGCCCGATGTGTTCGCCGATCTGGTCAGCGAGGGCGACGCGTTCGACACGATGATCGCCGACCTGGACGACGCCGGTTGGCGCACCGAGACGCCAGCCGTCGGCTGGACCGTCGCCCACCAGGTGGCCCACCTCGCCGCGGTGTTCCGCCTGGCGGCGCTCTCGGCGTCCGACCCGGACACGTTCAGCCGGTTCCTCGCCTCGATGAGCGGCAGCTTCGAGTCCAACGTCGCCGCCGCGATGGCCCCGTACCTCGCCGCCTCACCGCCGGCGTTGTTCGCCAAGTGGCAGGAGGAGCGGTCGACGGCGGAGAAGGCGTTGGCGGCGCACGCGCCGGCCGACATCGTGCCGTGGCTGGTCCGTCCGATGCCGGCCGCCATCCTGGCCGGCGCCGGCATGATGGAGCTGTTCGGCCACGGGCAGGACGTCGCCGACGCGCTCGGTGTCGAGCGCCGGCACACCGACCGGATCCGGCACCTGTGCGGGTTCGCCGTGCGCACCTGGGACTTCGGTTACCTGACCCGTGAGGAGGAGGTGCCGGACGTGGAGTTCGGCTACACGCTCACCGCCCCGTCCGGTGCCACGTGGACGTTCGGGCCGCCGGACGCCGACCAGCGGATCAGCGGCCCGGCGATCGACCTCTGTCTGCTGGTGACACGCCGGCGGCACCGCGACGACCTGGGGCTGACCGCTGTCGGCCCGGACGCCGAGCACTGGCTGGACATCGCGCAGGCGTACCGGGGTCCGGCCGGTTCGGGCCGCCAACCCGGCCAGTTCGCCGCCGCGACGCGCTGACGACGGGGTACGACGATGACGGCACCGACACTGCGGGCGATCCGGGGCGCGATCCAGGTCGACCGGGACAGTCCGGAGGTGGTCGGGGCCGGTACACGGCTTTTGCTCGACGAGGTCGTCCGGCGCAACGAACTGGCGCCGGACGACCTCGTCAGCATCCTGTTCACCGCCACACCCGACCTGGTGAGTTGTTTCCCGGCGGTCGCCGCGCGGCAGCTCGGCCTGCACGACGTACCGCTGATGTGCGCGGCCGAGATCGACGTGCCCGGCGCGTTGCCCCGGGTCGTGCGGATGCTTGCCCACGTGCTGACCGCACGGCCGCGAGCGGCCGTGCGGCACGTGTACCTCGGGGGCGCCGAGGTGCTGCGCCCCGATCTGTCAGCGGTGCAGCTCGCCGGCGTTCACGTCGAGACACTGCCCGGTGATCGCGCTGGCCAGGTCTGACGCGAGGAAGACAACGGCGTTGGCCACCTCGTCCGCCTCGGGCAGGCGACGCAGGTCGAGGCTCGCCGCCGTCTCGTCGTAGACCTGCTTCTCGGTGACGCCGCGCTCCTGGGCCAGGTAGGCGAAGTAGCCGCGCAGCCCGTCGGACCAGACGTAGTTGGGCATCACAGTGTTCACCCGCACACCGGACGGGCCGAGCTCCGTCGAGAGGCTCTGCGCCAGCGCGAGCAGACCGGACTTCGACATCCGGTACGCGCCGAAGGACGGCTTCGACTGCCGCACCACCATCGCATTGATCATGACGATGGCGCCGTTGTGCTCGGTGAGCGTCCGGGCGAGCCGTTGGGTGATCCGCAGCGCCCCGAACACGTCGGTGTCGAGGCTCGCCCGCACGGCGTCGACGTCGATGGCGGTGAGGTCGGCGAAGGCCGGCGCGGCGAACGCGTTGTACACCAACACGTCCACCCGCCCGAACGCCTTCAGCGCCGAGTCGGCGAGGGCGGCCACCGCGGCGTCGTCGGTCAGGTCGGTCGGCGCCGCGAGCGCCCGCCGGCCGAGCTGTTCGACCTCCTTGACGACGCCGGCGAGGACCGACTCGTTACGGGCGGCCAGTACGACGTCGGCACCGGCCCGGGCACAGCCGAGCGCTATCGCCCGTCCGAGCCCTGGCCCCACACCGGCGACCACGGCGACCTTGTTGTGCAACATCAGCGCTCCTCAGTTCGTGGAGAGATCGTTGCGCGCCCACCGCAGGTGGTCGAAGGACGCGAGATCCGGCACGGTCCAGCCGTCGAGGTCGTACTCGCTCATGCACTCGTCGACGAACCGCTTGTAGCCGTCTATCTGCCCCGAGGCGAGTTGCGCGAAGTACATCTCCACCCGGGTGTTCTCGTGGTTGCCGGAGTAGTTGCGTTCGTAGAGCTCGTGCCGGCCGCCGAACTCGGTGCCGACCGCGTCCCACAGCAGCTTCATCAGCTTCACCCGCTCCATCGCGGTGCTGCCGTCGGAGCCCCGCATGTACTGGTCCAGGTATCCGCGGATCGCCGGGTTCTTGAAGTCGTCGGCACTGGAGTTGAGGTAGATGAGGCCGCTGGCCACGTCCTGCATGATGATCTCGCGGACCCGGGGATAACCCACCTGCATGAACCACCGGTAGGCCTGGCCGTACTCCGGGTTGGGCAGCACCGCCCCGTTCTTCCAGGGGACCGGGTTGCGGGCGGCGGCGTCGGACAGCGCCCAGAAGAGGTTGCGCCAGGCCAGCACCTCCCCCAGACGGCTCTGCACCCCGCGGAAGTCCTTCGTACCGGTCAGGTCCAGCGCCTTGGCCAGCAGGCCGGCGATGAATTCGAGTTTCACCGCCAGCCGGGTCATGCCGTGGAACGTGAACCGCTCGGTGAACCCCGAGCGACCGCCGAACATCTGCACCTTGCCGAGGTCGCCGTAGACGAACACGTTCTCCCACGGGATCTCGACCTTGTCGAGGATGAGCACCGTGTCGTTCTCGTCCAGCCGCGACGACAGGGGGTAGTCGAACGGGCTGCCCATCACCGCGGCCGTCGCGGCGTACGACGGCCGGCAGATCAGTTTCATTCCGCGGGCGCCCATCGGCACCGTGGCGATCAGCGCGAACTCCCGCCGCTTGACCGGCATTCCGTGGTGCGAGATGAAGTTGAAGTGGGTGAGCGCGGACCCGGTCGCGACGACCTTCGCGCCGCTGACGATCAGGCCGGAGTCGGTCTCCCGCTCGACGTGGACGAACACGTCGCGAACCTCGTCGGGCGGCCGGTTGCGGTCGACCGGCGGGTGCACGACGGCGTGGTTCCAGAACTGCACCTGCTCCTGGGAGCGGCGGTACCAGGCGCGGGCGTTGTCCGCGTACTCGCCGTAGAAGTCGGCGTTCGCGCCGAGGGTGCCGAGGAACGACGCCTTGTAGTCCGGGCTGCGCCCCATCCAGCCGTAGCTCATCCGGGCCCACGCGGCGATCGCCTTCTGGTCGGCGACCAGGTCCTCGGCGCTGTGCGGGGTGGTGAAGAACCGGTGGGTGAAGCCCGTGCCGCCACTGTCGACCGGTGCGGTGAGCACCGGTGCGGTGGCCGGGTCGTGGAGCGAGTCGTAGAGCCGCGCGGTCATGCGGACCGCGTTGGCGAACGCCGGATGCGTCGTGACGTCCTTGACCCGATCTCCGTAGAGGTAGATCTCGCGGTCGTCACGCAGGCTCTCGATGTACTCCGCTCCGGTGTAGGGCCTGGTCACCGTAGGTCGCTCTGCTGAGCGGCCACGGCCACGAACTCACCGCGGGACAGGGCGGCGGTGACGGTTTCCAGGTCGTCGGCCATGTAACGGTCGCGGTCCAGCGTCGGCACCATCGACCGGACGTGGTCGTAGGTAGCCTTGGCGACCGGGCTCAGGTCGCCGTACCGCTTGGAGATGTCGACGGCCTGCGCCGCGGCCAGGTACTCCAGGGCCAGGATCGTGTCGTTGTTCCGCAGCACCCGGCGGGCGTTGCGGGTGGAGATCAGGCCCATGCTGACCACGTCCTGGTTGTCGCCGTTGGACGGGACGCTCTGCGTGCTCGCCGGTCCGATGGTGCGGTTCTCCGCGATCAGGGCGGTCGCCGGGTACTGGGCGCCGGCGAAACCACTGTTCAGGCCGGGGTCACCGGTGACCAGGAACTCCGGCAGGCCGTAGCTCAGGTGCCGGTTGAGCAGGCGGTTGGACTGCCGCTCGGAGAGCACGCCGAGCTGGGTCAGCGCGATGGTGAGGAAGTCCATCACGAAGGCGACCGGCTGCCCGTGGAAGTTGGCGCCGTGGAAGATCTCCTCGCCCTCGAAGAAGAGCGGGTTGTCGTTCGCCGAGTTCAGCTCGATGCCGATCTTGGTGTTCGCGTGGTAGAGCGTGTCACGGACGGAGCCCAGGATCTGCGGGATGGCCCGCAGCGAGTACGCCTTCTGCAGGTAGACCTTCGTCCGCGTGACGTCCTTGCCGTCCTCCTTGCCGGCGGCCACCTCCTTGCGAAGCTGGCTGTGCTCCACAGTGGACAGGCTGCCGCGCATCAGCGACCGCAGGTTGGCCGCCGTGTCGATCTGCCCCTGGTGCGGTCGCGCGATGTCGTGCCCCTCCGGCTGGAACGGGCTCATCGAGCCCCGCAGCGCCTCGATCACCAGGGCCGTGACGATCTCCGCCTGACGCACCTGGGTCATGGCCCGGTCGGCCACGAGCGCGCCGACACCTGTCATCGCCGACGTGCCGTTGATCAGCGCGAGCCCCTCCTTGAAACGCAGCTCCAGCGGCTCGATGCCGTGCTTGCGCAACACCTGACCGGTGGGCACCTTGCCGGTGCCGTCGAGCACGTAGCCCTCACCGATCACGGTGGACGCGATGTGCGACAGGGGTGCGAGGTCACCGCTCGCGCCGAGCGAACCGATCTCCGGGATGGCCGGAGTGATGCCCAGGTTGAGGTAGAGCGCGAGCCGCTCCAGCAACTCGGGGCGTACCGCCGAGTGACCCTTGGCCAGCGCGTTGAGCCGAGCCGTCACGATCGCCCGCGACTCGTCCCTGGCGAACAGCGGCCCGACGCCGGCGCTGTGGCTACGCACCAGGTTGGTCTGCAGTTCGACCTCCTTGGAGGGGTCGACCAGCATGTAGATCATCTCGCCGTAACCGGTGGTCACCCCGTACACCGGGATGTCCTGACGCACGATGTCCTCGAACATCGCGCGGCTCTTGCCCGCTCGGGCGAGCGCCGACGGCGACACCTCGCAGGCGGTGTCGTCCTCGGCGATCCGGCGAATGCCCGGAATGTCGAGAGTATCGCCGTCCAGCACGACAATGTTCTCGTTCGTTGTCACTGTCCTCACCTCATCACAGCCGTGGTGCCAGGTCGGGTCTGGTGGGCTCGCCCGGGTGGGCTCTGCCCGGTGCCTACCGTCGTGGTCCGTCCTCGCCGCCGGCGACGCTGACGGCGTTGGCGAGGGCGCGGAGCGACGGGTTGGCGTAGAAGTCGCGGATCGGCACGTGTACGCCGAACCGTTGGGAGACGCGGTGGAGCAGCGCCGGGATCAGCGCGGAGCGTCCACCGGCAGTGAAGAAGTTGTCGTCGAGCCCCGGTAGGCCCGCGTCGACCACCTCGGCCCACAGGGCCGCGAGGGTCTGCTCGGTGTCGGTGAGCGACGTCGTCGTCGCAGCCCCCACCGGGCGTGCCAGCTCGGGCAGCCGCCGCCGGTCGACCTTGCCCCCGACGTTGCGGGGAAGGCGGCCGTCGACGGTACGGAAGACGACGGGGATGACCTTGCCGAGCCGCTGGCGCAGGTGGGCCCGCCACACCTCGGGCGAGCCCTCCCCGGGTCGGATCGGCACGACGTACGCGTCGAGGCGGTTGACCAGCCCGTCCGGTCCATGGACCGCTGCCACGCCGCACTCGCGGACCGAGGAGTGCGTCTGCAGGGCGGCCTCGACGTCGCCCAGTTCGAGGCGTACGCCGTACACCTTGATCTGGAAGTCCTCGCGGCCCCGGTACTCCAGGGCGCCGTCGAAGCGCCAACGGCCCAGGTCACCGGTGCGGTAGGTGCGGATGTCGGACTGTCCGCCGACCGGGGCGAACGCCGTGGAGGGATCGGCGGCACCGAGGTAGCCGGCCGCCACGAAGGGACTGCGGATGACGATGGCGCCTGTGACACCGGCCGGGCACTGTCGCTCGTCGGCGTCGAGGACGAGCACCTGCCGGCCGGGAATCGACCGTCCGATGGGCGTCGCACCATCCACCGGTCGGTCGATCGGCTGCCAGGTGGCGGCGATCGTCTCGGTCGGTCCGTAGAGATTCGCCAGGCGTACGCCGCGCAGGTTGTCGTGCAGCCGGTTGACCAGCTCCCCCGGCAGCGCCTCACCCATCAGCAGCAGGTGCCGCAGGGCCCGGATGGGCCGGTCCGTGCGGCTGGTGACCACCCGCAGCAGTTCGCGGGCGAAACTCGGCACGGTCTGCAGGTGGGTGATCTCCCTTTTGGCCATCCAGTCGACGAGCTTCTCGCCGTGGATCCGGATGTCGGGCGCGGTCAGGCACAGTGTGCCGCCGCTGGTGAGGGTGGCGAACACCTCACACAGCGCGGGGTCGTGGTCGGGCGCCACCCACTGCGCCACCCGGGCACCGTCGCCCATCTCGAACCGGGTGCCGAGCCAGGTGACGAACTGGCCGAACGCCGAGTGCGGCTGGGCGATGCCCTTGGGCCGTCCGGTCGATCCGGAGGTGTAGGCGACGTAGGCCACCGCGTCGGCGTCGACAGTCGGCAGCGCCCCGACCCCGGTCAGGGTCGCCACGTCGTGCACGGCGATGTCGAGTTCGATGCGGGCCCAGCGGGCCAGCTCGTCGTCGTCCGGGTCACCGGCGACCAGCAGACACGCGGGACGCAGGTCGGCGAGCACGGCACGACCGCGGCCACCCACCTCCCCGGTGCCGAACCAACACAGGTGTGCGCCGGCGGCGAGCACCCCGAGCAACGCCGCGGTCTGCTCCGGCCCGGACGGGAGTCGCACCACCACCGGGCGTCCGCCCGCACCCCGCGCGAGCAGGGCGGCGGCGATCTCGCGGGCCCGCGACCACAGCCCGGCGTACGTGAGACCGCCGCTGTCGGACAGCACCGCCAGGCGCTCCGGGTGGGTGTCGACGATCCGCCGCACCAGTTCGTGCACCGGCACGGCGACCGGGGGCCCGTCGGCGATGCGGTCGTCGCCGCCCAGCTCGTCGGCGCCGGGGGTCGGCTGATCCATTGGAAGGGCGGTCGCCGGCGTGTCAGGTGTGGCGATCCCGGCGGCGAGGACGCTGAGCATCTGGTCGGCGATCCGTTCGACGGTGTCGTCGTCGAACAACTCGGTGCGGTAGGCGATGGTGCCGATCGTCGCCGGCCGGGTCGCCACCCGCAGTTCCAGGTCGGCGATCGTCGCCGGAGGGTCGATGTCCTGCCGGGTCGCCGTGGTGTGCGCCAGGCGCACTGTGGAGTGCTCGTCGGCGGCCTCGTCGACGAGCACGTTCACCAGTGGGATGGTGCGCGGGTCGCGGGGTGCGCCGAGCAGTTCCACGAGCCGGCCGAACGGCAGGTGCCGCTGGTCGGACATCGCGTCGAGACGGCCGGCGACCTGATCGACGAGCTCCCGGAAGGTAGGCGTGCCGGTCAGGTCGACGTCGATCAGGGCGAGGTTCTCGAACGGCCCGACCAGCCCGGTCGGCGTGGTCGCGAGCCGGGTACCCACCCGGGTGCCGACCGCGATCCGGCGCTCTCCGCTGTAGCGCGCCAGCACCACTTCCAGGGCGGCGAGCACGACCGCCAGCGGCGCCGTGCCGGCGTCGAGCGCGAGCCGGTGCAGGTCGTTGCTCAGCTCGACGCCCCAGTCGAAGTGGTACACGCCGGCCCGCCAGTCGACGTCGGCGCCCCGGCTCCGGTTGCTGGGCAGTTCGACAGGTGCCGGCGCGGTGGACTCCCGCCACCATTTCTCGGCCCGCCGGGCGGCGGCCTCGACAGCGCGTGTGGCGCGGACGTGGTCGGAGAACCGCGGTGCGGCCTCCGTGCCGACCGGGCGCGCCGGTGCGCCGCCCAGTGCCGCGGCGTAGTGCCGCCCCAGCTCGTCGATCACTGTCGACATCGAGGGCTCGTCCGCGACGATCTGGTGCGCGACGAGCACGAGGCAGTGCCGCAGCGGGGCCAGTCGGGCCAGGGCGAGCCGGGCCAGGGGGCCCTGGTCGAGGA
Organism: Micromonospora sp. NPDC005710; assembly: GCF_040630995.1. NCBI lineage: Bacteria > Bacillati > Actinomycetota > Actinomycetes > Micromonosporales > Micromonosporaceae > Micromonospora > Micromonospora sp. NPDC005710. The sequence goes on along the minus strand of NZ_JBEXYP010000005.1, from coordinate 167,788 downwards.
GAAACGGGGCCGCCACCTCGGCGGCGAGGAACGCCTCGACAGTCGGCTGGCCCTGGCGCCCGCCGGTCGAGCAGTCCACCACCGACATCGCGGCGGGCAGGCTCTCGTCGAGGACGGCGCGACCGGATTCGGTGAAGCGGACGCGCAGGATCTCGTGCCGGTCGACAACCGCCGTCCAGGCCGCCCGCAGTGCGGCGACCTCGAGCGGTCCGGCGATCCGGTACGCCCGGTAGCGGTGCAGCGCCGGGGTCCTGGGCGTCAGACGATCGAGGAACCAGAGGCCGTCCTGCGCCGCGGAGGTAGGAAGCATGCTCGTCGTGTCGTGCATGGACATTTGCGACCACCGCCCCCTTCTGCTCGGAAAAGCATGTCAATATGGGGTTCCATCCCTCAACTTCCGAATTGCGGCGTTGAGAGGGTTGCGCTCTCGGCGCGCAGGCGCTACGCGGCGAGCGACGCCAGACTCTCGGCCCGGCTGGTGTCCTCCCAGGTGAAGGTGGGCAACTGCCGACCGAAGTGCCCGTACGCCGACGTCGCGCGGTAGACCGGGCGCAGCAGGTCGAGGTCCCGGATGATGGCCGCCGGACGCAGGTCGAACACCTCCGCCACGGCCTTTTCGATCCGCTCCGGCGCGACGCTCTCGGTGCCGAACGTCTCGATCGACAGGCTCACCGGTTCGGCGACGCCGATCGCGTAGGCCACCTGGGTCTCGCACGTCCGTGCCAGGCCGGCCGCGACGATGGTCTTCGCCACCCACCGCATCGCGTACGCCGCCGAACGGTCCACCTTGGACGGGTCCTTGCCGGAGAAGGCACCGCCACCGTGGCGGGCGTATCCGCCGTAGGTGTCGACGATGATCTTCCGACCGGTCAGCCCCGCGTCACCCATCGGGCCACCGATCTCGAATCGCCCGGTGGGGTTGACCAGCAGCCGGAGGTTGTCCACGTCGAGGTCGAGCGTTTCCAGTTCCGGCAGCACGACGCGGTCCCGGACGTCCGGAGTCAACATCGACTCCAGCGAGATGTCGGCGGCGTGCTGAGCCGACACCACTACGGTGTCGACCCGCACCGGACGGCCGGCGTCGTACTCGATGGTGACCTGGGTCTTGCCGTCCGGCCGCAGGTAGGGCAGCAGGCCGTCCTTGCGCACGGCGGTGAGCCGGCGGGACAACCGGTGGGCCAGCGCGATCGGCAGCGGCATCAGCTCCGGCGTCTGGTCGCAGGCGAAACCGAACATCATCCCCTGGTCGCCCGCGCCCTGGGCGGCTCCCGCCTGGTCGACCCCGCGGGCGATGTCGGGCGACTGCGCCCCGATCGACACGCTGACGCCGCAGGACGCGCCGTCGAAACCCTTGTGCGACGAGTCGTACCCGATACCCAGGATCGTCTCCCGGACGATCGTCGGGATGTCGGTGTAGGCGCTCGTCGTCACCTCGCCGGCGACGTGCACCTGCCCGGTGGTGATGAGCGTCTCGACGGCGACCCGGCTGTGCGGGTCCGCGGCCAGCAGCGCGTCGAGAATCCCGTCGCTGATCTGGTCGGCGATCTTGTCGGGGTGACCCTCGGTCACCGATTCGGACGTGAAGAGGTGGCGTCCCATGGCTGCCCCGTTTCAGGGTGGTCGGATCACTTGATGGCGAGCGGGTTGATCGGCGAACCGACAGCTCGGGTGATCTTGAGCGGCGGCGCCGCGAAGAAGAACTCCCACACCCCGTCGGCCCGGCAGTCCTCGGTCAGCTCCTCGAAGTCGAGGATCTCGCCGAGCGTCAGGCCCATGTCCCTGATCAACACCATGTGCACGGCCAGGAATGCGCCCGGGTCCTCGCCCGGCAACGCCTCGACCGCCCAGTTGTCCGCGCAGACCGCGGCGACGTCGCGGTCGCGCAGCCACTGGCAGCTGGCCAGGCCCAGGCCGGGTTCCCCGGCCATGAACCCGGCGTCCTGCCCCTGCTCGACGAACTTGCGCCGCCACCCCGTACGAACCAGCAGGATGTCTCCGGGGCCGACGTCCACGCCGCCCTGCCGGGTGATGGCCGCGTCCAGATCGTCGGGGGTGATGACGTCGCCGACCTCCAGCCACGGCACACCACGAACCGCGGGAATGTCGAGCAGCACACCCCGACCCGCGATCCCCTTGCCCTGCCTGTCGATTCCGCAGCGGGCAGCGCCCTTGACGGTCAGCTCGTCGGCGGGAAACCCGTTGTAGAACTGGCCGTCGTAGAAGACGTGGGCCAACGCGTCCCACTGCGACGAGGCCTGGATCGGCATGAACAGGAAGTCGTCGGCGTACCGGAAGCCACCGGGAAACACCTGCTCCGCACCGGTCTCCGACATCAGGTGCACCGGGTTGCTGCGGAAGCGGCCGTTCTGCGGCCCCTTGTCGTCCAGGTTGATCCCCAGGTCGAAGGTCCGTCCCGCGCGGATCAGTCGGCCGGCCGCGACAAGCCGCTCCGGTGTGATGAGGTTGACGGTGCCGCGCTCGTCGTCCAGGCCCCAGCGACCCCAGTTGCGCAGCCGCTCCCCCACCGCCCGGAAATCGTCCACCCGGGGTTCGGTGTCCGTCACGAGCCGGCCCGCACGACGCGGGCGAAGGCCCGCACGTCGCCGACGAACAGGTCGGGCTCCTCCAGGGCCGCGAAGTGGCCACCACGGTCGAACTCCGACCAGTGCACCAGGGTCGGGAAGTCGCGCTCGACGAATCGGCGGATCGGCAGGAACACACCCTGCGGGAACACCGCGACGCCGAGCGGCTGCCGGATCGGGGCGTAGCGCACCGTGGGGTTCGAGATCGGCAGATAGTCGACGGTCTCGTAGTAGAACTGCGCCGACGAACCTGCGGTGCCGGTGAACCAGAAGATCGAGACGATGGCCAGGATCCGGTCCCGCTCGACGGCGTCCTCGGGCACCTTGCCGGAGTCGGCCCAGTCCTTGAACTTCTCCACGATCCAGGCGAGCTGGCCGACCGGCGAGTCGCTCAACGCGTACGCGATGGTGTGCGGCCGGGTCGCCTGCAGCTTCATGGAGCCGGCCAGCACGTCGAGGAAGCGCTGCGAGCGGGCCAGGCGCCGCTGGTCCTCGTCGTCGAGCACGTCCGAACCGTCCGCCGCCGGCGTGGTCACGAGGGTGTTCAGGTGCAGACCCACCACGTGCTCCGCGTCGATCTGGGCCAACGCGTACGAGATTCCGGCGCCGAAGTCGCCGCCCTGCGCGAGGTAGCTGTCGTAGCCGAGCCGGCTCATCAGCTCCGCCCAGGCCTTGGCGACGGTGAGGTTGTTCCAGCCGGGCGCCGGCATCGGCCCGGAGAACCCGAACCCCGGCATCGACGGGATCACCAGATGGAAGGCGTCGGCCGCGTCCCCGCCGTGCGCGACGGGGTCGGTCAGTGGGCCGATCACGTCGAGGAACTCGGTCACCGAGCCGGGCCAGCCGTGCGTGATGATCATCGGAGTGGCGTTCGGCTCCGGTGAGCGTACGTGCAGGAAGTGCACCGGCGCACCGTTGATCGTGGTGACGAACTGTGGGACCTCGTTGAGGCGCCGCTCCATCGCACGCCAGTCGAACTCGTCGCACCAGTAGTCCACGAGTTCGCGGAGGTAGTCGACGGGCACGCCGCGGTCCCAGCCGGCGTCGAAGAGCACGGGCCAGCGGGTTTCCCGCAGTCGGCGACGGAGATCCTCCACGTCCTCCTGAAGAATGTCCACCCGGAACCGTTCCATGTCGGAAATCCCTTCGACGACGGGCGCAGCAAAGGGTGCTACGACGGAAGTCAATATCACCTGCCCGAACCGGAACGGCGCACCTTCCATATTGCGCCGGTCCGACTCTTGCCCCACCGGGGAGCAGCGCACTCCGGAAGATGCGTGACGGCAGCCGTGGTGCGAGGGTCAGATGGGCGTCCGCCGTCAGTTCCGACGCGCAATTCACGGACTCCCCAAACCTTTCGAGGAGGATCGATGTCGATCACCGACGCTCCGCCCCGCGCCGACCTCGTTCGCGCGGCCACGGAGCTGGTGCCGTTGCTGGCCCGGCACGCCCAGTGGAGCGAGGACAATCGCCGACTGCACGACGAGGTCGTGGAGGCGTTGAGTGACGCGGGCATCCTGCGGATGCGGGTGCCCGAGGCGTTCGGCGGCTACGAGTCCGACACTCGGGCCGTCGTCGAGGTCATCGCCGAACTGGCCCGCGGTGACGGCTCAGCCGCCTGGACCGTGGCGGTCTGGCACATCAGCAGCTTTGTCACCGGCCTGTTCCCGGACTCGGTGCGGGAGGAGGTCTTCGCCGACCCGTCGGTCCGGATCGCCGGCATCCTCAGCCCGACCGCGATGGCCGTCCCGACCGAGGGCGGCTACCTGCTCAACGGCAAGTGGTCGTTCAACACCGGTGCGACGCAGAGTCAGTGGAACACCAACGCGGCCGTCCGGCCCACCCCCGACGGGGGCTACGAACCGATCATGACGCTGGTCCCGATCGCTGATCTGCAGATCATCGACGACTGGCACACGTCGGGCCTGCGCGGCTCCGGCAGCGTCTCGACGGTCGCCGAGGGCGTGTTCGTGCCCGAGGAACGTGTCGTGTCGATGGTGCCGATCATCATGGGTCAGCACCCGCTGCAGCAGGACCCGAACACCAGCATGTGGGGTGGTCCGTTCATGCCGGTGGCCTGCGCGACGGTCGGCGCGACAGCGCTGGGTCTGGCCCGCGCCGCGAAGGAGGCGTTCTTCGAGCGGCTCCCCGGTCGGAAGATCACCTATACCGACTATCCCGACCAGAGCCAGGCGCCACTCACCCACCTCCAGGTGGCCGAGGCCGAGATCAAGATCGACCAGGCCGAGTTCCACGAGTACCGGGCCGCCGACCGGGTGGACCGCAAGGGCAGGTCGGGTGAGGAGTGGACGCTCGAGGAACGCGCCAAGGCGCGCCTCGACCTCGGCGCCGCCTGCCAGGCGGCCAAGGACGCCGTCGACGTGCTCCGCACCGCGAGCGGAGGCTCCTCGGTCTACCAGCACGTGCCGATCCAGCGGATCCAACGCGACGTGCAGACGCTGAACCTGCACGCGATCATGCACCCCAACACCAACCTGGAACTGTACGGCCGGATTCTGTGCGGAATGGGGCCGAACACGCAGTACCTGTAACCGGGTGAACAGACGCGGCCGGGCCTGGATGCGACAAACGCTCCGGGCCCGGTCGTCCTTGTGTCCGGGGCCAAACGAATACGCCCGACGAGAGCGCAACAGCGAAGAACACATTCAGCGATATCACCGACATCATATTCGGTGGGGGTCGCCGAATTCGCCGGCCGACCCGTGCGGCAACCATCAGCTCTTACCTCGGGAGGATTCCCATGCCGATCGACCCACCCGGCACGACCGTCACCGATATCGAGAAGCGGGTCGAATCCATCTGGCGGGACGTTCTCAACGTCCCCGCCGACCGGACCGACGGAACGTTCTTCGAACTGAGCGGGCAGTCCATCTCCGCTGTGCGGATCGTCGCCCGCGTACAGGAGGAGATCGGCGTCCAGATGGACCTCGGCGACCTCTTCGAAGACCCGAACCTGGCCACTTTCACCCGCGACATCGTCGCGAAGGCCGAAGCCCGAGGAAGGTAGTCCGACAATGGTGGAGTTCGTCCGGGTGACGTCCGATGCCCCCCTCGACGACGTGGTCACCGTGCTCGAGCGCGACGGCTGCGTGATCATCGAGAACTTCGTCGACCAGAGCACGCTCGACGGTCTCTGGGAAGACCTCGGCCCCCTGCTCGACGGCACTCGCTACAGCAAGAGCGGGTACGACGGTCACCTGACCCGACGGGTCTCGTCGCTGTTCCGGCGTACCAGCCATCTGACCCCGATCTTCCTGCATCCGCTGTATCTGGGCGCGGCGCGGCAGATCATGGAAAAGCCGGTGCACATGTGGGTCGGTCAGGCCCGCATCGAGATGACGCCCAACATCCAGATCAGCGCGACCCAGGCCATCCAGATCGACCCGGGGCAGGGGCGTCAGCCGCTGCACCGCGACGACTCGCTGCACCTGCGTCGACACCCGGGCCCGACGACACGCGTGCAGTTGATGCTCGCGTTGAGCGAGTTCACCCAGGAGAACGGCGCGACCCTGGTGATCCCGGGCAGCCATCACTGGGACGACGAACGTGCCCCGCGCTACAGCGAGGCGATCCCGGCCGCGATGCCCGCCGGGTCGGCGCTGCTCTGGCTGGGCGGCGTCTACCACGGCGGCGGCGGCAACGTCTCCACCGAGCCACGGACCAGCCTCACCGTCTCGTACGACCTCGGCAACCTGCGGCAGGAGGAAAACCAGTTCCTGGCGGTGCCGCGCGACGTCGTCCTCACGCTCCCCGAGGAGGTCCAGCGTCTGCTCGGCTACGACCGTTGCCCGCCGGGCGTCGGCTGGTACGAGATGGAGGACCCGCACATCCTGCTCACCGACCCGGACGCCGACCCGGCGGTGCTCGAGAGCCCGGCGCGGACCTGAACGCGTCCGACGCGGTGGACGAAACGGCCGCCCCGCCTGCTGTCGGCGGGGCGGCCGACCTGTTCGCACGATCAGAGATGCGTCCGCCAGCAGGCGGATGTGAGGGTCTGATGGTCGTCGCCCAGCGGAGGGACCCACCCACATGACCGACATCCTGCCCGACGACCCGCGCTACGCCGCACTCGTCGAGGGGTACAACCACCGGTTCACCGGCCGCCCGGAGCACGTCCGTCAGGTCCGCACCACCACGGAGGTCGCCGCAGCGGTGCGGGAGGCCGTCGACTCGGGCCGACGGGTGGCGGTGCGCAGTGGCGGCCACTGCTTCGAGGACTTCTTCGCCAACCCCGAGATCCAGGTGCTCATCGACCTCGCGCCGATGAACGCGGTGTCCTACGACAGGCAGCGGCGGGCCATCATGGTCGAGGCCGGCATCACCCTCGGGGCGCTCTACCCGATCCTGTACGACACCTGGGGCGTCACGATTCCCGGTGGCACCTGCTTCGAGGTGGGCGTCGGCGGTCACCTCACCGGCGGCGGTTACGGTCACCTGTCCCGCCGCGACGGACTGGTCGTCGACCACCTGTACGCGGTGGAGGTCGTCGTCGTCGACGAGTCGGGCACCGTCGACGTGGTAATCGCCACCCGGGAGCCCGACGACCCGCACCACGACCTGTGGTGGGCGACGGCGGGCGGCGGTGGCGGCAGCTTCGGCGTGGTCACCCGGTTCTGGCTGCGCAGCCCGGGAGTCGACTCCGACGACCCGTCGCGCCTGCTGCCCACGGCGCCACGCCGGATCCGCCGCTGCGACGTGCTCTGGTCGTGGGACGGGATGACCGAGGACGCGCTGACCCGACTGATTGCGAACTACTGCGGCTGGCTGGAGAGGCACAGCGCCGTCGGCGCACCGGAGACCCAGCTGTGGAGCAACCTCATCGTCATGCACCGCTCGGCCGGCATCGTGGCGCTCACCGCCGTTGTCGACGACGCGGTCGAGGGTGCCGCCCGGATGCTCGACGACCAACTCGCGGCGATCGGGGACGGGACCGGGTTGACCCCCCAGACCGTCGACCGGGACGTGGTCGACTGGATGGCGAGCTGGATGCCCTCGTACAGCTGGCCCAGCGACCCGAAGGGGCGCTACAAGAACAAGGCCGGCTATCTGCGCCGGGGCTACACCGACAAGCAGCTGGCCACGATCTTCCGCTACCTCTCCGACACCGAGTACGCCAACCCGGCGGCCGGCATCGTGCTCACCGCGTTCGGCGGGCAGGTCAACGCCGTCCCGTCGGACGCCACCGCGGCGGCACAGCGGGACAGCGTGGTGAAGGCGTCGTACAGCGCTGGCGCCTGGCAGTCACCCGACGACGACGCCGTCAACACCGCCTGGGTCCGCGCGTTCTACCGGGACGTCTACGCCGAGAGCGGCGGTGTCCCGGTGTCCGGCGACATCAGTGACGGGTCCTACATCAGTTACCCCGACGTCGACCTGGCCGATCCGGAGTGGAACACCTCCGGCGTGCCCTGGCACACCCTCTACTTCAAGGACAACTATCCCCGCCTCCAGCGGGTCAAGCGCCGCTACGACCCCCGGGACGTCTTCCGGCACGGTCTGTCGGTGCGGCTGCCCGACTGAGCGGTCCACACCACCCAGGGAGCCACGATGGCAGGCGAGGTGTACTTCCCCCACGATCCGGCCTACGAACACGCCACGACAGTGTTCAACCTGCACGGCGCACCCCGACCGGCCGCCGCGCGTACCGTACGCACCCTCGCCGAGCTGCGGGACGTGCTCGCGTACGCCCGGACGACGTGCCTGCCGGTGCGGGTGCACAGCACCGGCCACGGCGCCGCGGCGGCGCGGGACATGAGCGGGTCGGTGCTGGTGCGTACCGAGATGGACGGCGCGGTGCGGATCGACACGGCGCGTCGTACCGCGCTGGTTCCCGCCGGCACCCGCTGGGGCGCCGTCGTCGACGCGGCGGCACCGTACGGCCTGGCCGCGCCACACGGGTCGTCGGCCGACGTCGGCGCGGTCGGCTACCTGCTGCGCGGCGGCGTCAGTGTCTACGGGCGGCTGGTCGGGCTCGCGGCAAACAGTGTGACAGCCGTCGACCTGGTCACCGCGGACGGTGAGCTGCACCGCGTCGACGCCGACACCGACCCGGAGCTGTTCTGGGCCCTGCGAGGCGGCGGAGGTGGGTTCGGGGTGGTGGTCGCTGTCGAGATACGGCTGTTCCCGGCGCGCCCGGTGGTCACCGGTTCGGCGTACTGGCCGGTGGTGCACGCGGAGGAGCTGCTGAGGCGGTGGACCCGGTGGGCAGCTACCGCGCCGTGGGAGGTCACCAGCGCGTTCCAGGTGCTCAACCTGCCGGACGTACCCATGGTGCCGGCCGAGCTGCGAAGCGGAACGATGATCGGCGTGGCGGCGACCGAGGTGCGCGCCGACGACGCGCCGAGCGGGCTGACCGAGCTGCTGGACGAGCTGCGCGCGGTGGCCGCCCCGGTGGTCGAGTCGTGGCTGCCGTGCACGCCGGCCGAGGTGGTCCGCGCTCAGCTCGGGCCGGACGAGCCGGTGCCGATCGTCGGCGACCACCTGCTGCTCGCGGACCTCGACGAGCGGGCGTCGGCCGCGTTCCTGGCGGCGACCGGCTCGGGATCGCCGCTGATCACGGCGGAGCTGCGCCAGCTCGGTGGGGCGCTGGCCGTGCCGGACCCGCGGGGCGGGGCACTCGACCATTTCGACGCCCGCTACTCGTACCTGGGCAACGCGATCCCGGACGGCCCCGAGGCCACCGCGGCGATCGAGAAACACTGCGCTGTCGTCCGGGCGGCGCTGGCACCCTGGGACACCGGTCGCACCGCGCCGACGTTCGTGGAGAGCTGGCAGCAGCCGCAACGGCACCTCGGCCCGGAGCAGATCGACCGGGCGGACCGGGTCCGCACCCGGATCGATCCGAGCGGACTGTTCCGCCTCGACGCCAGCCCCGGCACGACGATGCTGCGGTAGGTGCACTGCGGACGGACCAACGGCGGTCGCCCGGGGGGATGGGCGACCGCCGTTGGCGTATGGGGGTGTCCGGACTAGACGGCACCGGTGGTGGGCACGGTCTCCGACGACGCGGACGCGGACGCCGAGGACGAGGCAGGGGCTGACGACGCCGGGTCGGACCCGGACGGCTGTGCGGCGGACTTGTTGCGCAGCGTCAGCGCCACCAGCACGAGAAGGGCGACGACAAGCAGCGCCTCGACACCCGCCACCACGTTCATCGCGGAGGTGAACGCGTCACCGGCGACGTCGCGGAGGGCGGTGGCCAGGTTGCCCGGCAGCGAGTCGGCGGCGGCCGTCGCCGCGGCGACGTTCTCCCGGGACACGTCGGCAATCTCCGGGGGTACGTCGGTCAGCGGCGCGTCCGCCATCCGGTCGCGGTACACGGCGGCACCGACGCTGCCCAACAGCGCGAGGCCCAGCGTCGAACCGAACACGTTGCTGGTCTCGGAGAGCGACGCGGCCGACCCGGCCTTCTCCGGGGGTACGGAGCTGACCACCATCCCGGTGCCCTGGGTGAACAGCGGACCGGTGCCGAGTGCGACGAGCGCGACGGCGACGACGACAGCGATCAGCCAACCGGAGCTGCCGGCCTGGGTCAGCACCAGCATCGCCACCAGGGAGATGCCGAGCCCGATCATGATCGCGGTGGCCGGCTTGAGCGACTTCATCAGCATCGGCGTGGCCATGCTGCCGATCGCGATGCCCAGACCGGTGGGCGCCTGCCAGAGACCGGACGCGGCCGGTGACAGGCCCTCGACGCTCTGGATGTACTGCGTGCTCATCAGGCTGACGCCGGCGAGCGCGGCCGAGGCGAACATCATCGTGACGAGGGTGCCGCTGAAGGCGGCGTTCCGGAACATCGTGAGGTCGATCAACGGGTGCTCCAGCCGGGACTGGCGTCGGACGAAGATCCAGCCGATCACCAGGCCGAGCAGGATCGCGCCGCCCGCGATGGCCGGGTTGTCCGAGTCACTAGCGGCGAACTCCTTGACGCCGTACACCACCGGCAGGATCGCGCCGAGCGACAGCACCACGCTGAACAGGTCGAACTTGCCCGCGTTGGGGTCGCGGTACTCGGGAAGCAGCACGAAACCGGTGGCCAGCAGCACGATCATGAACGGCACGCCGAGCAGGAACACGGAGCCCCACCAGAAGTGCTCGACCATCACGCCGCCGACGATCGGCCCGATCGCGGTGCCACCGAACAGCGCGGACGCCCAGATCGAGATCGCCACGCCCCGCTGCTTCTCGTTGCGGAACATGTTGGTGATCAGCGCCAGCGTCGACGGTGACAGGGTCGCACCGGCGATGCCCAGCAACGCGCGGGCGATGATCAGGGTGGTGCCGCTGTTGGCGTACGCGGCGAGGACCGAGGCCACAGTGAAGGCGACAGCGCCGATCATGAGCAGCCGACGGCGCCCGACCCGGTCACCGAGGGTGCCCATGGTGAGCAGGAAGCCGGCCAGCAGGAACCCGTAGATGTCGATGATCCACAGCTGCTCCACGCTGCTGACGCCGAGGTCCGCGCTGAGGTGCGGCAGCGCCAGGAACAGTGCTCCGATATCCATCGCCACGAGCATCGCCGGCAGCGCCAGCACCGCCAGCCCGATCCATTCCTTACGTCCCGCCAGATCGTTCGCTGGCGTCGACGTGGGGTTATCCATCGTGTCGATCCCTTCTCGGCCTCATGAGCCTGCGACGGCGGTCTTCGACGCCCCCAGGCCCCTCTACCGCCATGTCGGAGCCGACTCGCGGTTTTCGACATGTCTGTGCGGCGTACTCAGGGTCTGTTGCGAACCGGTGCCCGGGACGACTTCCGTCGTGCGCTGTCGCCGCCGACGGCGGGGCGCAGCACTCGCGAAGATGACCGCCTCCCGCCGCGACGGGCAACCTTTGGGCGACCCCATCGAGCTGCCGGAGGACTGTTGCGTGAGGACGGACGCCGAGCCCATCAGCATCGACATCTGGCTGCCCAGCTACCCGGCCGTACCCGACTACGTGGGTGGGATCCGGGCCCTGGCCGCGAGCTTCCACGACGCCCACCCCGACTACCGGATCCGGATCCGCGAGTCGAGCTACAAGACTCTGCCGGCCGATGTGGACGCCGCAGCCCGACGCGGCGCCGCCCCGGCCCTCGTGCAGTACTTCCACACCTCCACGCAACTGGCCCGGGACATGCGCGACGTCGACGGCGCACCGCTGTTCCGGCCGGTCGCGACGACGCTCGCTGGGCGCACCGAGGTGCTCGGCGTGCCGGTGGTCACCGACGACATCGTGGCCCCGGCGCGGGGCTACTACTCGGCGGACGGGCTGCTGCTCGCGGCTCCCCCGCTGGTCTCGACCACCCTGCTGTACGCCAACACCACGCTGCTCGCGGCGGCGGGAGTGAGCGCGCTGCCGACCACGTGGGCCGAGGTGACTGCCGCCTGCACGGCGGTCAGCGCGCACACCGGCGGGCCGGCGATCACCTGGCCCAACCACGGATGGATCTTCCAGCAGGCGGTCGCCCAGCAGGGTGGTCTGCTCGCCGACCACGCCAACGGCCGGGACGGCCGCGCCGAGAAGGTCGACCTCGCCGGGCCGGAGATGGTGGCCTTCGCGCAGTGGTGGCGCGGTCTGCACCGCGCCGGCCACTACCACTACACCGGCGGGCAGGCGTACGGCGAGAACACCGGCCGGGCCTGGCAGGAGAACTTCACCGCGTTCGCCGAGCAGCGGGTCGCGTTCGTCCTCAGCTCCTCGGTCGAGGCGGAGTGGCTGATCCAGGCCGGCCGCGACCACGGGTTCAGCGTCGAGGTCGGCCGGATGCCCCACAACGGCGAGGTCCGCTACGCGGGCAACATCGTCGGCGGTGACGCGATCTGGCTCACCGACACCGTGGAGCCGGCGGTCCGGGACGGCGCGCTCGCGTTCCTGCAGCACCTGCTCGACCCGCGGGCCGTCGCGGAGCGGCACAAGGCGACCTGGTTCATCCCGGTCACCACGACGGCCATCGACAGGCTGGCCGGCGATGGCTGGTTCGACGAGCGCCCGCATCAGCGGGTCGCCATCGAGCAGTTGCTGGCGACCGACGGTTCACCTGCCGCCCGCGGGGCCGTCCTCGGCGAGTTTCCCCGCATCCAGGGCCTGATGACACACGCGATGGAGGACATCCTCCTGCACGACGCCGACCCGGCGGGCCGCTTCGCCCGCGCGTCCGAGCAGGCCCAGCACCTGCTCGACGACTACAACGCCGACTGCCTCGGCCTGCGGGCGGGTCCGCCCGGGCCGCGACAGTTCGTCGTGGACTGACCCCGCCCCGACTCTCCACGAGGAGCGCTCATGACCATCTCGCAGCAACCAGCCCCGGCGACAGCGGATCTCCCGCTCTCGCTGCAGCAGGAGTTTCTCCTGCTGTTCGACACGGGCGAGACCACCGGTCCGTTCGGGCCGCACTACCTGATCGCCGACGGTTGGCGGGTGCACGGCCGGGTCGACGTGGACACCCTCGAACTGGCGCTGGCCGACGTGATCGGGCAGCACGAGGCTCTCCGGACGTCTGTCCTTCGCGACGGCGAACACGGGCAGCGGGTGTTGTCGGTGACCTCGCCGAAGGTGGACGTCCGCGACCTGCCGGGGGTGGACCCCGCCGACCGCGAGCACCGCGCCGAGGAGCTGATCAACGAGATCGAGGCCGGCACGCTCGACGTGCACGACCTGCCCCTGCTGCGGGCCACGCTGGGGCGCTTCGACGAGACGGACTCGGTGCTGATCCTCACCACGCACCACTCGGCGGCCGACGCCTGGTCGATGCAGATCATCCTGCGCGACCTGGCTCGCTCGTACGCCCAGCGTGCCGCCGGGGAGACGCCCGGCGTGGGCACTGCCCCGCAGTACCGCGAGTACATCGCCGCCCAGCACGAGGAGGCGGACAGCCCGCCGCTGGCCGCGGCCCGTGACTACTGGCGGGACAAGCTGGCCGGAGGGCGGATCATGGTGACCGCGGCCGACCGGGAGTTGGCGGCGGACACCGTACCGACCACCACCTGGCACCGCTTCGTGACCGACGCCGAACTCCGCTCGGCGACCACGGCCCTGGCGGCCGACACGCACACCTCACCGTTCATGGTGCTGCTGTCCGCCTTCTACGTGCTGGCGAGCCGGTGGACCGGCAGCACCGACCTGACGGTGCCGACGTTCACTCCCGGACGCGGGCACGGCCGGTTCCAGGAGACGGTCGGCTCGTTCTTCAACTTCGTTCCGCTGCGGACCGACCTGTCCGACGCCGCCACCTTCCGCGACGTGGTCACCCGGACCCGCGCCACCTGCCTCGGCGCGTACTCCCACGAGGTGCCGCTGCTGCACGTCCTGCAGGAGGCGCCCGAGCTGATGGCGTCGATCGGGCCCGGCGTCGTGCCCTGTCTCTTCCAGGTCATCCAGCCGCCGTTCGTGATGGAGCGCGAGCGGGTGGGCGACCTGGAGTACTCGGCGGTGTGGCGGCGGGTCATCTCCCAGCCGGTCGGTTCGGACATGCCCGACGGCATCCTCTGGTCGCTGCACCTCGGCCCGTCCGACGACATCGTCGGCGCGATCGGCTTCAGCGCCCACCTGTTCGACCAGAAGACGATCGACGACCTCGTCGACCGTTACCTTCACCTGCTGCGCGAGCTGCTGACCCGCCCGGACGCGGCGCTGACGACGATCGAGGGAGGGCGGTGACCATGGGCCGCAAGGTGGGCGATCGTGTGGTCGTGCTCGGCGCCAGCCTCGGGGCGCTGCTCGCGGCGAAGGAACTCGCCGAGTCGTTCGACGACGTGGTGCTCGTCGACCGCGACGAGGTGGTGGACAACCCGACGTACCGGCGGGGAGTCCCGCACGGTCGGCATGCGCACGGGCTGGTCGCGAAGGGCCAGCAGATCTTCGAACGGCAGTTCCCCGGCCTGATGGCCGACCTGGTCGACGCCGGCGTCCGGCCCGGTGACTTCAACGGCGACATCCAGTGGATCTTCGGTGGGCAGCGGCTCAAGCCGTCGACCTCCGGGCTCCTGTCGGTGCCCGCCACCCGACCCGTGCTCGAATACCACCTGCGCAAGCGGGTGCAGGCCATCCCCAACGTTCGGTTCCTGCAGAAGCGCGACGTCCTCGGGCTGGCGGTCACCGCGGACGGCGCGACCGTCACCGGCGCGCGGATCCAGGCGCAGACACCCGGAAGTACGCCCGAGGTGCTCGACGCCGACCTGGTCATCGACGCCACCGGCCGGGGCTCGCGCACGCCGGCCTGGTTGGCCGAGCTGGGGTACGCGCGGCCCACCGAGGACAAGGTGAAGATCGACCTCGCCTACACGACGCGGCACTACCAGGCGCCGTACGACCCGTTCGGCAGCGACCTGGCGATCATCCCGGCGGCCACTCCGGCGCAGCCGCGCGGCGCGTTCTTCTACCGACTGCCGGGCGACGACAACAAGCTGGAACTGTCGCTGACCGGCATTCTCGGCGACCACCCGCCCACCGATCCGGAGGGTTTCGGGGAGTTCGTCCGCTCGGTGCCGGTGCCCGAGATCGCCAAGGTGCTCGCCGACTGCGAGCCGCTCGACGACCCGGTGCAGTTCCGCTACCCGGCGAGTGTCCGACGCCGCTACGAGCACCTGACCCGGTTCCCGGAGCGGTTCCTGGTGCTCGGCGACGCGGTGTGCAGCTTCAACCCGATCTACGCCCAGGGCATGACCGTTGCCGCCGTGGAGTCGGTGGTGCTGGGCGAGCTCCTGCGCCAGGGCGCGGTCCCGCACTGGCGGGAGTTCTTCCGCAGAATCGCCGCCGAGATCGACTCACCGTGGGACTTCTCGGCCAGCGCCGACCTCGGTTACGCGGGAGTCCAGGGCCGTCGCACCGCGAAGGTCCGCACGATCAACGCGTACATCGCCCGGTACCAGAAGGCCGCCGTACACGACGCGGAACTGACGAACGGCTTCATCCGGGTGGCCGGCCTGATCGACCCGCCGACCAGCCTGCTCCGCCCCGACCGGATCGTCCGCGTGCTGCGCAAGGCCGGTCGGCCCGTACCGCCGCCGGCGCAGACCCTGGCGGTAGCCCCGGTCAGCCGGCCACAACCCGAGAGGTAGGACGATGCGCCCGTACCAGATCGACGTTCCACCGTCCGACATCGACGACCTGCGCCGACGGATCGCCGCGACCCGGTGGCCGGACGAGATCCCGGACGTGGGGTGGACCCGTGGCGTGCCGGTCGGCTACCTGCGGGAGCTGGCCGAGTACTGGCACTCCGGCTACGACTGGGCCGCCACCCAGCGTCGGCTCAACCAGATACCGCAGTTCGTCACCGAGATCGACGGCGCCCAGGTGCACTTCCTGCATGTCCGCTCGCAGGTGCCGGGGGCCACGCCACTGCTGCTCACCCACGGCTGGCCGAGCACCGGCTTCGAGTTCGTCGACATCATCGACGCGCTCGTCGACCCGGCCGCCCATGGTGGCGACGCGGCCGACGCGTTCCACGTCGTCGTCCCCACCATCCCGGGGTACGGCTTCTCCGGGCCGACGCGGCAGGCCGGCTGGGACACCGAGCGCGTCGGCCGGGCGTGGACCACGCTGATGGCGGACCTCGGCTACGACAGGTACGTGGCCCAGGGCGGTGACTGGGGCTCACCGATCTCGCTGCGCGTGGGTCTGGCCGACCCGGAGCACGTCCGCGGGGTGCACCTCAACATGTGCGTGACGTTCCCGCCGCCGGACTTCAACGAGTTCGGCGAACTCAGCCCCGCCGACCAGGCGAAACTGGGCTTCGCGTTGGATTTCCAGCAGGACGGCATGGGCTGGCAGAAGATCCAGTCGACGCGACCGCAGACGCTGTCCTACGGGCTCACCGACTCCCCGGTCGGGCAGCTCGCCTGGATCGTGGAGAAGTTCAAGGAGTGGTCCGCCGCCGACAAGGCGCCGGAGGACGCGATCAGCCGCGAGCACATCCTCACCACTGTCACGATCTTCTGGTTGACGGCGACGGCGGGGTCGAGTGCGCAGCTCTACTTCGAGTCGACGCACCGCGACGCCGACTTCGCGCGGACCTGGGGTGGCCCGTGGCCGCTGGCCATGCCGGTCGGCGTGGCGGCGTTCCCGGAGGACGCGGTTCGGCCGGTACGGCGCTTCGCGGAGGGCATCCTGCCGACGCTCGCGCACTGGTCGGAGTTTGACCGGGGCGGTCACTTCCCCGCCCTTGAGCAGCCGGCTCTCCTGGTCACCGACCTGCGGACGTTCGTCCGCGGGCTGCCGGACTGACCAGCGGCGCCGGCGAGGGCGCGGGCCGGGCCACAGCGGGGTGGCCCGGCCCGCAGCCCACCTCACATCTCGGTTCCGCCGATGTCCATGATGGGCCGAACCTCCATGGCGCCGCCCTCGCTGGCGTCCGGCCACCGGGCCGCGATGTCGATCGCGCGCTGCTCGCTGTCGGTCTCGACGATCAGGTAGCCGGCCAGGTGCTCCTTGGCCTCGACGAACGGGCCGTCGGTGGTCACCGGCACGCCGCCGGTGACGCGGACGACCTTCGACTGGGACACGTCGGCCAGGACCTCGCCGCCGATCAGCTCACCGGACTCGGACAGCTCCTTGGTGATGGCGTCGATCTCGGCGTAGACCTTTGTGGTCTCGGCTTCGGACCGTCCCGTGACAGTTGCGGGGTTCGCGTGGATCAACAGCATGTACTTCACGGAAGAACTCCTTCGAAGAGGCTGTGCCGGATCGGCACCCTTCACAGTGCAGTCGGAGCCGCGCCGCCAAATGTGTCATCGATCGACGGGCTTTTCCAGTTGTCCCGCGAGTGGGCCGGTGTCCGGAGGGCTCAGACGAACGCCTCGTCGGCCAGTTCGGTGACCCGCTGCACGATGTTCATCTCGATCGGGTTGAACCGGTTCTTGGTCACCGCGACGGTGACGCCGGTCGCCCGGTCGGCGAACGCGGCGCTGCCGCCGATGCCCACCATGCCGAAGACCGTCGGGCGGTCCGACGGGTCGGAGGTGCCCGGCCAGCCCAGGCAGTAGCCGAGAGCCCAGGTCGAGGTGCCGCCGGTCATCTCGTCGTCGAGGCCGGCGGTGGCCAGCGTGGTGGCCTCGGCCAACCGCTCCGGGGAGATCAGCCGTACGCCGTCCACCGCACCGGTGAGCGCGGCGTACATCGTCGCGATCGCCCGGGCGCTCATCGTGCCGGCGAACGGCATGTCCGAGGTCAGCACGTCCGCCCGGTTGCCGAAGTCGGCGTTCGGCACGATCGCCGGTGGAACGGCCTTGAACAGCGGAAACTCCGGTGGCATCGAGGCGAACGCCGCTTTGCCCGCCGGGTCGTCGGTCAGTCGGGCCACCCGGCCGAGGTGCTCCTGCGGCACCCCGAAGAACAACTCGTCGGCCATTCCGATCGGCCCGGCGACGCGTTCGGCGAGCACTGTCGAGATCGGCTTGCCGGTGGCCCGGCGGACGACCTCGCCGATCAGGTAGCCGAAGGTGGCCGCGTGGTAGCCGACCCGCTCGCCGGGCGCCCACCAGGGCTCCATGTCGGCGATGAGCTGGCACATGCCGTTCCAGTCGGTGAGTTGCTCGATGGTGGTGTCCGCGGGGACCGCCGGCACACCTGCCGAGTGTGTCAGGACGTGTCGGATCCGTACCTCGCCCTTGCCGTGCGCGGCGAACTCCGGCCAGAGGTCGGCGACCCGGGTGTCGTAGTCGAACACGCCGTCGTCCACGAGCGCGTGCGCCACCGTCGATGCGGCGGCCTTACCCGTCGACGCCGAGTAGAAGAGGGTGTCCGGCCGAACAGGTTGGCCGGAGGCCGTGTCCGCGAGCCCTGCCACCACGTTGACCACCAGGTCACCGTGGCGATAGACGGCGACCTGCACGCCGTCCTCGGCGCCGTCGTCCACCAGCCCGTCGACCAGCACCTGCACCTGCTTCTGAAGATCGCTCATCGTCTGTCTCCTACCCGGTCGTCATGGCACTCGTTGCGTGCCCCTCACCCTGTAGGTCGGAGCCACGACCGGCATTTTGCCATCAAAGCCACTTTCTACTCAGATCCGACGCTCCGGGCGGGTACGACAAAGGCCGGCCGTACGTGAGTACGGCCGGCCTTCGGGTGCTGCGGGGTCAGGGGCGCGGGCCACCCAGGCGACGCACGATGTCCTCGCGGAGCCACTGCTTGGAGATCTTGCCGATCGGGGTACGCGGCAGCGCGTCCACGAACTCGATCCGCTCCGGCCACTTGAAGCGGGCCAGGCCGAACTCCTCCAGGTAGTTCCGGATGTCGTCGAGCGTCGGCAGCGGCCCGTCCGGGCGGCACACCAGGTAGGCGCAGGCGCGCTCCCCCAGTCGCTCGTCCGGCATCGCCACCAACGCCGCGTCGACGACCAACTCGTGACCGAGCAGGATCCGCTCCACCTCCTCGGCGTTCACCTTCTCGCCGCCTCGGTTGATCAGGTCCTTGACCCGGCCCTCGATCGAGTAGGCGACCAGGCCGTCCAGGTCGTGCCCGCGGACCAGATCGCCGCTGCGGTAGAACCCGTCGGGCGTGAACGCCACGTCGGCGCCGACCGGCACGCCGAGATAGCCGGGCACCGTGTACGGACCCCGCGCGCACAGCTCACCGATCTCCCCCGGCGGCGTCGGCCGCAGCGTGCCGGGCTCCAGCACGACCACCTCGTCCAGCGGGCTGATCGGCACACCCACAGTGGTGGCGCGTAGCCGCGGTGACGCGTCGCGTGGCGTGAACAGGAACAACCCCTCGGTCATCCCGAACGCCTGGGTGACGTGCACCCCGCGCGCCTCGATCGCGTCGAACAGCTCCCGGGACACCTTCGCCGCGGTCAGCACACAACTGTGGACACTGGCGAACGCGCCGTCGAAGCGTGGATGCCGCAGGTATTCGATCATCAGGCCCGGCGGGCTCATGAACCAGGTGGCCCGCTCGTCGTCCATCAGGGCCAGCAGATCGTCGGCGACCGGTGTGGCGAGCAGCAGCGCGGCGCCCACCGAGTGCGCGGCGTGCACCGCGTTCGTGGCGCCGGCGTTGTGCACCAGTGGCAGACCGAACCCGAGCCGGTCCTGCGGGGTGAAACCCCACCAGCGGGCGGTCGCGACAGCGTTGTACCAGTACTCAGGGTGCAGCCGGGGGATCACCTTGGGCACGCCAGTGGTGCCACCGGAGAGCTGGAACACGGCGGGGGCGTCGAGGTCGGTGTTCGCGTCGATCTGCGCCAGCCGGGCCGCCTGCCCGTCGGACAGCGGGCGGTCGACGAGATCCTCGATCCGTTCCTGACCGGACGCGCCGGGGCGACCCCCGATGCTGGCCAACAGGCGGATGCTCGGCACCAACCGGCGGATCTCGTCGGCGAACGCCACCAGGTCGAAGCCGCGCAGATCGGCCTGCACCAGATGGGCCGAGGCGCGGGTCTGCCGGGCGATCTCCTCGATCTCGTGGCGTCGGTGGATCGCCAGCGTGCACACCGGGATCAGGCCGGCCTTGAGCAGGCCGTACCAGGTGGCCACCGCGAGAGCGCTGTTGGTGATCTGCAGGATCACCGACTCACCCGGATGCAACCCGGCGTCCAGCAGACCGGCGGCTATCGCGTCGGAGTGCCGGTCGAGGTCCGCGTACGTCCACCGCACGCCCGGCGTGACGACGGCGACGCGGTCCGGGTGGGCGCGGACGGTCTCCCGCAGCTCGCCCGGGATCGTGCGGGGCTGCCACAGCCCTTCGGCGCGATACCTGTCCGCGGCGTCGGCCGGGTACGGCACGGTGTCCCACCGCTGACGCACGTCGGACGGTGGCAGTCTGTTGTCCTGCTCGGTGGTCATGGGTTCTCCTGAGCGCTACACGGGGACGGCGACGAGCAGACCGGTCGAGGCCGAGACCTCGCGTGTTTCGGCGAGCCGGAATCCGGCGCTGTCGAACACCGCCGCGAACTCGCGCTCGGTGCGCTCACGCCCCGGGTGCAGCGCGAGCATGATGATGTCGCGCAGCTTGCCGTCGTGCGGCTGGTCGTCCTCCGGGATGACGGCGTCGACGACGAACAGGCGGCCGTCCGGGTCGATCACCCGGCGCACGTTCGTCAGGACGGTGACGACCTGCTCGTCGGTCCAGTCGTGCAGGATCATCGACAGGAGGTACGCGTCGGCGCCGCCGGGCACCGCGGTGAAGAAGTCCCCACCTTCGACCGTCACCCGGTCGGCGACACCGGCCGCGTCGAGAGCCGCGTGGGCGTGCGCGACGACCGCCGGCCGGTCCAGGAGCACAGCGGTGAGCGTCGGGTACGACCTCAGCAGCGTGGCCACCAGACTGCCGGTGCCGCCGCCGACGTCACAGACCCGGCGGACACCGGAGAAGTCGTACGCGGCGACCGCCTGGGCGTGGAGCTGACGGGACAGATCACCCATCGCGTCGCGGAAGACCGCCGCCTGCTCGGGTCGTCGTTCGAGGTGGGCCCACCAGGACCGGTCGTAGATCTGTTCGAACGGTGGTCGTTCGTCGCGCAGGCCGAGCGTGAGGGCCGTGAGGGCTGCCTGACGCTCGGGCAGCCCCCACAACCGGGCCCACGCGTCGAGCGACCCCGGTGCGTCGGTGCGGAGTGTGTCGAGCAGCGGCGTCGGACCGTAGACCCCCGACGCCGGTTGGGCGACCACCCCGACGCCGGCAAGCGCCCGCAGAATCCGGTTCAGGGCGTCCGGACGGGCGTCGACCTTCGCGGCCAACGCCTCTACCGGTTGGGGCCCGTCGGCGAGCTGGTCGGCGATACCCAGCTCGGCGACGGCGACCACCATCTGCGTGATCAGCGGCGCATGCAGGATCGCCATCATCCTGGTGTGCGGATCAGGCTCGGGCACGGTGGTCGTTCCCCTCTGTGACTGCTACTTGACGTCGGCTGTCAGTTCGTCGGTCAGGTACTCGGCGACCGCCGCCACCGTCGGTCGGTTCCACAGCAGCGTCGACGGGACCGGCGTGCGGAACCGCCGCTCCAACCGCAGCTGGATGGCCACTGTCATCAGCGAGTCCGCGCCCAGCTCCGCCAGCGGCCGGTGCACGTCGAGGTCCTCCAACGGGATGCGTACCTCACCGGCGGCCACCTCGCGGACCGCGGCGAGTACGAAGTCCCGCAACTCCGGACCGGACAGCGTCTGCCAGGCCTGTTCCTCGGCGGTCTGCTCCTCCTCGGGACCGAGGTCGATGAGCACCTCCTTGCGCACCGCCCCGAACCGGACGCCGGTGAACCGGGCGGCGAGGTCCCCGTCCAGGGTCCGCACCTCGACGTCGACCTCCACCTCGTCGTCGGAGCCGGCGATCAGCCGTACCGCGATCAACGCCTTCGGTGGTGGCGGCAACACGAGCGTGGCCTCGGTCAGCCAGCCCGGCATCCGCAACAGCGGGTCGCCGGGAAAGATGACCGGCGCCACCGAGAGCGCGGCGTCGGTGAGCGAGGCCCAGGTCCGCTCCGACTGACCACCGGTGGGGTCCGCGACGACTGTCGCGAGCATCCCGGACGAGTGTCGGCGTACGGCCTCGACCTCCCACGGCCAGCCGATACCGACCACGCCGATCGCGGCGAGCCGGTCCCAGACACAGGAGGGGTCGAGCGTCTCCGGGTGCGCGGCGCGCAGCGTCTCCGGGTCGACCCGCTCGGCCGTTGGCGCCGCGTCGACGATCTCGGCACTGGCGTGGGTGAGCCAGGACTTGTCGTCCTGCTGGGTGGTGAGCCGAGAGCTGAGCCGTACGGTGCCGTCCTGGCGGACGACCTGGATCTCGTGGGGCACCAGCACGCCGATCGGCACCCGCAACGCGACGTCACGCAGCGGCGCGTTCTCGGCCGCCTGGAACAGCGTGTTGAGGGTGGCCGCAGCGGGGATCACCTCGGTGCCCAGCACCGCGTGCCCGCCGGGGTACGGCCGGTTCGTGTCGTCGAGGAACGTCCGCCACATCAGCACGGGCGTGGTGCCCTGCACTGCGGTACGTGCCCCGAGCAGGGTGTGGGTCTCGACGTCGTGTTCGAGGTTGGCAGCCGCCGGCCGGGCGCTGTCGATCCAGTACCGACGGTGCTGCCACACGTTGGTCGGGGCGTCGACGAGGTCACCGCCGGGTTGCAGGATCGCCCAGTCGACCGGCACGCCCGCGCAGTGCAGGGCGCCGAGGTTCTCCAGCAGGGTCGGCCGTTGCGGGCGTTCCCGGCGCAGACTGTGCGCGATGACCCCGTCCTCGACGCCGACCACGGCGAGGATGTCGATGACGGAGTGCTGCACGATCGGGTGGGCGGAGATCTCCAGGAAGACCCGGTGCCCGTCGTCGATCGCGGCGCGGATGGCGTGCTCGAAGCGCACCGGGTTGCGCAGGTTCGTCACCCAGTAGTCGGCGGACCGGTCCGCCGTGGAGCGCGCGTCGGTCAGGGCGGTGGTGTACACCGGCACGGTGGCCGGCCGGCTGACCAGGTCGGCGAGGTCGGCTCGCAGCTCGTCGACCAACCCGTCCATCTGCGGGCTGTGGAAGGCGACGTCGGAGTTGACCCGCCGCACCACCAGGTTCTCGGTCCGCCAACGGTCGGCGATCTCGTCGACGTGTTCGGACGGCCCACTGATCACCGTCGACGTGGGGGACGCCGCGACCGCCGCCGCGACCTCGGGGACGTCGGCCAGCCGGGCCGTGACCTCGTCGAACGGCAGGTTGACCATCGCCATGCCGCCCTGACCGGCGACCCGGCGCAGCAACCGGGACCGGCGACAGACCAGGTGCGCCGCCTGCTGCAGGTCGAGCATGCCGGCCGCGACCGCGGCCGCGATCTCGCCGATCGAATGCCCGACGATCGCCGCCGGACGCAGGCCGTAGCCCTCCCAGATCCGGGTGAGCCCCACCTGGATCGCGAACGTCATCGCCTGCACCCGGTCGACCTCGGTGAAGTCGTCCTCCAGCAGTGCCACCAGGGGATCGAAGCCCAACTCGGCGCGGAACACCGGCCCCAGTTCCGCCATCGTCTCGGCCATCGCAGGCTCACTGTCGAGCAGTTCCCGACCCATCCCTACCCACTGCGCCCCGTGCCCGGAGAACACCCAGACCGCGTCGGCGGCTACGCCCCGCGCGACAGTACCGGTGGCCACGCCCGCAGCGGCGGTGCCGGTGGCGAGCTTGCGGAGTCGGCTGACGAGTTCGGCGCGGTCCGCGGCGACGACAGCGGCGCGGGCGTTGAGCGGCTGCCGGCGGTGGGCGAGCGTGTGACCGATGTCGGTGAGGTCCGCGTCCGAACGCTCCACCCAGTCGGCCAGCGCGCCCGCGTTCGCGGCGACGCCGGCGAGGGTCGCGTTGGAGAGCGGATAGACCCGCTCGCTCTCGTCGACACTCGTCGGAGGGCTCGTCGGCGCATCGACGATCGGCTCCTGCGGGGCCTCCTCGATGATGACGTGGGCGATGGTGCCGCCGTAGCCGTAGTTGCCGGTGCCAGACCGCCGGGGCCCCGGAGTGTCCGGCCACGGCGTCAGCTCGTCGACCACCGACAGGCCGGAGGTCTCCCAGGGAATCTCGGTGTTCGGCACGGTGGCGGACAGCGTGGCCGGGATCGCGCCGTGCTGCATCGACAGGACCATCTTGATCAGACCGGCGACACCGGAGGCGGCCTCCAGGTGCCCGATGTTGGTCTTGACCGAGCCGACCAGCAGCGGGGCCTGCGGTGAACGGTCCGCGCCGGCGACGGTGGACAGGGCGCCGATCTCCACGAGATCACCCAGACCGGTGCCCGTGCCGTGCGCCTCCACGTAGTCGAGTGAGGCGGGCGACACACCGGCGGCCCGGCAGGCCCGCCGCACCAACTCCTCCTGCGCCTCCTGACTGGGCGCCATGATGCCGTTCGTGCGCCCGTCCTGGCAGACCGCGCTGCCCCGGATCACCGCGTGGATCCGGTCCCCGTCGCGTCGCGCCTGCGACAGCCGCTTCAAAGCGAGGACCCCGCAGCCCTCGCCCCGGCCGTAGCCGTCGGCGGACGCGTCGAACGCCTTGGACCGGCCGTCCGGCGCGAGCGCACCGGCAGCCTCCAGGACCAGCAGGTACGCCGGACTGGCCACCAACATCACACCACCGGCCAACGCCAGGTCCGTCTCACCGAGCCGCAGCGCCTGGCAGGCCTGGTGAATCGCGACGAGGGATGCGGAGCAGGCAGTGTCGACGGCGACGCTCGGGCCGCGCAGGTCCAGCACGTACGACAGCCGGTTCGCCACACCGCACATGGACGAGCCGATGCCCATCCACGCCTCCAGCCGGGGGAGGTCCTCCAGCATGCGGCGGCCGTAGTCGTCGGTGCAGACACCCATGAACACGGCGGTGTCGCTGCCGGCGAGCGAGTGCGGCAGGATGCCGGCGTGCTCGAGCGCCTCCCAGGCCACCTCCAGGGTGATGCGCTGCTGGGGGTCGATCAGCTCGGACTCGCGCGGGGACACCCCGAAGAACTCGGCGTCGAAGCCCGCCACGTCGTCGAGGTAGCTGCCGTACTTCAGCGCCCGCCGGGTCGCGGCGGCGTGCGCCGGACTGATCGCCGCGTAACCCGCCCACCGTTCCTGCGGCGCCTCGCGCAACGCATTGCGCTCGGCGACGAGGAAATCCCAGTACGTCTGCGGAGAGTTGATGCCGCCGGGAAAACGCAGACCCATCCCGACGATCGCTATCGGCTCATTGCGGTCGATGTCGAAGGAACTCATACCCACCACTCACCCCTTTCGGGTCCGACCGAATCGGGTGGTCCCGGGAATCGACCGGATGAGGAGATTCCCGGGACCGCACTTCATCGTCACAGCCGATGGGAGATGTGCCATCTTCGAGAGTGCGGGCTGCACTCCGAAGGTGCGGTCTTTCGGCCCTTTACTTCAGGAGGTACGCGTGGATAATCGTGAGTTCGGTCTTGTTGCCCAGGCTGTCGGTGGCGCTGGCCCGCAGTGACACGAATCCGGTCGTCGCCGGGTGCGTGACGGTCGCGGTGAAGCCGGTGGCGGTCTTCACCACCGGCGCCGACTGCCACGTCGCGCCATCGTCGTACGACGCGTCGAGGGTGACACCGCCCCACTCGCCCAGGACAGCGCCCTGCTGCGCCTGCAGGTACAGCGGGATCTTGAATCGTTGGCCGGCAGCCGCCCGGTTCTGCTGATCGAGCGCGGGTGCGAAGCGCAGGGCCGCCATCGGTAGCGCCGCCTCGTTGGCCGGGCCGCCCGCCACGTGCCCGGACCGGAACGTCCAGGCGCCCCGCACCTCGGTCGAGAACGGTGACGTGTCGCGGGTGGACCGGGTCTCCAGGCGGTAGGTGGCGGTCGCCGGTGGCACCGTGAAGATCCCGAACTCGGAGTCCTGGGAAATCAGCGGCTGCCCGTTACGGAACATCCGCATTTCCTCGGCGAGGGTTCCGGAGAATCCGAAGTGGTCGGGATTCTGGTCGGAGAAGTGCGGAATCTCGAAGTTCATCTGGTCCCCGAAACGACCACACCACACCACGGGCAGCACCGGGCTGGTGGCGAAGGCCGGCCCGAAGGGCCCGAGATTCCACTTCTCGGTGCGGGTGCTGCCGGCGATGCCGGCCGGTCGGGGCAGGTCGGCTATCTGCCAGTTGAGGTTGTTGTCCGCATCCAGTTCGTACACGTCCTCGAAGAACGCCGCACCGGGTGAGGTGAATTCGGTGACCGTCGCCGGTGGCTGCACGTACGCCGAATAGAGCTTGCGGTCGACGGCGCCGGGCACCTGCGCGGCGATGACGTTGCGCACCTTGGCCAGCTCGGCGTCGCGGAACACCCGGTGCAGGTCCGCCGGTACCGTGCCGTCCTCGCTCCACTGCAGGTGGTACTGGTACGGCGAGCCGAGGAAGCCGCCGTTGCCGTCCGGTTTGCCGAGGTGCGCGGCGACCGTGACGGTGAACTGACCCGGGGCGGCCGTCCGTGACGGGCGGACGCGAATCTCCTCCTGCGGGCCGTGCACGGTGGAGCCGACCGACGCGACGCCGGTCCTGCGGTTGGGCATCACGTCGATGATGCCGGTGGCGCCGCGCCGGTCCAGGCCGAACGTGAGGGGTTTCGCGTCGCGGGCGTCGAAGGTCAACGCCAGGTCTCCGGTCGCCGCGATGTCCGGCTCCACGAAGAAGTCGAACGGCACCACGTCGGTGGTGCTGGCACCGCTGACGCCCGCCTCCAGGTAGTAGTGGCCGGCGGGAACGGTCACCGTGGTGGTGCCGGACTCGTGGTAGCCGCTGTATTCCTGCTGCGACACGGTGTCGAAGAGGCTGACGAAGTAGTCGGCCGTCGGGATGCCCCGCCGGTCCAGGAAGGTGAGCGTGAGCGTGACGCCGTCGGTGGCGACCGCCTGGCGCTGCACGGCCCGGCGCGGCAGGTCGGCGGCGCGGGCGTCGGTGACACCCGACCGGGCCAGCGCCGACACGGCGAAGAGCCGCTGGTCGAGCCGCCCCGACGCGACCCGCGCGAGTTGGTCGGCGGGTACGACGTACAACTCGCCGTCCTGCCGGTACTGCCGGAACGGGGTGCCCACTCGGCCGGGCGCCGGGGTGATGGCGACGACGCGGTCCCGGTCGAGGGCCACCTTGTCGCCGGTGACAAGCGTGACGGTGCCGGTGCGCACGGGCGACGGCGCCGGGGCGGACCGGGCGGGCGCTGCCTGCCCCGGTCCCGGTACGCCGAGGGCCAGGACGGTGCACAGGGCGACACTGCCCGCACCGAGCCGTGAAATCAGCCGGTTCATCGTTCGGTGCTCCTTCGCGTCGCGCTGGCGTCCTGCGGCTCGGCCCGGTCGGCGGGGCGTGCGTCGCTGGCGGGCTCCGTGGCGTACCCGAGTTCCAGTGCGGAGGTGGGCGCGTTGAAGACGTGCCGCAGGCGCAGGGCCGGACGCTCGACCACGTAGTAGCTGACGAGCGTGAAGAGCGCCGTGCCGACGATCACGTAGAGGACGAAGCCGACCAGTTCACCGAAGGGCAGCGTGGGTCGGGCGTCGTTGAGCCCGAGCGGTTGGTTGCCGAAGATCGTCCCGTACTGGAAGTAGTAGTACATGACCGGGACGTTCCAGAGGTAGACGCCGTACGAGAGGCGGCCGATGTAGCGGATCGGCGGGTTGGTGAGCACCGCGTCCATGAACCGCGAACGCACCTCGGGCACTGTCAGCGGCACGACCGCGAGGAGGCCGAACGCGAAGAACAGGACGTACTCCACCAGGTGCTGGGCCATCGCGGGCCAGGTGCCGACCACTACCTGCGGGGCGAACGGCTTGGGGATGTAGAGCAGCAGCGCCCCGAGGGCGCCGAGCCACCAGAGCAGCGGGTGCTTGGCGACCGCCCGGTGCAGGGCCGGCACGACGCCTGTCACGTCCCGGTACGCGGAGAGCGTAGCGAGTGCCATGCCGGCGGCGAAGAACCCGGCGTAGCCCAGCGGCCAGAAGACGAAGTAGTAGGTGTGCTCGGCCTGCGACGGCAGGTAGCAGAAGATCGTCCAGGCGGTGCCGATCACGGTCATCAGCACGAACGGCACGATGATGCGGCGGGCCCGCGCGGCCGGGTCGGCGCCCCGGCGGGCGCTTCGGTTGATCAGCCAGGCCAGGATCGGCAGGGCCAGGTAGTAGGACATCTCGACCGGCACTGTCCAGGTGTGCTCCATGCCCGGCCACCACTGTGCCATGTCCGGCGTGAACCAGTAGTGCAGCAGGATGAACGGCTTGATGACCTCCCACGCGCCGTCGACAGCGGAGAGGTTGAGGGTGAACATGACCACGAGCGTGAGCACGTAGAAGGCGGGCAGCAGGCGCAGTGCCCGGCCCACGATGAACGGGCCGGTGGCGGGGCGTGGTGTGCCCGCGATGATGGCCCGCGCGAACGGCCGGTAGAGCAGCAGACCGGACAGGACGAAGAACGGCGGAAGGAAGATCCGGAACGCCGGCACGAGGCTGCCCAGGATGGGAACACCGTCGTGGCCGGGCAGCTCACTGATGCCGGACTGGTAACCGATGTGGTAGATCACCACGAAGATCGCGCAGACGCCGCGGAGGCCGTCGTATCGCGCGTACCGCCGCTTGTGGTTTGTGCCGATTTCGGCGTCGGAGTGCGTCGCCTCGGTCGCTGTCATTACACGCTCCCCTCACGATTGCCTGACAAACGCCCTACGTGTTGCGTGGGCCATCCGCGGCGCAGCCGAAGATCGCCCACCGGCCCGCCCCCCCTTGCCGGACGGTGGGTGGAGATGATCGAACGCCTCCACGCTCGGGCGTCGCCGGGCATGAGGTCGTGAGTCGTTCGAGAGCGGAAGTTCAGGCAGTTATTTTTCAGGCGATCATTCGCGGCTGCATCTTCCAGATTGCTGGATTCCCAGCAACCTGTCCGAAGTGGACGACGAAATTCCGCTGGTCTTTACGCAGCGCAACGTCAGAGGTGATTGGCCCCCACGCAGGGTGGCAACCTGTCGGGCAGCCGGCGCGTACGCGCCTTGCCGCTGACCTGGACACCGCCGAGACGGGACGGGCACATGACCGAGACCGCGGAAATCACCTTCGACGAGCTGCTCGGCTCGTACCGAGACGCAGCCCCTGACCGGATCGACGACGCCTTCCACGACCTGGTCGACGCCCTCTGGGCCGACGGGACGGCCCGACCCACTGCGGTCTCGGCCGTACCGGAACTGATCGGCGCACTGGGCAGCGTCGACGCCGACCGACGGGGCTACCTGCTGGTGCTGCTCGGCCTGCTCGCCGAGGCTGAGCACCCGGTGACCGACGGGCCGGTGGCGACGGCGGTGCTTAAGGGCATCGACGGTTACCTCGACGCCGCCCGCGGCGCCAGCGAGCCCGACGCGCCGATCACCCTCGCGCTGGTCTACCTCCTGGCGCACTTCCCCACCGACCGGACGCGGATCCTCGACGCGACCCGGCACCTCGGGCTCGACGCGCCCGACCGGACTCGGCTGGAGCGGGCCCTCGACACACTCGACGAGGCCGACCCGAACATCGGGCGGGCCTGGCCGTCGCCGGCCGAGTGGAACATCAGCGAGGCGGAACGCGAGTTCGACAGGCGGTGGATCCGGGCCCTGAACCCCGCCCAGATCCGGACGACCTGGGACGGCGACACCCGCTCGGTGCTGGCCACCATGGGGGCCAAGGCACTGTGGGCGCAGGGCAACGGGAAGCCCGCCGCGGCCGTCGACCCGAGCCCGCACAACCTGGTCGTGGACACCAACCCCCGCGACCTCGACCCGGCCGCCTTCGAACGGCACCGGGAGGCGCTCAAGTGCCCGGCCTGCCGGGGGCCGTTGACCTTCGACACGACCGTCGCGCGGTGCGGGCAGTGCGACGCCGCCTACGGGATCACCCACGGCGTGCTCGACCTGTCCCAGCGGCTGCGCCCCGGCGCCGGCAAGAGCGACTCCAGCGACGACGCCGAGGCCGACGTGCTGCAGAACGCTGCGGTGCTCGCCGGCATCGGCTTCCACTACGAGCAGGGCATGCGCCCGAACTTCCTCCGCATCATGGGCCGCAACTGGTCCGGCGAGGTCGCCCCGACCGACGAGGACGAGTACATCGCCGCCCACCTCTGGCACCGGGGCGGCACCGTGCTCGACCTGGCCGCCGCCGCGGGCCGCTGGACCGCCATCGTCTGCGAGGCCGTCGGCACCGAGCGGGTCCTCGCACTGGACCTCAACGAGGCGATGCTCTACGACCTGCGCAGCAGGCTGCCCGAGGTGCCGGCCGTCCGCGGTGACGCCCTCGATCTGCCGTTCCCGGACGCCAGCCTCGACGCGGTCAACTTCTGGAACGCGTTGCAGGCGGTGCCCGACGCGGGTCGGGCGATCGCCGAGATCGGCCGCTGCCTGCGCCCCGGCGGCACCCTCACGCTCATGACGTTCCGCTGGGACGACTCGCCGGTCTATCGCTACTACCAGCGGTCGCACCACTTCCCGGCCCGCCCGGACGGGTTCGTGCTCTTCGAGATCGACGAGATCAAGCAGTGGCTCGACGACGCCGGCCTGAGCATCGTCGCCGAGTCGTACCCGGGCACGTTCGTCTTCGTCACCGCCGAACGCCGCCCGTCCTGACGGTCGGCGGCCCGACAAGGAAAGTGGGAGAGGGATGGAGAACACCACAACCGCGCCGATCGACATCGCGACGATGTACGACGAGTCGACGCCGATGTCCAACGCGTTCAACGACGGGCAGGTTCACCTCGCGTACTGGTACGACGCGGTGGACGAGGCATCCATGCGGGAGGCGTCCCAGCGGATCACCCGCCGGGTCGGCGACTCCCTCGGGCTGCGTGCCGGCCAACGGGTCCTCGACATCGGTTGCGGCCTGGGCACACCCGCGCTGGAGCTGGCGCAGGATCACGGCGTCACGGTAGTCGGGATCAACATCAGCACGGTGCAGGTCGAGGAGGCGACCAAGCGCGCCGCCGCGGCGAACCTCGGTGCCTCGGTCACCTTCGAGCACGGCGACTGGAACACGCTTGACTTCCCCGACGGGTCGTTCGACGCGATCGTCGCCATGGAGACCCTGTTGTACGCCACCGACCTGGACCGGGTGCTGCGCGGCCTGTACCGCGTCCTGCGGCCCGGTGGCCGGCTGGCGCTCACCGAGACCACCCGTGGGAGCAGCATGGGTGTCGAGGAGGCGGCCGAGTTCGCGGCGACGTTCAACGCGCAGTTTCTCAAGTCGACCGAGGAGTGGGTCGAGGCGTTGACGAGCGCCGGGTTCGAGTTCCACGAGTACCTGCAGTGCGGGCCGCGGGTGTTCGGCAAGGGGCCGAAGTACGTGGCCGAGGCGGAGAGCCAGCGCACCCACCTCACCGAGAAGTTCGGCGCCGAGGCGGTCGACGAGCTGGGCAAGGCGCTCGGTTACTACTTCGAGGCCGGGGCGGGCAAGGTCGGATACGCCGTCATCACCGTGGGAAGGCCACTCGAATGAGCAGTCCCGTGTCGACCGACCAGGGATTTCCCCCGGTGCCCGAGCCGGATCTCACGCCGGCGGACCTGATCGCCCGGGCCACGGCGATGGTCCCCGAACTCCTCGCGCGGCAGTCCGAGGTGGAGCGTCGGACGTTCTACGGCGAGGACGTCCACGAGATGTTCCGGGACGCGGGCTTCTACCGGATCACGGTGCCCCGCCGGTACGGCGGCTACGAGTTCGAGTTCGAGACGTTCCTGCGGGTGGTGATGATCCTGGCCCGGGGCTGCCCGTCGACGGCCTGGATGTTCTGCCTCGGCGCGGCCCACTCGCTGGTGACCGCGATGCTGTTCGAGGAGAAGGCGCAGGACGAGTTGTTCCGGGACGGTGACTTCATCGCACCGGCGGTGATCGCCCCCGGCGGGACCGCCACCCGCTCCCCCGACGGTGGCTGGATCATCGACGGAACGTGGAACTACTGCTCGGGGATCCCCTACGCCACCCACTTCATCGGCCACGCCATGGTCGCCGGCGGCGAGGGCGAACCACCCCATCCGCTGCTGTTCGTCGCGCCTCGGGGCACCTGGACCCGTCTCGACGACTGGGGTGGGCAACTGGGGCTCAAGGGCAGTGGCAGCCACAGCGTCCGCTTCGACCGGGCCGAGATCCCGGACCACTTCGGCCTGGAGCACACCCACCTGGGCGAGGTCTCGGTGACGTCCGGGACGAGTGGGAGCGCGCTACACGACCATCCGCAGTACGGCGGGGCACCGATGAGCTCGATGTGTCTGGAAGGCGCGACGCTCGGGGTCGGGATCGCGCAGGGCGCGCTCGAGGCGTACGGCGAGGTTCTCTCCACCCGCAAGACGTCGACGCCGCCGATCACCCTGCGCGTCGACGATCCGGACTACCAGCGGTGGTTCGGTCAGGCCACGGCCATGATCTCGGCGGCCGAGGCGATCACGTTGAGCGCGATCCGCCAGTGGCACGAGCTGACGACCCGCGAACCGGCCGCTTTCACCCTGGAGGAGGACCTGCGGATCGCGATGATCTGCCGCGAGGCCGCGGAACTGGCCTGGCGGGGCGTCGAGGCGGTCATCCAACCGACGGCGGGGACCAGTTCGGTCACCGGCGACGGGCGCCTGGAACGGGTCTGGCGGGACCTGTCCACCTGTCACAGCCACGCGGGCTTCGCGGTGCTCCTGACGACGGCCCTCCCCCGTGTCTACACCCAGGCGCACTTCGGGCGGCTCACCGCCTGAACGCGCCCACCGACGAACGACGAATGGCCGGACGCGTCCGGCCATTCGTCGTTGCCGCCGCTGTCGGCCGCGACCCCGGAGAACGGGGGCCGGGCACGACGGAAGCCGCCCCAGGGGTGGGGGGGCGGCTTCCGTCGTGCCCGGCGCGGAGGGCTCAGGCGGGAGTGGGGTACGTGATGACCTCGGTGCCGTCCGGCGTGTGCTGACGCTTGGCCATCCGTTCGACGATGACGTGTGCGACCACCAGGTTGAGGACCCAGCCGAGCCAGTTCGCGAGTTCGACGATCATGCTGATGGGCAACGGCATCGTGGGCCAGATCGTGAACATGCCGACCAGGATGCGGCCCCAGGTGGTGCCCAACGCCAACGCGAAGCTGTACGCCATCCAGCGGCGGTGCTCGGCGTAGCGTCCCTTGCGGACCATCACCAGGCCGGTGATCGTCGTGGCGAGCCAGGCCGCGCCCATCGTGACGATGCCGATGCTGCCCTGGTGGTCGGCCCGCAGCGGGATCAGGGTGAACACGCCCAGGGCTGCCGACGGGAGGGCCCCGCCGAAGATGTAGACGCGTCCGCTGATCCGGTGGATCTTCGGGTGGTTGCGGCGCAGCCAGCCCCAGAACTGGAGGAACACCGTGATCATCGCGATGTTTCCGGTGATCACGTGCGCGACGACCAGGCTGTAGTGCACCGGGACGCCCGGGTCGAGGATGCTGCGGCTGTTGGCCGAGTCGGTGCTGAAGTAGCGGGGGAACGCGTACAGCAGGTTGAAGATGACGGCGCCGGCGAGGACGACGAGCCACAGGTAGGGCTGACGCCAGATCGACGACGACCGGGGCGACGGTGGGACCGATGGTGATGGTTCGATCGCCTCGTGTGCCGGCGACCGGCCCACCCGAATGGTGGCTTTCTCCGCGTTCTGCGTCATGGAGGGGTCCCTCGGGTCGTAGGTCGTCAAGGGTTTGGCGGATCGCCGTGATGTCACGGGATCGCCAGCGCTCCCCGAGGGGGCGGGGAACGCCGGCGAAACTTCCACCCGCTGATCGCCTACGACTCTGGCACCAGTGGAAATCGGTCGTCATCTCCGAGGATGCGGTATGGACGACCGCTCGTGCCTGTTGCTCAGGAGGGCGAGATGTTGCCGTTGAGCTTGAACAGGTTGTTCGGGTCGTACCTGCGCTTCAGCTCCACGAGCCGCGCGTAGGTGGCGTCGGGGTAGGCCTCGTGGATGCGCTCGGCGGCATCGTCGTAGAGGAAGTTGACGTAGCTGCCGCCACCCGGGCGCTGCACGACCTTGGCGAACTCGTTCACCCAGGCGCGGTGCTCGTCGGCCTCCTCGGGCTTCTCGAACACGACGGCAGCCGTGAACATGATCTTGCGGTCGCGGTGCGCGAACGCTGTCGCGTCGGACGGCACCCGCGCCATCGCCCCACCGAGCGGACGCAGCTGGGCGACGGGCATCGTCGCCGACGACGTCTGCAGCGTCTCCAGGATCCGACCAGCGGTGGCCTCGTCGACCTCGTCGACGAAGTTGGTCCGGCTGAACGTCAGCGGGTGGTAGTTCGGGTCCTCCGGCTGGTAGATGGCACTGAAGGGCATCGGCTGGACCATGTCGGCGAGCACACCCAGCTCGCGGATCGGCGCCAGCACCTTCGCGCCCTCCTCCGGGTCGCCGGCGTAGACCAGGATCGCGAGGACCACCAGCTGACCGACCGCCTCGTCGGGCACGCCGGGCATCGGAGGGGCCGGCATGATGTTGATGATGCTGGACAGCTCGTCCGGCGCGTCCAAGGAGATGCGCAGGTATTCCGCCACGACCTCCGGGGTCGCCGGCAGCACCAGCAGGCCACCGAGCACTGTCGGCACGGAGTGCAGCCGGTAGCGGAACTTCGTGACGACCCCGAAGTTGCCGCCGCCACCACGAATCGCCCAGAACAGGTCGGCGTGGTTGTCGGCGTCGACGGTGAGGTGCTGGCCGTCCGCCGTCACCACGTCGGCGCCGATCAGGTTGTCGATGGTCAAGCCGTGCGCACGCACCAGGTAGCCGATGCCACCGCCGACGGTCAGGCCACCCAGGCCGACCGAGGCGGTGTCGCCGAAGCCGGTGACCAGACCGTGCTCGGCGGCGGCCTCGGTGTACTCGCCGGCGAGCACACCGGGCTCCGCCCAGGCCGTACGACTGTCGGCGTCGATCTCCAACGCGTTCATCTTCGAGAGGTCCAGGACGATCGCGTCGTCCCAGACGCCGTACAGGCTGTGGCCGCCACTGCGGATCGCGAACGGCAGCTCCGAGCCGCTGGCGACCGAGACGACATGCGCGACGTCGGCGGCGTTGACCGCCCTGACGATCACGGCGGGTCGCCGGTCGACGCCGCCCTGGAAAATGGTGCGGGCCTGGTCGTAACCGCTGTCGCTCGGCTCGATCACCTCGCCGACGACGCCCGCACGCAGCTGCGCGGCCACGGCGGTAGCCGTGTCGGTCGGCGCCACGATCTCGTCCTGCATGGAAGATACCTCCTGGTTATGGCGGTGCGGTCCCATCAGGGCCGCGTACCCTTTCGCAGTGAAGTCGGAGCTGTACCTCGTTTTTCGACATTGCCGCCGGTAATCAGCAACGTTCTCGTCCACACGCTTCGCCCGCGGGTTCGTCGCCCAGGGCACTGGAGGAACCCCGGCACCGTGGCTGATGAGGGTAACGTGGCCTCCCGCTCGGAGGTCGAAAGTCTGCTGCGCCAGCTCGCGCCGCAGGTCCTGGGCGCGCTCTACCGCCGCTACGGCAAGTTCGAGGCGTGCGAGGACGCGGTGCAGGAAGCCCTGCTGGAGGCGGCGCTGCGCTGGCCGGAGCAGAAGTTGCCGGACAATCCCCGCGGCTGGCTGCGCACCGTCGCCACCCGCCGGTTGGCTGATCACTGGCGCAGTGACCAGGCCCGGCGCAACCGCGAGGTGATCGTCGCGGTGATGGGCCGTGCCGACGAGGCGGTCTCCGCCGGTGTCGACGACCTGCCCTACCAGCACGACGACACGCTGATGCTGCTGTTCATGTGCTGTCATCCCGCGTTGTCCGCGCCGTCGCAGATCGCGCTGACGCTCCGGGCGGTCGGCGGCCTGACCACCAGTCAGATCGCCGCGGCGTTCATGGTGCCCGAGTCGACGATGGTGCAGCGGATCAGCCGGGCGAAGCAGCGGATCCGGTCGACCGGCACCCGGTTCCGGATGCCACCGCCGGCCGAGCGACGCGAACGCCTGCGGGTGGTGCTGCACGTGCTCTACCTGATCTTCAACGAGGGTTACACCGCCACCTCCGGCCCGGACCTGCAGCGTGGCGAGCTGACCCGGGAGGCGATCCGGCTGACCCGCGAGGTGCACCGGCTGCTGCCGGACGACGGTGAGGTCGCCGGGCTGCTCGCGCTCATGCTGCTGACCGACGCCCGGCGCGACGCCCGGTCCCGCCCGGACGGCACGCTGGTGCCGATCGCCGAGCAGGACCGGCGGCTCTGGCACCGGGAGTCGATCCGCGAGGGCGTCGCGCTCGTCACCCGCAGCCTGAGCGACGGGCCGGTGGAGTCCTACCAGATCCAGGCGGCGATCGCCGCGTTGCACGCCGAGGCGGCGACCGTCGACGACACCGACTGGCCGCAGATCGCCGCCCTCTACGAGCTGTTGGAACAGCTCGATCCGAACCCGATGGTGACGCTCAACCGGGCGGTCGCGACCGCCATGGCCAAGGGTCCGGAGGTCGGGCTGCGCCTGCTCGACGGCCTCGACGACCGCATCGCCAACCACCGGCTCGACGCGGTACGCGCCCACCTGCTGGAGATGGCCGGCGACCGTGGCGGTGCCCGGGTGGGCTACCTGCGGGCCGCGCAGCGCACCACGAGCCTGCCCGAACGCCGGTACCTGGAGTCGCGCGCGGCCCGGCTCAGCGACCCGCGCTGAACGCCCGCGGGGTCAGCCACAGGTGGACGACCTGGTCGGGCTGCTCGACCCGGCTGATCGGCAGTTCCACCTGGCCGTCGTGGGTTTTGTCGAACAGGCGTACCCCGTGGCCCATCAGCACCGGGACCACGTGCAGCACCACCTCGTCGAGCAGGCCGGCACGCAGGCACTGACGGATCACATTGGCACCCCCGAGCACCGACACGTCCCGGCCGCCCGCGGCGGCCAGCGCGCGGCTGACGGCGCTCTCGACACCCTCGGGTACGAACTCGAAGCGGGTACCGCCGGCCAGCTCGAGGGTCGGTCGGGGCTCGTGGGTGACCACGAAGACCGGGAGCCCGAACGGTGGCTCGTCGCCCCACGGCTTCTCCCCGTGGTCGTACATCCGCCGGCCGATCACGTGGGCTCCGACGGACGCGAACCCCTCGTCGAGGATCTCCGCGTCGCGGTTGGCCCGGCCCCCGTCGAGGCCGACGCGGGCCCGCCAGGTGGCCAGGTCGTAGATCCACTGGTGCAGTCGGTGGCCGTCCACGCCCATCGGCAGGACGCGACTGTCGTCGGGGCCGGTCACGTAACCGTCAATCGACATCGAGATGTCGGCTGTCACTCGCGCCATCGGGAGTTCTCCATTCCGAGGAGCACGGGCAGCCAGGCGGGCGCGTTCATGGCGAACGTCCCCTGGGAGGTCAACTCGGCGTCGGGCACCGCGAGGCGCAGCCCCGGAAAGCGCCGGAACAGGGTGTCCAGACCGATCTCCACCTCCAGCCGGGCCAGCGCGGCCCCGAGGCACCGGTGGATGCCGTGGCCGAACGACAGGTGCCGCTTGTCGGCCCGGTCCGCGTCGAACCGGTCCGCTTCGGGTCCGTGCACGGCCGGGTCGCGGCCCGCCCCGGCGAAGTGCATCAGGATCGGTTCGCCCTTGCCGATGCGGACGCCGGCGAT
Source organism: Micromonospora sp. NPDC005710 (assembly GCF_040630995.1). Taxonomy (NCBI): domain Bacteria; kingdom Bacillati; phylum Actinomycetota; class Actinomycetes; order Micromonosporales; family Micromonosporaceae; genus Micromonospora; species Micromonospora sp. NPDC005710. The sequence continues at coordinate 130,215 of NZ_JBEXYP010000005.1, read as the reverse complement.
CTCGACGTCCTCGACGGCGAACCGGAACGGCAGGTGTGCGACCGGCGCGTCCACCCGCAGCGTCTCCTCGAGGACGTCGGCCCAACCGGCGGCGCCCGAGCGGACCCGGCGCAGCTGCTCCGGCGCTTTCAGCATCGCCCGGACGGCGTTGACGAGCAGGTTCATCGCCGGCTCGGTGCCGGTGTTGAGCAGCAGGAGCAGGGTGCTGACCATCTCGTCGTCGTCGAGCCGTGCGCCCTCGTCGCGGGCGGCGATGAGGTCGCTGGTCAGGTCGTCGGCGGGCTCCCGACGCTTGCGCTCGATCAGGTCGTGCATCTGTGCCCGCAGCCGGGCGAAGGCCGCGGCGGCCTCCTGCGGGGTGATCTTCGCGCTGGCGGTGGCGTAGCCGCCACCACCGCCGACGACGCCCACCCGCTCGCCGACCGGCAGACCGATCAACTCGCCGATCACGTGGGCCGCCAGCGGGTGCCCGAACCCCGCCTTCAGGTCGACGATCTCGGTGGGCGGGTGCTTGGCGAGGTCGTCGAGCAGGTCAGCGACCAGCCGTTCGATCGCCGGCCGCAGGGTCTGCACCCGACGCGGGGTGAACGCCGTGCGGATCAGCCGCCGCTGACGGGCGTGTTCGGGCCCGTCCGAGCTGGTCAGGTTCTCCATGCGGGCCCAGGCGATGAGCGGGAAGTCGGGCCCGATCTCGCCGTTGGCGTACGCGATCCAGTGCTGACGCGGGTCCTTGGAGAACCGGTCGTCGGCGAGGATCTCCTTCGCCGCGTCGTAGCCGGTGACCGACCAGGCCGGCACCCCACCCGGCAGCATGATCCGGGCCACCGGCCCGTTCGCGCGGATACGGGCCGCCTCGGCGTGGATGTCGGTGCCACTCAGGTCGAGCCTGACGGGTGATCCGTTGTCCATTGCTGACTCCTCGACGGGTTTCTCAGACCGCGCGGACGGCGAAGGTCAGGTGCAGGTCGGTGTCGGCGAGACGGCGTTCCTGGGTGTCGGTGACGTCGAAGCCCCGCTGGCGCAGCAACGCCTCGATGGTGCCGAGGCGCCCGTCGATGTCGTGCACCTCGACGACCAGCTCGCCGATCTTCGCCCAGTCGTCGTCGGCGATGCCGGCGATCACGTCGGCCTCGGCCTTCTCGACGTCGATCTTCACGAGGTCCGCCCGGTCGGCGCCGGATTCCCGCAGCAGCCGGGAGAAGGTCATCGTCTCGCACTCCACGTAGGAGAGCTGGTGCCGGGACGTGGCCAGGTGCTCCGCATCGCGTACCGGGACACCGCCCTCGATGAGCAACTGCCTGGCCAGGGCGGTCTCGCGGACCTGCTCGGTGTACAGCCCGGACTCCGCGGGGGCCTTGGGGTAGTAACCGAACCGGGCGTGCCCGTTCGTGGCGGTGATGGCGACGTTGCGGGCCACCCCGTCCGGCACGTGCCGCGCGAAGTTCTCCTCGAGCGCGCGGTAGGTGTCCGGGCCGGGCTCGGCCGCCACGATGAACGCGGCCGGGTAGCGGGCCTTGAAGAACATCGAGGCCAACCCGATGTTGGCACCGATGTCGAAGATGACACCGGGTGTGGGCCGAGCGCCACCGGGACGCCGGTAGGACTCCTCGACGAAGATCTCGCGGTAGAGCAACGCCGCCTCGGCGGCGTCGACCTGGGTGACATCCTGCCCGTTGGGCAGCCGACGCCGGATCAGGCCCATATCAACTCCTCGCGCTGGTCGGGGACACCACCTGAGGATGGGTACTGCCCAGCGCCGCGGTCACCTTCCCGGTTGCGCAGGCCGCGACCCGAACCGTCGGGCGGCGGTCGATCGGACCCGCGCCGGCAGGTCCGCGACGTCCTCCACCCAGCCCGGACGGGCCCGGTCGACGGGCCCGGCCCCCGCGCGGCGCGGCTACTTCTCACGTGCCATGTTCGGCGACCCCCACGGCAACGACCGGCTGGTGCGCACTATCGCGAACAGGGATTCCCGCCGGATGGAGAGCCACACGTCGGTCGGTCCCGTTCGGCGAGCGACCTGTTCGGCCGCCATCAAGCATTGACACGTCCCGCTATCCATTCCATGGTCGATGGACGCAGCACTCCGTCGAAGGGGCACAGGATGGTCGGCAACGAGCACAGGTACGTCATCGTCGGCGCGGGGCCCGCCGGGCTTCAACTGAGCTACTACCTCCAGCAGCACGGTGCCGACTACCTGACGCTCGAGAGTGGTGACGGGCCGGGCGGGTTCTTCCGGCGGTTCCCCCGGCACCGCCGGCTCATCTCACTGAACAAGGTGCACACCGACAGCCCCGACCCCGAGATCCGTCTCCGCTGGGACTGGAACTCCCTGCTCAACGACTCCCCCGATCTGCTGTTTCCGAACTTCAGCGAGGAGTACCTGCCGGCGGCCGACGACCTGGTGCGCTACCTCGCGGAGTTCCAACGGGTCCACCAGCTCAACGTCCGCTACGGCACGACGGTCGAGCGGATCACGCGGACGGGCGACGGTTTCACGGTGCGCACCGGCCAGGACGAGGTCCGGGCACGCTGCCTGATCGTCGCGACGGGCTGGGGCCGGCCGTTCGTGCCGGCCATCAAGGGCATCGAACACGCCATCGGGTACGAGGACATGGTCGTCGACCCCACCGCGTACGAGGACCAGCGGGTTCTGATCATCGGGAAGGGCAACTCGGCGTTCGAGACCGCGTCGTCCATCCTCGGCCGGGCCTCGATGGTGCACCTCGCCAGCCGGCAACCCCTACGGCTCGCCTGGAACACCAAACACCCCGGCGACGTCCGTGGGCAGTACGGCGCGATCCTGGACAGCTACCAGTTCAAGACGCTGCACTCGGTGCTCGACTGCACGATCGACGAGATCCGGCCGGTCGACGGGCGTTTCCAGGTGTCGATCACCTACACCCACGCCCAGGGTGAGACCGCCGTGCTCGACTACCACACGGTGTTGCGGTGCACCGGCTTCCGGATGGACACCACGGTGTTCGACGACACGTCCCGACCCGACATGGTGCGTGACGGCCGGATGCCCGGCCTACGCCCCGACTGGCAGTCGAGCAACGTCGACGACCTCTACTTCGCGGGCACCATCGCCCAGGCCCGGGACGTCAAGCACGCGTCGTCGCCCTTCATCGACGGCTTCCGGTACAACCTCCGCACGTTCACCCGGCTGCTGCGGGAGCGGTACGACGACGTGCCGTTGTCGTTCGAGACGACGCCCGCGGACGCCGCATCGCTGACCAAGCTGATGCTCGACCGGGTGAACTGGTCCTCGGCGCTGTGGACCCAGTTCGAATACCTCTGCGACGTCCTCGTGCGTGACGACGCCACCGGCGACTTCCACCACTACGAGGACCTGCCCGAGGACTACGCCGTGGAGCGTTTCGCGTCCGCCACGCAGTGGTACACGCTCGCGCTCCGGTGGGGCCGTGACGACTACGGTGACGTCTTCGCCATCGACCGGCACCCGACCCCGGACCGGGCGCGGGAGAGCGCCTTCATCCACCCGGTGATCCGGCGGTACCGAGGGGCGGAACTGCTCGCCGAGCAGCACCTGCTGGAGGATCTCCTGGCCGAGTGGCGACGCCCGGACCGGCACGTCGAGCCGTTGGTCGAGTTCCTGACCAGGGACCTCACCAGCGGATCATGACCTCGTCGAGGGGTTTGCGGGTCAGGTCGGGGACGTGGGCGTCCGGCGTGGGATATCCGACCGGCATGACCACGTAGGGGCGTTCCTCCGGCGGCCGCTCACACACCTCGTTGAGGAATCGCATCGGGCTGGGTGTGTGGGTCAGCGTGACCAGGCCGCAGTGGTGCAGGGCGGTGATCAGCAGACCGACGGCGATGCCCACGGACTCCTTGACGTAGTACGGCTTCGGGCTGCGCGGCCCCTGGTGGATCTCGAAAACGACGATGACCGCCGGTGCGGTCTCCAGGAACGGCTTCTGCCAGTCGGTGCCGAGCCCGGCGATGGCATCCAGCCACTCCGCTGAGGCGCGGCGATCGTAGAAGGCACGTTCCTCGGCCTCAGCAGCCTCGCGCAGCCGGCGCTTGCGGGCCGGGTCGGTCAGGACGACGAACCGCCACGGCTGGACGTTCGCACCACTGGGTGCTGTCGAGGCGGCCCGGATCGCGGCCTCGATCACGCCGTCGGGGACGGGGTCGCTGGCGAAGTCCCGCACCGAACGGCGTCGCGCCATCCGTTCCGCGAACGCCTCCGCCTCGCGCGCCATGTCCGCCGGCCTCATCCGGGTGTGCTGGATCGGAACCCTGGACTGCAGGTCTGCCTCGGTCACCGGTGGCCTCCACTGATCAGGTGTGCCGGTCGCCGTGGTAGGGCCAGCCCGCCGCGGCGTGGGGTTCCCCCAGCATCGACGAGGCCGGCGGGTTCATCGTTACGTCTTCGTGCTGTCTTCGCGAAAGGGCACGTTCGGGGCGGTCTGGTCGGCGAGCTCGTCGACCACGTCGGTCAGGCGGCCGCGCAGTGCCGCGGCGGCCCGCTGGCGGGTGGCCCCGTCGCCGTTCGTGGCGAGGCGTGTCAGCCACTCCTCGACCCGCTCGCTGTCGCCCGCTTCGTCGAGCGCCGGTCGGGCCAGCTCGACCAACCGACCGGCCAGTTCCGCAGCGGGCAGCAGCCGGCCGGTGACGGCGTCGATGCCGTGCCCGCCCATCCCGTCGCGGGCGGCGCGCCAGTACGCGAGCCGCATCAGCTCGGGGACCAGCTCCGGTCCCTCGTCGCCCCGGTCGACGGCGTGACCGGCGACGACGACGACCGCCCGCACCAGGGCGGCCAGGGCCGCGGACTCGGCGGCGGTGACGGGTACGTCGGCCACCCGCACCTCGAGTGTCGGGTGGTTCGTCGACAGGCGGAGATCCCAGAAGATCGTGCCCCGGTCGACGAGTGCGCCCACCTCCAGCAGCATGTCGACGTGGTCGTCGTACTCCTGCGCGGACCTCAGCAACGGGGGCGCGCCGGCCACCGGCCACCGGCCCCATGTGACGCTGCGCCAACTCGCGTATCCGGTGTCACGCTCGGACCAGTAGGGCGAGTTGGCGGTGAGGGCGAGAAACACCGGAAGGTGCTGGCGCAGGTGGTTGCCGATCAGCACGGCGCGGTCCCGGTCGGGCTCCTCCACGTGGACGTGAACGGCGCAGATCGCCAGCTCGTCGTGCAGTCCACGGAAGGTGGCGGTGCCGAGGTCCTGGCGCGGCCCTTCGGTGATGGGCGGCGGCACGGCACTGCCGAGCACCGGCGAGCCGGTCGCGATCACCCGCAGACCGGCCGACAGCGCTGCGGTCTGGACGGCGGCCCGACCTTCGACGAGTTGCGCGCTCAGGGCGTCCAGACTCCGGCACGGGTCGGTGCGGGTCTCGACCTGAAGCTTGGTGATCTCACCGCCCACCCGGGTGCCGAGGGCCGGACGTGCGAGGTCGACGACAGTGGCCGCCTCCGGCACTACCTCACCCCGCTCGCCGTCGACGACGAGGAACTCCTCCTCGACCCCGAGCAGGGGAATGGGCGATCCCGAGCGTTGTCCTGTGGTCATGGCGACGCCGACCCCTCGCTGCCGGTCGTTCGCCGACGCCAGGCCAGACTATGGGATGTCGTCGATGGGTCGCGTTCCGATGCGCTCCATTGTGGACAATGCGTCGACAAGTCCGGCCAGAAGCGCCGTCCGCTCCGGCATTCGGTCGACACAGACGTACTCGTCGTCGGCGTGTGCTCCCCCACCCACGGCGCCCAGGCCGTCGAGGGTCGGCACGCCCAGCGCGGCGGTGAAGTTGCCGTCGGACGCCCCGGCGGCGTGCGCGCCGACGAGATCCGGGATGCCGAGCTGGCGGGCGATCGACTGGGCCAGTTCCAGCAACGGCCGCGCCAGCTCGGGTGACATCGGGTAGCGGTTGATCCCGCCCTGCACGGCAAGCGTCGCCTCGGGCAGGAACGGCACCAGCCCGCGGATGGCGTGGTCCACGCGTTCGAGTTCGTCAGCGGTCCAGGCCCGGACGTCGACGGCCAGGCTGGCCCGTTCGGGCACCGTGTTCGTCGTGGTGCCGGCGGAGAGCAGAGTGGGCGTGACGGAGGTGCCACCGCTGTCCGCCGCGCCGAGCGCGCCCAGCGTGAGGACCTGATGGGCGACCTCGACAGTGGCGTTGACCCCACGCCGTGGTTCGACGCCGGCGTGGGCGGCGCGACCCCGGACGGTGAGGCGGTACACCGAGCCGCCCTTCCGGGCCACCTTCACGTGCCCGTCCGGGGTGGCCGCCTCGCAGACGAGAACCGCACCGGAGCGCCGCGCCTCACGCTCGATCAGGGGCCGTGACGTGACGGACCCGGACTCCTCGTCGCAGGTGAGCAGCACGCCCACCGCCGAGGTGTCCTCGACCAGGCGCAGTGCCGTGAACATCTGCACGATGCCGCCCTTCATGTCACACACGCCGGGCCCGGTCGCGACGTCGTTGTGAACGGTGAAGGGCCGGGACCCGGTGGTGCCGACCGGGAAGACCGTGTCGAAGTGGCCGAGGAGCAGCACCCGCTGGTCGGCGGCCGGCCACAGCAGGTGTGGTAGACCGTCGATCACGACCCGCGTGGCGGGCCGGCCGAGCACTTCCTCACCCCAGCGGGTGAGCAGGTCGGCACAGGACTCGAGGTGGGGCAGCGAGCCCGGTGCCGACTCGGTCGCGACGAGCGTGCTCAGCCGGTCGACCATGTCTGCTTTGAGCTGCGTCGCGGCGTCGAGCAGACGGCGTGGGTAGTCCATCGATCCCTCCAACCTCACGGGTGACGGGCCTGGCCAGGCGTCTCCGTCGAGAATCGCAGGGGGATCGGGGTGTGGTCACCCTTGTCTGTGCTCAGGCAGCCGATTCACCTGCCGGCTGCGCTACTGCCGATCCGTAGCCGAATTCGACGATTCGACGGGTGGACTCGGCGTAGGCGTCCTGCCCTTCGGGCGCGAAGGTGCCGAGCCCGTCGACGTACCTGTTGAACATGCAGAACGCGGCGGCGATCAGAACGGTGTCGTGGATCTCCAGGTCGCTGGCGCCCTCCGCGCGGGCGTCGGCGACCAGTTCCGTGGTGACGTTTCGGCCGCTGATCTGTACCGCACCGGCGATACGCAGCAGCGCCCGCAACTTGGCCGAGATCGGAGCGCTGTCGAGGTCGGCGCGCACCTGGTCGACGAGCGTCATTCCCTCGTCGAGCTGCGCCGCGGCGAACGCCGAGTGCGACGCACAGCAGAAGGTGCACTCGTTGCGCCCGGAGACGTACGCCGCGATCAGTTCACGCTCGCCGGCCGGGAGCGTGTGAGGGGCGCGCAGCAGCACCTCGGCCAGCTCGTTGAGCGGCTTCGCTGTCGCCGGGCGGTACTGCATCGGACCGGATATGCCGGGAAACTGCTTCTCGTCGATCCCCAGATCGATGTGCGCCATTGTCGTCCTGCCTTTCAGCAGTGGGTCGTGGACCGGTCGGGCGGCGCTCGTGCCAAAGACGGCGGCCGGCGCCCCGGGCGGCACGGCGGCCGCCGTGTCGCGCCGCCACGATCCCATTCCGTCCACCGGGTGCGCTTATTCGATCGTGCTCTGTTGCCCGGACGATCCGGTTGACCTCAACCAAGGGTGAGGTCCTAGCGTCGTGGCAGGAGTGGTCACGACGGGTCCGCGTCGATCGGGCCACGGCGGAACGGAGGCGAACGTGCGTGCGATTCAGGTTTCCGAGTACGGGGGCCCGGAGGTTCTGACCCCGGTGGAGCTGCCCGATCCGCAGGCCGGAGAGGGGCAGGTGATCGTTCGTGCCGAGGCAGTGGACACGATCTACGTCGAGACTCAGATCCGCGGTGGCTGGGGTGAGAGGTTCGGTGTCACCCCACCGTACGTACCGGGCGGCGCGGCGGCCGGAACGGTGTTGTCCATCGGTCCGGGCGTCTCCGCGTCCTGGCTCGGCCGCCACGTCCTCGCGGGTGCCGGGACGCGCGGGTCGTACGCCGAACTGGTTCGCGCCGACGTCGACCGGCTCGTGCCGGTCCCGGACGGCCTGGGCCCGCGAGAAGCGGCTGCTCTCGCCCACGACGGGGTGACGGCCATGGGCATCCTCGACGGCGTCGGCGTCAAGCCCGGCGACCGGGTCCTGATCCTGGCCGCTGCGGGTGGCATGGGAACGCTTCTCGTCCAGCTCGCACACCGTCTCGGTGCGCAGGTCGTGGGAGCGGCCCGTGGCACTGACAAGCTCACACTGGTACGACGGCTCGGCGCCGACGCCGTGGTGGACTACACGGCGGACGGGTGGACCGACGCGGTACGCGAAGCCCTGGGCGGTCACGCGGTCGACGTGCTGCTGGACGGGGTCGGAGGACGTCTGGGCAGCGATGCCTGTCATCTGGTGGCCGACGGCGGGCGCATCTCGGCCCACGGGGCGGCGAGTGGCGACTTCGCCGCCATGGACCCGCGGAGTGCCGACGCGCGGGGCATCCGCCGGTACGGCATCGCGGACGTTCAGTTCGAGGCGCGTCGGATGGTGCAGTTGGCCAGCAGGGCGCTGACCGAGGCGGCGGAGGGGCGGATACGCCTGGTGATCGCACGCGAGTTCCCGTTGTCATCCGCCGCGGAAGCTCACCGCGCGATCGAGGCACGCTCGATCGCCGGCAAGGCCCTCCTCCTTCCGTGATCCGGCCCCACGCGTCAACGGTGCGGCGGCTCAGGCGATGATCTCGGCCATCCGGGCGGGCTTCTCCAGCATGGTGAAGTGGCCGGCGTCCGGCACGACGACCGGTTCCTCGCCGAGAGCCTTCGCGGTACGCGCCCGTTCCGCCGGTCGGGACCAGTCGCGTTCGCCGTAGATCAGGGTGCGGGGTGCCCGCACCGTCGCGTAGTAGGCGCGCGCCGCACCCCACGAGCGCCAGTTCTGGTAGACGTTGCGTTCGACGTACGGATAGCCGGGTTCCTTCTGGGTTGCGGCGAAGGCGTCGAGAAGCGGGCCGGGAACCCCCGTGCTGCCGGCGAAACCGCCCTTCATGATCGTCGCGGTGACGAACCGGTTCTCGGCCGCACCCAGGAACGGCCCGACCACCGGGAGGGCGACGCCCCCGAGAATGAGATTCGCCGTACGTCGTCCCCGGCGTACGCCGTCGGCGAAGCGGGTGTCGTAGTCGTACGGGTTCGACGCGACCACCCGACTGACGGTCTCCGGCATCCGACTGGCGACGGTGAGGGCCAGAACGCCGCCGATCGACTCGCCGACCAGGGTAAGGTCACGCAGCTTCAGCTCGCGGATCGTGTCGATGACGCCCTGTCGCAGGTAGGGCTCGTCGTACTCGGCGTCCGCCGGCTTCGAGGACCGGCCGTGGCCGGGGAGGTCCACGGCGTACACCGTGTAGGTGCGGGCCAGGATCGGGATGACGTCGGCGAAGTACTCGAGCTGCGTCCGGATCGTGTGCAGGAGCATCAGGGCGGGCCCCGACCCGGCACAGAGGTAGCGCACCGTACGTCGGCTGTCGAGTGACAGGTAGGCGACGTGCCCAAGATTGTCGAGACGCATCAGCCGTCCCACCTCCGAACCTCATGCCCGACACCCGGCCTCCGGGTCAACTACAGCAAGCGGAGCTGCCCGTTCCACGCCGCTTGGCGGTAGTTCCTCCGTTCGGAGTCACCGTTCGCTGCGGTCCGGCGCGTCTGCCGCAGGCATCGGGTCGCCGGGGTACTGCCCGGCGTGCGGGCGCCGACGCTGTTCAGCACCCCGGGCGACGCGGTCGCTCCCCACCTGCCCATGGTCACGGACGCGGTCACCAGTCAGATCGAGGCCGCCGCCAAGGCGACCAACTGAACTACCACGATCCGGCCGTGGCATCGCTCACCGCGATGCCACGGCCGGCCTCTTTTCGGGAGCCCGTCTCTGCTCCCGTTCAGGGAATCCGCGTCATCAGCTCGTGCGGGTAGCGGCCACCTCTCGTGCCCCGTCGGTCCGGCCCGACCTCTTGAGGAGGAACGCGCCACCGCCAACGAGGACGACGCCGAGCCCCAACCCGAAGAGGTCGCCCCGGGTCAGCGCACTGAACAGCATCAGAATCCCGAAGATGACCGCCACGCCACCGAGGAGTCGCATGAGGTAGCGGCCGCCAAACCTGCCCCGTCCATTCGCCATGCGGTGCCCTGTTCCCTGCACACGCATTCCACAAACGACAGATGTCCCCGGCCGCCGGTCGCGGTCGGAACCAGCGGTGAACGTCGCTGTGGCATGGTCGGCCGATGAGCATCGATGACGAGGAAGCCCGGGGGACGTTCGGTTGTCGGTGAGGAACTGTCGTAGCCGGTGCTTAGGCTCGCGCGGTGAGCATGAACGGCAACTGGCTGCGCGTTTCGCCGGACGAGCTGAAGCGGGCGAAGACCGACCTCGACTGGGCCTACGGGCTCGCCATGACGCACCGCGATGGCGACTCCGAACGCTGGACGACCACCGGCAAGGCATGGCACGGGCTCGACTTCCTCCTCGAGCGGCTGGGCTTCGACATTCCGTTGGTCCTGGGCGCGGAGGGGTTCGTGGAGCTGCCAGACGTCGAGCCTGACAGCGAGGAGATGTTCGACTTTCTGGACGGTCTCGAAGACGACTGGGGCTACGGGCCGCCCTCGTATCTGAGGCCAATCCACGTAGCGACGGCTGCCTCGCGACTGACCGCGCTCACCGAAGACGACCTCGTCCGAGGCGTCGACGCGCAGGAGTTGAATCGGGCCGAGATCTACCCCGGCCCCTGGAAAGGACCCGGCGACCTTGCGTGGGTGGCTCACCATCTGCCGGGGGTCCGGAGCTTCTTCGCCGCAGCCGCCGGGGATGGTGCCGCGGTGGTCTGTTGGCTTGACTGATCGGCGGTTCAGCCGACGGAGCCACTGCTCGTCGGTCAGGTCCGGAGGGTACCGCCGCTGCGAGCAGGGCCCGATCGCCTCTCAAGCAAGCTTCGCGGCGTCCGTCTCCGGTGCCCGGGTGGTGTTGGCGATGAGTGTGTGCAGCACTCTCAGCGCCGCTACGTAGTCCTCGTCGTCGATTCCTCGATGGATTTGCGAGCGGATCTCGGGGGCGAACTGCTTCATCCGCAGGCAAGCTGCCTCGCCGGCGTCGGTGATTCGGAGGTGGCCGTCGTGATCTGCGTGGATCCATCCGTGGCTGAGGAGCACCTCGGCTTCGCTCGCGAGGTCGTCGTCGGGGCGGATGTACTCGGCCATGGCCTGCTGGAGCTGAGGAATGGTCACTGCTGCGCCGTCGACGGGTGCGAGGTCGCGCGGGGACAGGTGGCGCAGGATCCAGAACTGCGGCTGCGTGAAGCCACGCTTGGCCTGCTCGTCACGGGTGAACCGGATGATGGATTCGTACGCCAGCCGCGTCCAGTACGCGGCCACCTGGTTGGCGTCGGCCTGCATGGGGAGGGCCATGACTGCTCCTTCGATATCGTTCGGGTCATGCCTGCGCCGGCCAGGGCGATCTGGTGCGGGCGTGGGGTAAGGACCGACGGGGCACCGCTGTCTCCTGGGACCTGCACACACAGCTGATGCTGGACCTTCAAGGATGGTTGAAGTCAAGAGCACGGTGCAGCACGGTGGGACCATGACCAACACGACGCAGGCCCCACCAATCTTCATGCTCGCTCAGCGAGTCGGGCTGACAGTGCGGGAGATCGCCGACATCTTCCAGGCGCTACCCGAGAAGCCGTCGGCGCAGGACTGGGCGCGGGTCTCCGACTCGCTGGTTGCTTCGGCTGAGGCGCGTGTGGCGGACCTTCGCCGCGACCTCGACGCCCTCCAGGCGGTCACGACGAAGTGCACTACCAGAGTCGTACGGTGAGGAACGGGTCAGCGAGAGGGCCAACCGTGGCGTTGTCGGTCACGACCCGGTCGTCGACGTCTGGTGGCCGTCGCGCCCGGCAACGGATCGCGCGCAGGCGTTGGGGCTGCCTGGCGATGGTGTGCCCAGGCGACAACCGGCACGGTCTCGTAGGCTCCAACGGTGGAGAGTAGTCGGGGTCAGATAATGGCTTACATGTTGGATGCTGCGGAGAACGCCTCGCCGGTCGAGGCGGTGGAGGCGGTTACCCGGGAGGTCGGCACGGCGCTCGGGGCCCGGAGCGTCGCGTTCCTGATCGCGGACCTGAGCGGCCGGGCGCTGGTCCGGATGTCCCACGTGCCGCTGCAGGGCGTCGAAGAGGGGCGCCGGGAGGACGACGAGCTTGCCACGGTGATGCCGTTCGACGGGGGTCCCACGGAGCAGGCGTTGCGCACGCAGGCGGTGCAAGTCGTCGCACAGCGTGACGGGTGGATGGTGTGGGCGCCGGTGACCGACCGCGGTGAGGCGATTGGTCTGTTGGAGATGCTCCTGCCGGACGAGCCGGATGCCGGTGATCTGGAGGAGATCGGTCGCACCGCGCACGTCTTGGCGTTCGTGGTGATCGCCAACCGGCGGCACACCGATCTGTTCGAGTGGGGGGCGCGAACGACCCCGTTCACCCTGTCGGGGGAGATCCAGCGCCGCCTGCTGCCGGCTTCGTTCACCTGCGAGGCCAGCGCGTTCACCCTTTCCGGCTGGTTGGAACCGGCAGCGAGCGTCGGCGGTGACACCTTCGACTACAGCCTCGCCCGCGACACGCTGCACTTCAGCGTTACCGACGCGATGGGCCACGGGGTGGCGAGCGCGTTGACGGCCACCCTCGGGGTCGGCAGCCTGCGCAACAGTCGCCGCCGTGGGGTGGACCTGGTCGAGCAGGCCCAGTCCGCGAACGCCGACGTGGCCGCACACAGCGCCGTGCCCGGCAGTTTCGCGACCGCGGTCCTGGGCCGCCTGGACCTGCGCAACGGGGTCTGCGCGCTCCTCAACGCCGGGCACGTACCGCCGATGCTGGTACGCGACGGAGACACGCGGGCGGTGACGCTGCCGGGGAACTTTCCCCTGGGCATGTTCGCCGAGGCCGCCTTCCAGGCCGGCGAGGTCACGCTGCGCCCCGGCGACCGTCTGGTGATGGTCACCGACGGTGTGCGGGAACGCAACGCCGCCACCCTGGACCTACCGACCATGTTGCGGTCGATCGCCGGCCTGCACCCGCGCGAGGCCGTCCGGGCGTTGGCCGACGCCGTGCTCAAGGTCAGCGGACCGACGCTTGCCGATGACGCGACCCTGTTCATCGTCGACTGGCACGGCGGGCACAGCGAGGACCGGCGCAGCACCGCCGGCGCTGACCAGGCACGTGCCAGCACCGCGCTGCCCGGCTGACTACCGGGCCGGCGTGTCGGTGGGACTCATGTCGGCTTCAGCTTCCGACACGCTGTGGTAGACGTCGATGACCTGATCCACCGAGGTGACCGACAGGACGCTGCGCACGGCGGGCTGCACCGCGGCCAGGCACAGCCGACCTCCGGCATTCCGCCACGCCTTGAACATCACCACCAGCGCGCCCAGCCCGCTGGAGTCCATGAAGCCCACCTCGGCCAGGTCCACCACCACCTGACGGTCACCGGCGTCGACCAGCCGTTGCAGACCCTCGCGCAGCTCCGGGGACGTCGCCATGTCCAGTTCGCCGCGCACCTCGAGCACTGTGCAACCTCGGCCCGGCCGGGCCGACAGCAGCAGCTCCACGACAACCTCCCGACGCCGACGGTCCCGCCTACCCTATTTCCTTCCCGGGTCAACCGCCGCAGGGCGGTGCACGCCGAGCGGACAACATCACCGTTTCGCCTGAGCTCGGACGGGGTAGCGGTGTGGCATCGGTAGCGCTGATCAACCGATACCTCGCGCCCCAGGATGCCAACAGTGGTCCGGCGGGGTCGTCCTCGGGCCGGAAGGAGTTGCGCAGATGCGGGTGAGCACGACGCTGTCACTCCCCCGCCACCCGTCCACCTCGGCCCACGCCCGCCGTGTCCTCACCACCCTGTTGAGCCTCACCGAGGTCAGCGAGGACGTTCGCGCCAACCTGGCCGTCCTGATGAGCGAGGCATGCGCCAACGCGGTGATCCACGCCGACTCCGACAGCGACGTCGACGTCACCATCAGCCTCGACGACCAGGTCTGCCTGATCGAGGTCGGCAACCGCGGTCGCAGCCCCGACAACGACCGACTCGACGCCGACCTCCCCGCCCCGCTCACCGTCGGCGGCCGCGGGCTGCCCCTGATCGGCGCACTCGCCGACACGGCAGCTTTCGTCAGCGGTACGCCGGGCCGGGTGCTGCTCCGCATCACGAAACACCTCGCCGACGTACCAGCGGCACCCACCCGCTGACCGGCGGCCCGCAGCCGACGTGTCGGGGCGCGGCCCACGGCCGCGACGAGGTCGTCGAGCTGAGGTGGCGGGCACGGATGGAGAGCCGCCCACGCGTCGGCCGAGCCACCCATCACCAGGTGTCATCCTCGGCGGTGCCAGAATCACCTCGATCTCCCCCGGCGGTCGGCCGCGCGGCCTCGGCCGGGCGGGCGGCACCAGGTGGCAGAGGCCGACCTCGGTGTGACGTGGCTCCGCAGCGCGAGCCTCAGTGGCGGTGCTGAGTGACAATCCATGGGTCGGTACGGGGAAGGATGCTTTGTGAGCAGCTTGGAATCGCTGCGGCAGTTGCTGCAGCAGTCCCACCATGCGCGCCCGGACGATCTGCCGGAGATGGCGATGAGGGCGGCGCCTCTGCTGGACGCGCGCGCTTTGGTGATCTATCTGGTGGATCATCAGCAGCGGCTGCTGCTCCCGCTGCTCGGCGGCAGCGCCCCGGACCGGGACCCGATCGACATCGACGGCACCCTGGCTGGACGGGCGTTCAGCACCGCGTCGACCTGCCAGGGCACCGACGCTGACGGGGGTACGCGGGTCTGGGTGCCGGTGGTCGACGGCAGTGAGCGCATGGGCGTGTTGGAGATCGTGGCCGACGGCCCGCTGGCCGACGGCAGCGTCGACGACTGCGCCGCTGTCGCGTCCCTGCTCGCCGAACTGGTGGTGACGCGAAGTTCGTACAGCGACACGATCGAGCGGCTCCGGCGCCGGGCACCGATGCAACTGGCCGCGGAGATGTTGCGCGCGCAGCTACCGCCGCTGACCTTCTCGACCGGGCATCTGATCATCAGCGGCATCCTCGAACCGTGTTACGACGTGGGCGGTGACGCGTTCGACTACGCGGTCAACGGCGACACGGCGCACCTGGCGTTGTTCGACGCGGCCGGTCACGGGTCCAGTGGCGGGATGCGGGCGGTGGTGCTCGCCTCCATCGCTCTCGCCGCGTACCGCAACGCCCGTCGCACCGGCCTCGACCTGACCGCCACCTACCATCACATCGACGCCGCGGTCCGCGACCACGACCGGTACGGGATGATCACCGCGGTGCTCGCCGAGCTCGACCAGCGCACCGGAATCCTGCAGGTCATCTCGGCAGGTCACCCGGGTGGGATCGTGCTACGCGCCGGTAAGGTCGTGAAGGTTCTGCCTACCCCGACCGCCCTGCCGGTCACCCTCGGCGACCGGCGCCCACCTGTGGTCGTCGAGGAAGCCCTCGAACCCGGCGACCAGGTGCTGCTGTACACCGACGGCATCATCGAAGCCCGCACCTCCGAGGGCGAGACGTTCGGCATGGAGCGGCTCGTCGATTTCGCCACCAAGGCGGTCGCCGATCAGCTGCCCCTGCCGGAGACCGCCCGCCGGCTCGTGCACGCCATCCTCGACCATCAGGACGACCGCCTTCAGGACGACGCCACCGTCCTGCTCGTCGAATGGGGCAGCCCCGCACCCCCGCACTCGGACCGGGAAACCATCGACGCACCGACCCACCAACCACTGCGGACCCAGTCGTAACCCGCCCAGCGAGCGGTGGGGGCCTGAGCGGCTGCGGACGGGGCTAGCGGGGCCCTGGTCACCATCGGCAGCGGCGCCAGCACGGGTAACCGCCGCCGCCGGGGCCGCCCGGGCCGGGGCGGGCTGTCGGTGCCACGGGTGCCGGGGCCGTGGTGGTCGCTGGTGCCTTCGCGGTCGTGGCCGGCGGCCGGGCCGGGTTCGTCGCGCCCCGGGTGACAGCGGGCGCACTCTTTGTCGGGGCCGACGGGCGGACTGTTGGTGACACGGGGGCCGACGGGGACGGCCGGGGCACCGGCACCGGGGCCAGCCGGGTGTCGAGGCGGTAGTAGTCGGTGTAGGCGGCGACGTTCTGCAGATACGTCCGCGTCATCGCGTCCGGTACGCCGCCGGCGCGACGCACCGTGTCGACACCCGCTTGCCAGGCCGCCGCCGCGAGCAGGTAGGGATCCCCGGGAAGCGCCGACAGTTCGCGGACCAGGCGGCACAACGCGTCGCCCATCACCGGCACCGCCTTCTGCGGGTCCCACACCGAGGCGCCCTTGGGGGCGTTCTCCTGCCACAGGTCCTCGGAGAAGGCGGCGATGCCCAGCTGCCCGAACGTGCCGCGCTGCTCCGCGTTGAAGCTGGACAGCGCCATCAACTGTCCGGCGATCGCCGGCGGGCTCACCTCGGGGCAGCGGCTGCCGGCGGCGACCACAGCGGCGACCAGCTCGTCGGGCAACGGCACCGCCTCGGGCACGGAGCCGGCGGGGACGAACTGTGTCGACCCGGAGGACGCGAACTGCGGCAGGCTCTCGTAGTAGGCGGCGTACTTGCCGGCCTGGTCGACGTAGTCCTTCGCCTTGGCGGGTATCCGACCGGCCGTCCGAACACTCTCGAGCGTCGATCGGAACGCCGCCAACGCGAGCCGCCACGCGTCCCCGTCGAGGTCGCTCGCGCGGACCTTGCCGACGAGGTTGCACATCAGGTGCGCCAGCGCGAGCACCGTCGCCCGGGTGTCCTCGCGCTGCGCGCCGGGCCACGGTGCCCACTGCCGCCACTGGTCGTCGGTGAGACCAGCGATGCCCCGGCCGCCGGACTCGGTCCGGGCCGCGGCCGGGTCCAGTTCGGACTCGGTCATGAGCTGCCCGGCAAGTCGGGCGGCGCTCACGGCGGGGCAGGCGTGGCCCGCTCTGGACAGCGCGCTGAGCTGCTCGCCGGTGAGCGCCCGGCCGGTGAGGGTGTCCTTCCCCGCGTAGGCGAAGCTCCAGCCGAGGCCGACCACCAGTACCAACACGATCACCGACGCCATGACCGCGATCAGATGGCGGCCTGTCTCGGTGAGCCCTCTCAGCCCGAAGCCCCGCACCGCGTCCCACCCTTTCCCGGTAGCAGCCACGTCTTACCAACGTGGACGGGAGCACACTCGTTCACTTCGGCGGCAATGAACATCGAAGATTGTGCCGGAAGTTCGGACCGTGAACCGGCCGGGGTGCCGGGCCCGTTGGAAGAGCGTGACAGCGATCGGGTTGAAGGACCACCGGCGAGACGCGTCCCTGCACGTCGAGTGGCAGGGCGCCACGGCCGTCCTCTCGCACGCCGCAGATCAGCCGCTGGACCTGTGGCGGCTGTTGCGCGCCGAGGCGCATCCCGACGTGCTCGTGGTGTCGTCGGACCGCGCGCTGCGCGACGCGGGCTGCGCCAGATTGCTGCGATCGGTGGTGGAGGAGGCCGTGACCATCGGTGGGGTCCGTCGCGTCTGGATCGCGGCTGACGGGGTGGGCCGGCCCGACGAGATGTACGCCCCGTGGATGACCGGCCTCGCCGTACGCACCGGGGTGGAGCTGCTCGCCCCGGACGGGCCGGTCGTCGTGGTGCCGGGCGGCAGCCGGTACGCCGCCGGCGGCACCGGAGCCTGGGGGTGGCGCTCGTTCCGAGCCGGCGGTGGCTGCCCGGTCACCGCCAACCGGTGCCCCACCCCGGCCTGGGAGCCGGGCCTACCCGACCGGCCGACGACCCTCGGGCGGCTGGTCGCGGACCCGGTCCCGGCCGGCATGCTCCTGAGGTCGGCCACCTCGGCGCCGGCCGCCGCGGGAGAGCCGGCGTACCGCATCCCGGTCGACCCGCGTGGGCCGGTGCTCGTGTTGCGCCACGTGGGCAGACCGGCGGCCTCCCCGGCGGAGGTGGCGTCGCTCTTCGCGGGTCTGCCGGCACACTTCCCGGTACGGGTGGAGACCGCCCTGCTGGACACCTCGGACGGTGTGCCGGAGCCGGCGTGGTTCGACGCGTTGGCGGCTCTCCTCGGTGACGCCCGGCTGCCCGAGCCGACGGCTGTCGAGCCGGCGCTGAAGGCCCCACCAGCGACGATGGAGGGCTGGCGGCGCACCGGTAACCGGCTCTACCGGCACCTCACAGTGGATCTGCTGCTCG
This sequence comes from Micromonospora sp. NPDC005710, assembly GCF_040630995.1. NCBI lineage: Bacteria > Bacillati > Actinomycetota > Actinomycetes > Micromonosporales > Micromonosporaceae > Micromonospora > Micromonospora sp. NPDC005710. The sequence continues at coordinate 112,018 of NZ_JBEXYP010000005.1, read as the reverse complement.
CCGAGGTGGTGCCGATGGGAGTGCTACTGCGTCCCGTCGGCGGCTACGCGTCGGAGGATCTCGCACTTGTCGACCCGGTGGCGGGGCGCCTCGTGCTGGGGTCGGAGACCTCTCCGGCTCTGCGGGAGGCGGCCCGCCGGGTGTGGGACGGGCCCAGCGACCACACCCCGGCACTCGACCCGCCCGCCAGGCCGGCGGTGGCCGAGACGCCGCGACGGCCCATACGTCCCGCCTGGGCGTCGTCGGAGACCATCGCGCTCACGATCCCCCTGCGGCAACCCGCTGTCCTGTCCGAGCCGGTGGCACCGGTTGATTTGGATCCGCCGCCGGCCACGGCGGAGGCCACGGCGGAGGCCACGGCGGAGGCCACGGCGGAGGCCACGGTCGTGCCACCGGTCGTCGTCGCGCCGGAGCCGGTGGCACCGCCGCCCCCGCCCACCGCGCGGCCGGTGCCCGACGCACCTCCGGCGCGGCCCGTGCACGACGCACCCCCTGCGCCCTCTGCGCGGCCCGTGCACGAGGCACCCCCCGCGCCCCCCGCACCCCCCGCGCGGCCGGTGGTGGACGCGCCCGCAGCACCGTTGCGCCTCGCCGGCATCGGGCCGATCCCGACCATGCGCACCATTTCCGGCCCGGACGTCACCGACGACCCCTCCGCCGAGAAGGACACCCGCTGGGTCTCCGCGTCCGGCGAGCGGGTCGTCGACAGGCCCAGCACCGTGGAGGAGCAGAACGCGCTGGCCGCGGCCCTGGGAGCCGCCTTCCACGACTCGATCACGACGGTGAACGCCGCGCTCGCCGCGTGGCCCGCACTGCGCCGGGAGATGGCCGCTGCGGAAAAGTCGGACCTGGTCGCGGTCCGGGCGTTCCTCGGGACCTCCGCCCACACGGTCAACGCCGCACTGCGCGCGGGGCAGGCTCCCGAGACCCCGGGCTACCTACCCTGCCTGGTCTCGGGGCTACGCCGGCTGCCGCCGTACCGCCGCGCGGTGGTCGGCCAGGGACGGCTGGGCGTGCCCGCCCGACGGCTCTACCTGGAGGGTGCGACGCTCGTCGAGCCGGCGTTCCGCAGCGTGAGCGCGCGTACCGACGTGTGCACCGAGAACGCGGACGTCGACTTCCTGGTGTGGTCCCGTAGCGCCCGTCAGGTCGGGGCTCTCGCCGAGCACAGTGACCTGGACGAGGGAGTGTTCCTCGCCGGTTCGCGGTTCAGGGTTCTGGCGGTCAGTGACGATCCGGGTACCGACCGGGGTGCCCTGCCCGCCACTGCGGTCCTGCTACGGGAGTTGCTCCCCGGCGACGCCGAAGGCGGCCGGGGGCTCGATGACGACGACCGGGCGGTGCTGCGTCGGTTGCACCTGGCGCTGGAACGCCGCCGATCGGCGACCCCCCGGCTGGTCACCGACGTTGGCGCCGCCGATCGGCTCGCCGGGCCGCCGATGGGCTTTGTCGAGCGGGTCCTGACCGTGAACGCCTCCTGACCCGATCCGACGGAAGGTGACATCGGATGCGCTCTCGACGACTGGTCTGCGCCACGACGGCCGGGCTCGCGGCCGCTGTCCTCGGCGTCGGTCCGGCCTGGGCGGCGCCGGTCCTCCCGCCCCTGCGTAGCGGTCAGTGTCTGCCGGCGCCGGCCCGGTCGATCCCGGACATCCCGTGGGCGCAGCGGCACCTGACGCCGGAGCGGGCGTGGACGCTGACCGAGGGCACCGGTGTCGTCGTCGCCGTCCTCGACTCCGGGGTGGACGCCCGCAGCCCGCAACTCTCCCGCAGGGTGCTTCCGGGCGTCGACCTGACCCGCACCGGCGGGGGCCGGGCCGACTCCGACTGTCTGGGGCACGGAACGTTCGTCGCGGGCATCATCGCGGCCGCGCCCACGACGGGCAGCGGCTTCGCCGGTGTCGCGCCGAAGGTGCGGATCCTGCCGATCCGTATCACCGACCGGCCGGAGGGGGCACCGGAGGCCATTGCGACGGGTATTCGTACCGCGGTCGACCGGGGTGCCGGGGTCATCAACGTCTCGGCCGGCACCACGGTGCGGAGCCCGGCGATGGAGGCGGCGGTCCGCTACGCCGAGCAGCGCAACGTCGTGGTGGTCGCGGCGGCGGGCAACCGCGCCGAGGGGGCCGGCGTCCGCACGTACCCGGCAGCGTTTCCCGGCGTCCTCGCCGTCGGGGCGATGGACACCAGTGGGCGGCGCTCGGACGCGGCGGCGCAGAGCGCGCCGGTCTCCCTCGTCGCGCCGGGTGCGGACGTGGTCAGCATCGGTCCGCGCGGTCCCGGTCACTGGCAGGGCAGCGGCACCAGCTACGCCACACCGTTCGTCGCCGGGACCGCCGCGCTGGTCCGGGCCTACCGGCCGGCGCTGAGCGCGGCGCAGGTACGGCACCGACTTCAGGCGACCGCCGACCTGCCCGCCGCGGACCTGCCGGACACGGTGTTCGGCTGGGGTGTGGTCAACCCGATGGCCGCGGTGGCGACCGTACTGCCCGAGGAGGGCAGGGCGGGCACGGTGACGGGTGCGGCGAGGCGCGCGGCGGCACCGGACCCGACGACATCTGCCCGGGTGGGTCCGTTCCTGGCCGCCGGGGTGGCACTCGTGCTGTTGGCCGCGGCGGGTGGCGCGGTCCTGGCCGTCCTCGGTCCCGCCGGTCACCGGCGTCGCTGGCGGCCGGCGCGGGCGGTGCGCCCGTACGAGCCGGAGCAGGCCGTCCCGACACCGGAGCCCGCCCCGCCGGTGCGCTGACCGCGACCGGCGGGGCGTTCCTCCGCCGGTTCACTCGATGACGGGCGCCTGCACCAGACGGACGGTGCGGCGGCGGTCCACGTACTGGGCCCGGCCCGCCGGCAGCACGCGGGGCCGCACGCCGCCCAGGAAGGAGCCCTCCTCGCGCGGGCAGGAGAAGAGCATCGCCGGGCTGCCCAGCTCCCAGCTGCGCCTGACGACCTGGTCCATCATGGCGCGGGAGGCGCCGGCGGTCCGGCGTGCCACGATCAGGTGCAGTCCGATGTCAGCGCCGTGCGGGAGCAACGGCAGGAGGTGCTGAAGGGGTTTCTCGGCCTCCGCCAGCTCGTAGTCGTCGATCAGGACGAAGATCCGGCCCCCGGTCCACCAGTCCCGCGAGGGCAGCCGGCTCGGGATGATGTCCGGGCCAGGTACCCGGTCCTTGAGCACCCCGGCCGCCTCCTGAAGGGCCGAGGCGAGCGAGCCGGCGCTCACCGAGTAGCCGATCTGGTGCTCCTGCGGCACCGAGTCGTACAGCTCGCGGCCGAAGTCGCCGAAGATGATTCGCGCCTCGTCGGCGGGGTGGTGCGCGGCGATCGAGCGGGCCAGGTGACGCAGCAGGGTGGTCTTGCCGGTCTCGGCGTCACCGAAGATCAACAAGTGTGGGGTGGTGTCGAAGTCGTGCCACAGCGGTTCCAGCTTGACGTCGTCCAGGCCGAGGGCAAGTTGGACGTCGGCGCTCGGCCGGGCGGCGGTCGGCGCGGGCAGCGCGGTGGCGGGCAGCCGGCTCGGCAGGAGCCGGACCTCGGGTGCGCGCGGCATCGTCCCGGCGGCGACCGCGTCGACCAGGTCGGCGACCGCGTCGGCCAGGTCCTCGGTGTCGCTGTCGCCGTCGACCCTGGGCAGCGCGCCGAGGAAGTGCAGTCGCTCCGGCACGATGCCCCGTCCGGGAATGGACGGCACGGTGGCCGCGAACTTGCTGTTGATCTCGGAATCGACCGGGTCACCGAGCCGCAGCTCGAACCGGGTGCCGAGGACGTCCCGCAGCCAGGGCCGCATCTCCGCCCACCGGCGCGCCGCGACGACGAGGTGCACGCCGAAGCCCAGGCCGCGGGCGGCGATGTCGGTGAGCCGTGGTTCCAACTCGTCAAAATCCTGCCGTACGGAGAACCACCCGTCCACGACGAGGAACACGTCGCCGTACGGGTCCTGGTCCCGTAGCCCACCGGCGGCGCGGATCCGGCGGTAGCTCGCCATCGAGTCGATGTTGTGCCTGCTGAACAGGTTCTCCCGGGCGGCCAGCACGTTCGACAGCTCGAGCACGGTCCGGGTGACCCGGTCCCGGTCCAGGCGGTTCGCCACCGAGCCGACGTGCGGCAGCCCGGCGAGCGAGGCGAGGCTGCCACCGCCGAAGTCGAGGCAGTAGAACTGCACGTCGTCCGGGCCGTGGGTGAGGGCGAGGGCGCAGATCAGGGTCCGCAGCAGGGTGCTCTTGCCGCTCTGCGGACCGCCCACCACCCCGACGTTGCCGCGCGCACCGGACAGGTCGGCGACGAGCAGCTCGCGGCGTTGCTGGGCGGGCAGGTCGAGCAGCCCGACCGGAACGGTGAGCGGTTGGTAGCCACCGATCGGGCACAGGCCCCGGGCCGGGTCCTCGGTGAGTGGTGGCAGCAGCCGGTCCAGGGTGGCTGGTTCCCGCAGGGGTGGCAGCCACACCTGGTGCGCGGCGGGGCCGAGGCCCTGCAACCGTTGGAGCAGCACCTCGGCGAGCATCGGTGGCTTCTCCCCGTCCGTGTCGTCGGGCAGGTCCGGTGGTGCCGCGACCGGCTCGACGTGCCCGGTACCGAAGGCGACCAGGCCGGTCTGTGCGCTGCCCCGGCGGGTCCGCCCGGACCGCCGGTACGGTCCGGAGGAGTAAGCGGCCTTGAAGCGGGTCAGTGTCTGGATGTCCGAGCGCAGGAAGCCGTTGCCCGGTACGTTCGGCAGCTCGTAGGCGTCGGCGACGCCGAGCACGCTGCGACTCTCCATCGCGGAGAAGGTGCGCAACCCGATCCGGTACGACAGGTGCGACTCGATCTGGTGGATGCGTCCCTCGTCGAGTCGTTGGCTGGCCAGCAGCAGGTGCACGCCGAGGGAGCGACCGAGCCGGCCGATCATCGCGAAGACCTCGATGAACTGCGGCTTACTGGTCAGCATCTCGCTGAACTCGTCGACGACGATGAGCAGCGCCGGCATCGGCTCCAGCGGGGCGCCCTCGGCCCGGGCGCGTTCGTAGTCGCGTCGGGAGGCGTGGTTGCCGGTCGCCCGCAGGTGTTCCTGGCGGCGGACCAGCTCACCGGTCAGCGAGTCGCGCATCCGGTCGACCAGCTCCAGCTCGTCGGCCAGGTTGGTGATCACCGCCGCGGTGTGGGGCAGCCGGTCGAAGCCGAGGAACGCGGCGCCGCCCTTGAAGTCGACGAGGACGAGGTTGAGCTCGGCCGACGTGTGCCGGGTGGCGAGGGCGAGCACGAGAGTCCGCAGCAGCTCGCTCTTGCCGGAGCCGGTGGCGCCGATGAGGACGCCGTGCGGTCCCATGCCGTTCTCCGCGGCCTCCTTCAGGTCGAGCTCGATCGGGGCACCGGTGGTGGAGATGCCGATCGGTACACGCAGCCGCTGCGCGGCCGGACGGTTGGCCCGGTAGGCGTCCGGGTCGAACTCGCGCAGGTCGGCGATACCGAGCAGACCGGCCAGGTCGTAGTCGGTGGCCAGCGGCTCCTCGCTGTCGACGACCTGGCCGATGCGGTACCGGGAGATGGTGCGGGCCAGGGCGTCCACCATGGGAAGCCCGAGAGCGTCCGGGCGGCACAGCCGTTCCCGGGACGGCTTGCCGAGGTGGTCGAAGGTCACCAGGTGCAGGTCGTCCGACGTCACCTCGGCGACCAGGGTCTGCGGCCGGGACTGCAGGTCGAACGCGCCACCGGCGTCCAGGACGACGGTGTTGCGGTAGCCCTCCGCGCCGAGCCGGTGCTCGGCGTGCAGCGTGGGCCCGTCGAGCACGACGAGTGTGAACGGCTCGGATGCGGTGATCGGGGTGTCCGGCTCGAACGCCGGACGGTCGGCCACGCCGAGCGTCGCGAGCAGCGCGTCGAGCCCGGCCAGGTCCGCGGCGACGAGTCGGCGGGCGCCGGCCCCGTCGGGCTCGTCGTCGTCCTGCGCGTGCGGCAGCCACTTCAGCCAGTCCCAGTCCCGCTCCCGACCCGGTGCGGCCAGGCACACGACGACCAGGTCACCGGGGGCGTGCGCGACGGCGAGCTGGGCGAGCACGGCGCGGGCGAGACCGTGGGTGGCGGCCGGGTCGCCGGTGAGTTGGATGCGGGCGAATCCGCGCAGGTAGATCGCGACCGGTGCCTCGCGCAAGGTGGAGTAGGCGCGGATGAAGCGGCGCAGCGCGTGCGCGGCCATCGGCTCCAACTCCTCGACCGGCTTGCTCTGTGGCGCGACGAGCGTGGTCGTCGACCTACGCACGCCGACGCCGACCCGGACCTCCCCGAAGTCCTCGTGGGCGGTCCGGCGTTCCCACAGTCGACGACTCAGCGCGTGGGACCACAGCGCCCGCGGATCGGGGTGCTGCCATCGTGCCGCCCGGTACTGGTCGACGAGCGTGGTGCGGGCCCGACGACGGATCTGGGTGAGATACCTGTGGTAGTCGCGCCGGTCACCGTGCATGCGTTCCTTGTGCTCACTGGCCGCCCGGAAGAACGGCACGACGACACCGGCGACCACCGACACCGCCATCAGACCCATGCCGATGTACGCGAGCACACCCGCGTCGCGCCTGACGAAGACGAGCATCATGGCCATCGACCCGAGGCCCATCGGGATGTAGAGCCAGATCTGCCCCATCCCGCCCGCGGCCGGCTCCGGCACCGGCGGTGGCGGCTGAAGTTCGATCTCACCCGGAGGCGCCACCGGGCCCGCTGTGCGTGGACGGCGGACGAAAGGCGTGGTGCCCACCCGCATGCTCCCGTCGTTCGTGGAGGTTTCCCCCCGACCTGACGCCGACCCCGCGGCGGCGGGACCGGTGCGACGCCGCCGCCACTAGCGTGGCGGCCCTGATCTGGCGAGATCTGTTCGGCGTCCCGGCGGCAGGAGGGAATCGAATCCAACGATGGATGAGCTGATCCAGCATCGCACGGCAGCGCCGGTAAGGCTACGGTTTGTCCTGAAGGATGCGGTTGTCGACATGGCGGTGCCGGTCGAGACACCGCTCATCGACGCCCTGCCCGTCGTCCTGTCCACACTCGACCCACAGGCCGGGGACCACGGCACCGGCCACGACGGCTGGGTCCTGCAACGAATCGGCGAGGCACCGCTCGACGAGGAACGCACACCCGCCGATCTCGACCTGCTCGACGGTGACACAGTGCACCTACGGCCACGCGCCGACGCGTTCCCTCCGATCGGCTACGACGACCTCATCCACGGGCTCGCCGAGCAGGTCGAACGGCACCACGGCGCCTGGACCCCGGCCCGGTTGAGGGCGTTGCTGCTGACGTTCGGCGGGCTGGCCGTACTGACCGGGTTGCCGGTGCTCGCGCTGGACGGGCCGCCGGCGTACCGGGCGCTGGCCGCCGCGACCGCCGCCCTGCTGCTCATCGGCGCGGCGGGCCTGGCGAGCCGGGCCGCGGCCGACCCGGTGGCGGGCACGCTGCTGGCCGGGTGCGCCGTCGCGTACGCCGCGGTGACCGGGTGGACGGCGACCCAGTGGGCCGCACCCGGCACCACCTGGACGGTTACCGTCTCGGCGGTCCACCTCTGCGCACTCGCCGCGGTCTGTGCCGGCTTCGCCGCGGTAGCGGACGGCGCGCTGCTGTTCACCGGCGCGATCACCGCCCTGCTGCTGGCCGGCACCCCGGCCGTCGTCGCCGCGGCCAGCGGTTTCGACACCCAGCGCACCGCCGGGACCACACTGGTCCTCACCCTTGTCGTGATGATGGTGCTGCCGCTGCTGGCGTTCCGCCTCGGCGGGCTGCTGCTGCCGATGATGCCGCGCCGGCCGGAGCAGCTCTCCGACGACATCGAGCCCGTCCCGTACCGCCTGGTGGTGGAACGCGGCAACGCCGCCGTCGGCCACCAGTCCGCGCTGCTGATCGGGGTCGGGGTGGCGCAACTGCCGCTGGCCGCCCTCCTGGTCCTGCCCGGCGGCACCTGGCCGCGGGTTCTGGGCCTGGTGACGGCCGCACTGCTCCTGCTGCGCGCCCGCCACCTGACCAGCGCCCTTCAACGCTGGACGGTGCTGGTCCCGGCGACCGGGCTCGTCGTCCTGGTACTCCTGGGCTGGATCGGCGAGCAACCGTTCTACCTGCGGGTCGTGGCGCTGCCGCTGCTCGCCACGATCGGCCTGGCGTTCCTCGCCGGCAGCACGGTCCTGCCCGGGCGGCGGCTACGGCCGTACTGGGCACGGGCCGCCGACATTCTCGAGCTGGTCGTCGCCCTCGCGGTCCTGCCGGTTCTCGGCGCCGTGCTCGGCGTCTACGCGGCGATCCGGGCCTGGGCCGGCTGACGTGCGCTCACGCAGGGATCAGGTCCAGGCCTACCTGTTCGAGGCCGGACGACTGATCGGCGCGCTGATGAAGGGCCGCCCGGAGGGCGACGACCCGCCACACCGACGGTTCACCATCGGGACGGCAGTGGGCCTGCTGCTCACCGTGCTCATCGGGGCCGGCTTCGGCATCTACGGGCTGCTGCGACCCGGGGGCAGCGACAAGTGGCGAAAGCCCGGCTCGATCATCGTCGTCAAGGAGACCGGGGCGAGGTATCTGTTGCTCGGCGGCGAACTGCGGCCGGTGCTCAACTACACGTCGGCGGCGCTGATCCTGCAGGGCACCGCCCCGGTGCAGTCGGTCTCCCGCAACTCACTGACCGGGGTGCCGATCGGGGCGCCGGTGGGCATCCCGGACGCGCCGGACGCGGTACCGACCGGGAAACAGCTCTACCGTGGCGCGTGGACGGTGTGCATGCGACAACCGGTGGACCGCACCAGGGCGCACCGCACCACACTGGTACTCGACGACGTGACGGGCCGCGACCCCGGTGCGCTGCTCGTGGCCACCCCCGACAACGGGCTGCACCTGGTGTGGCAGGGCCGCCGATACCGCCTCGCCGGTGACCGGGGCCGGGTCGCGTTGGGCTACGGCGGTCTCCCTCCGATACGGGTCACCGAGGCGTGGCTCAACCCGATCGACTCCGGGCGCGATCTGGTCGTACCGGTGATCGCCGGGCGCGGCCAGGTCGGGCCGCTGGTCGCCGGCACCCCGTCGGTGGTCGGGCAGGTCTTCGAGGTGGCGAATCCGGCGCTCGGCACGCGCGAGTTGTACCTGGCCCGGACGGACGGGTTCGCGCCGGTCAGCCGTACCGTGGGCGCGCTGTTGCTTGCCGACCCCGCCACCCGGCGCTCCTACCCCGGTTCGGCCCCCCGCCCGATTCCGGTGGACGCCGACGCGATGCAGGCCGCGCCGGTCGTCGGCGTTGCCGAATACGTCACCGGTTTCCCCGCCGAGCCTCCGCCGCTGGTCAACGACCTGGGTGGGGCGGTGCCGTGCGTGCGGCACAGCGTCGCCTCGGGCACCGTCCGGTCCGAACTGCTCGCGGTGGCCGACGCCGCGCTGGACCGGGCGGTGACGGTGCCCGCCGCCCCGGGGTCGGCCGGTCTGGCCGACGAGGTGGTGCTGCGCACCGGCAGCGGAATGCTGCTCCGCGATCTGCCCGCGCCCGGCGCGGTGCCCACCGGCGTCTACCTCGTATCCGAGTTCGGGGTCAAGTTCCCGCTGCCCGACGACCAGACGACCGACTCGCTCGGCTATTCCGGAGTGTCCCCCACTGACGTGCCCCGGGAGTTCCTCGCCCTGCTGCCCAGCGGGCCGGCGCTCGACCGGGACGCCGCGCTCACCGCGCGGAGCTGGGGCCGCTGATGCGCTCCCGGTCCGCGCCCGCCGGCACCGGATCGTTCGAGGCGCGGACCAGGACCTCCACCTCGTCCGGCACGAACGTGGTCCGCGCCCGCTGCTGCGGGGTGAGCCGGGCGACGAGCGCGGACAGTGCCGTCCGGACCTCGGGCGGGGCAGGCTGCCCCGGCAGGCCGACCAGGATGGTGAGGCGGGTGCCGTCGGTGTGGCGGCGGCGCAGGTCGTCCCGGTCGTGGCCGACGTGTTGCGGTCGGACCCACAGGCCCCAGGCAGTGGGCTCCACGACCCAGCCGGGGGCCAGCCGGTAGGCATCGCCCTCGCTGGTCAACCCGGCGACGACCGTCGGCGGTGTCACCGGCACCGGAGGCCGACCCGGCGCACACCTCAGCACCGACACCGGCGGAATCCACCAACCCTCACCGTCCGGGTCGACAGCGGCGGACACGAGTCGGTGCTCGCCGTCCAGTGTGGGTAGACCGGTCGCCACCTCCACCGGGCTCCCCCACATTCCGGCGAGGTCACTGGCGAGATCGACGACCATTGACAGAGGCACGCCGTACGGAGTCAGCAGCACCGACGGGTCGAGCGCGTCCAGGACGGCGCGCACCGCCCCGACGCCGGGCGGCCCGAGGCCGGGGCGGCCGACCACCACCACGGCGCGCCCGCTGTCCGCCGGGATGGCGTACACCGGGTCGTCGTACGAGACCGGGGTCCGGTCGACGGTCTGGCGGTGCACCCACAGCCCCGCCGGAACCGAACGCGCCCGCAGCGCGCCGGCGGTGTGCCGGGCGACCGTGTCGATCTCCGCTTCCCAGCCGGGCCGAGGGTGACGCAGGCCGGACGGCACCGGCGGTTCGAACCCGTTGAACCGCCGCCAGCCCGCGTCGGCGTACAGGCTGCCGCCGGGCACGATCAGCACCGGCCCGTCCGGGGCGTACACATCGGCCTGTACCTGCCGGGACAGGGCGGCGGCCGGGGACGCGTCCCGGTCCGGTCCGGCCCCCGGCCCGAGTGCGGTGCCGGCGCCGGAGATGCCCAGTCGAACCGCCGTGCCGGGCTGCACCAGCACCGGCAGGGCCTCGGTGATCGCCGCCCAGTCCTCCGGACCGGCGACCTCACCGACGACGGTGACCACGCCGGGCTCGGTGGGCACCAGAGCGGCCCCGACGGCGACGACACCGGCCGGGTCGGGGCCCACCACGGCGAGACCGTCGGCCAGCCAGCGCAGGGATCCGGGGGACGGTCGGCGCGGCCCGTCGTGGAGGGCTGCGGGAGCTGACATCAGAGGCGGGCTGCCGGGGGGAGGATCCAATGGGACTTTTCGGCCGTCATGAAGACGACGACCTCGGACCGGCGTGGCGTACGCCGCCAGGGGTGGGCATCAGGCGATCGTAGGCGTTCGATGCGCCCCGCGCCCAACTCGCAACCGAGAGTTGTCGAATGTTTAACCGGGCGGGGCTGGTGTGGTGCCGTTGCGGCGTACCGTCGCGGCGACGACGAGCGCGCCGTCGGAGGCCGTGACGCTGAAGCGCTCCAACCGGTCCATCGGCACCGGGCACGCGCCGGTGAGGTCCTGGGTCTGCCCGGTTCCGGTCAACCCCGCGATGTCGTGGCTGTTGCCGGCCACGTCGGTCACGTAGAAGCGGTAGCTTCGGCCCGGTTCCAGGCCGGACACGGTGGCCCGCACGGCGGCGTCGCCGCCGTCCGGCGACACCGTCACCGACAGGACGGCCCCGCTGGCGCTGCCTCCGGAGTCGGCGACGAGCGCGACCGGTGGCGGCGCGTCGACCAGGAGGGACCTGCCGAGCACACCTCCGACGGCGAGCAGGACGACGAGCACCAGGCCGCCCGCGGCCAGCAGCGGCTTTCGGCGACGGACCCTGCCGGAACGCGACAGCGGTCGGGTCGTGCCGGGTGGCCGGGGCGCCGGGCGTCGGTCCGCGCGGCCGTCGCGCGACGGTGGCGCGGACGCCGCCGCCGGGCGCGCGCCCTCGTGCCGCGCCGTCACGGCGATCGGCACACCGAAGGAGGCCACCAACTCACGCCGGTCCTTCTCCCCCAGGATGGCCAGCGCGAGCGCCGCGTCGCCGAGGATCCGGCTCTCCTCCAGACAGTCGGCGCAGTGGGCGAGGTGTTCCTCCACCTCCCACTGCTCACTGCCCGAGATCCGGCCGGCGACGTAGAGCGCGATCTTGCCGCGCACCTCCGGCTCGTCACATCCGATATCGCCCACTGGGCATCAAATCCTCATGTCCCTGGTCGCCCCCCGTCCGCACGTCCCCCTGCCACCTGGAGAACGAGTGCGACCGGGTGCCGGTTCAGCGGTGCGGGGGTTCATCGTCCGCCGCCGTTCGGTGCCGACGTCTCCGGTTCGGGAGCACTGGCGGGTTCGGCGGCGACACTCTGCTCGTCGGGACCGTCGTCGCGACGCCGGGTGGAGCGGCGCAGCCGGACGACAAGCACCGCACCGGCCACCACTGCCACCACCATGGTGAACAGGATGGCGATCTGCGCCACGGTGCTGGCGCCGGCGACGCCACCGCTGGTGCCGGCCGACTCCGGTGGCACCGACTCGGTCTCGTCCGGCAGGTCGCGGACGACAGCGGCCTCCGGGTCGATCATCCCGTGACCGTAGGGGCTGCCGGTCGGCGCTCCGCCCATCCCGTCCGCTGTCAGGACGATGCGGCGGGCCACCTGGACCGCCGACAGTCGCGGGTGCGCGGCCCGCACCAGCGCCGCCTCGCCGGCGGCGAGCGCCACCGCGTACCGCGTGCCGCTGCCGACGAACCCCGTGGTGCCGGTGATGCCGAGGCTGGAGACGTTGACACCGGGCGCGACGACGTCCACGGTGTCCGTGGCGTACTCCTCGGCCGCCTTGCCGTCGGCGCTCACCCCGCCGACCAGCAGCAGGTACTCCGGCAGCAGCTCCGCCGCCCCCGCGTTCTCCGCGCCGGCCGGCGCACCAGCGATCACCACGATGTCCCGGGACAGCGCCTGCTCGATCGCCCGCCGTACGCCCTCGTCGGTGACGGCAACGTGGTCACCGAGGGCGATCACTGTGGCGCCTGCGGAGGCGGCCACCTCGATGGCGGTGGCCTGGTCGGCCGGGCCCACCGGCTTGCCGTCGGTGACGATGCGGATCGGCAGCACCACCGCGTCGGGTGCGATCCCGGCGAAGCCACCGCCCGACGGGGCGTTCGCGGCGATCAGCCCGGCCATCGCGGTGCCGGTGCCGAGGCAGTCGCTGTCGCCGCGCCGGCCACCGGACACCAGGTCCGCGCCCTGCGCGACCCGGCCGGTCAACTGCGGAAGCCGGCCGTCGACCCCGGAGTCCACCACTGCCACCAGTTGCCCGGCGCCCCTGGTGCGCGGCCACACCCGGTCCGCGGCCAGCCGGGTGGTGGCCCAGGTGGACCGGTCGCTGGCGACGGTGGCAGCCACACACTTGCCGCCCGGCCGCGACGTCGGCAGCGGGTCGGGAACGGCCTGCGGGTTTCCGGGCCCGGTGGAGGGGGCCGGGGCGGACGGGTCAGGTGGCCGGGTCGGCAGAACGCCGTACTGCACACCCGGCCCGACAGCGTCCCAGGGCAGCACGACGTACCACCCCGGAGTCAACCGGTCCGGGTCGGTCAGCGCCTTGCCGTCGGGCTGCCGGCGGCCGCTGTTGAGGTTGAACAGTTCGTCCGCCCGCCCGGTGTCGCCCAGGTAGCGCCCGGCGAGGTCGGTCAGGGTCTGCCCCTTGCCCGAGCCGCTCGTCGTGACAGTGGCGTACAGCACGTACTCGTCGACCGCGGCCGTGGCCGGGGTGGTCGACGTCAGCACCGCGAGCAGCGCGACCACCATCGCGGTCACCACTGACCGGCGTGTCGATCGGAGCGCCACCGCCCTAGAGCGTGAATTCACGTTTCACCAGTTCCTCGTGCAGCGCCCGCAACGCGTAGAACGTCCGGGACTTCACAGTGCCCTCTGGGACGGACAGGTTGCGGGCCGCCTCGGCGACCGAACTCTCCCGGAAGTAGATCTCGATCAGAGCACCGCGCAGCCGCTCGGGCAGCGACGCGACCGCCTCCCGGACGGTCCGCGCGTTCAGCAGCCGGTCGACGTCGTCCTCGGCCACCTCCTGGTCCGCGATGCGCTCGTCGAGCACCTCGGTCGTACGCCCCTGAGCCGACCGGATGTGGTCGATGGCGATGCGCCGCGCGACTGTCAACAACCAGCCCCGGCTCCACTGACCGTCGGCAGTGCGCGCCTCCGGATGGTTCCAGGCGCGGACCAGCGTCTCCTGGAGGATGTCCTCGGCCAGCGCACGGTTGCCCAGCAGCATCCGCGACAGGTAATTGAGCACGACGGGACCATGGGTCCGGTACGCGACCCCGAGCGCCTCGTCGTTCGCCGGAGGCCGAGCCAACTCGCCGGACGCCGCCTGCGCGGTGACCTGATCCACGGAAACCATAACGACGCCGCCGAATGCCGGGTTCACGGATGGCGACACCTTACTGAAGGGCCCGAACTCCACTGAGGACCGGGACCTGGGTAAACCGCCCTCATCCGAGGCATGTGTTCCACGTCACAGTGGCGTCGGTGCGCCGCGAACGACTGTCGCCATCGCCACCACCGCGCCTCCGGCGTCGGACACGCTCAGGTAGGCGAGATCGTCGACCGGCAGGTCCGCCGCCCCGGACCAGTGGACCGGCCCGGGGCCGCCGGTGATCTCGCCGAGCAGGCGCAGTTCGTCGTCCACGGTGGCGGCGTACACCTGGTAGGGGGTGTCCCGGACCAGGCCGCCGACCGTCAGCTCCACGCCCAGGCTGTTCGTGCCGCCGCGCACCACCGCGCGCAGGTCGACCCCGGCCGCGTCCTGCGACGCGGCGGTCGCCACGATCGGGCCCGGCGGATTCGCCAGGGACGCGCGGTAGAGCACTGTGGTGCCGGCGGACACCGCCGCGAGAAGAAGGACCGACGAGACCGCGACCGCCGGTGACCAGCGGCGGGGGCGTCGGTGTGAGTGCGGGCCGATGGAGAGCCGGCCGGTGGTCGGTCGGGGCGGGAGGGTGGTCAGCGAGGCCGGGCGCGGCAGCCGGGGCGGCGGCACCGGCCGGGGAGCAACGGCCGCCGGGACGGACGCGAGGGCGAGCGGGTACGACGGCGCTCGCGCCCCCACCGTGGCGCCCGGCACGCCGAACTGGTGTGCCGGTGGGCGGAGCAGCAGCGGCGCGGCGGCGGCGGTCGAGGGCGCAGCCGGCCGGGCGGGCGGCGCGGACCGCAGGACGTCGAGCAGGTCGACGACCCGGGCGATGTCGTCGCGCTCGGACCGGCAGGCCGGGCAGGCGACCAGGTGGCTCGCCACCTCGGTGCGTTCGGCGTCGCTGACCCGGCCGATGGTGAGCAGGCTCACATTCGCCCGCATCATGGCGTCCTCGCAGCGCATCTCACTCACCGGCTGGCCCCGGCGTCACGTCGGCGTCCCAGCGGGCCCCGTGACCGACCGGCCAGTTGAGTTCCAGCGCGCCGCCGATGAGGGTGAGGATGCCGGTCCGGCCGAGCAGTCCGTCCACCGCTATGGCGCACTCGTGCGACGGGCGCAGCGCGGCCTGTTCGGCGGTCGGAGCGGCGGTGGTCACCGGTTCCACCATCCGCCGCAGCGTGGCCAACCGGTCGGCGAGACCGGCAGTCAGCTCACCGATGGCGGAGACCGGATCTGCTTCGTACGGTGTGTCGGTCATCGTTTCTCTCCCGCTGCCGACTCCAGATCACGGCCCGACGGCGCGGCTGTCGTCAGGAGGTCGGTGACGATGTCGTTCAACGCGTCGTCGAGCATCCGGGCGTAGATGTCGAACCCGACGAGCAGCGCCTGCAACCGTAGGGGGGTCATCCGCAGTCGCTCGGGGTCGAGCCGTCCAAGCTGGACTCGTAGTCGTTCGACCTGCTCGCCGATCTCGACGACGGCGGCACGGCATCGGTCGGCACCATTGCTCTCGCCGGACGAATACGGTGTAATTCCGCTCATAATGCCTCCACACTCAGGAGCTCACCATGGAAACGGACGGCAGGGCTCGGCTGTTCACGATCCGGGCCACAGATCGTGGGAACACGATCGCGGTCCTGACCGGGGTGGTGTTCGCGGTGCTCCTGATGGTGGGTTCGATCCTCTCCACCCCCGCGGCCTACGCGGCACCCGCGCCCACCAGCGCCACCACCAAGTTCTACGTGGTCGGCGCGCCGGTCGACAGCCAGCGTGAGTTCCTCTTCGCCATCGCCGCCCAGACCCTCGGCGACGGCAAGCGGTACCGCGAGATCTTCGACCTCAACCGGGGACGGCCGCAGCCCGACGGACGCGTCATGAGCGACCCGACGGTCGTCGAACCCGGCTGGATCCTGCTGCTCCCGGACGACGCCCGGGGCCCGGGTGTGCGTACCGGGCCGTTGCCGTCCGTCGCGCCACCCAGCGACCCGCCGTCCACCGTGACAACGGGGGCGACAGCCGAGGCCCGGCCGGAGGCCGATGAGGGTGGGCTGTCCCCGAGCCTGCTCGCCACACTGGCCGCGCTGCTGCTGGCCGCGCTGGCGGTGCCACTCCTGTTACGCCGGGGCCGGCGCGTCCCGGCGACAGCCGGTCCCGGCCCCGAAACGGCGGGTGGCCGGCGCACAACGGGGACGGCCGCCGCCACTGTCACCCCGCCCGCCACGGCGGTCACCACCAGGCTGCCACTTCTCCCTCAGCCGTCCACGCCGGAGACGACTCCCGGGCCACCGGTCACCACCCGCCCCTCCGCCGCGCCCGCGCCCTCCCGGCCGCCGGCTCTGGCAGGACCGGACGCCCCACCGCCCACCCTGCCCCGACTCACCTCGGTGGGCCCGCCCGACGCGCCGCCGGACACCCCGCACCCACCGGCCGCCACCGAGCCCGTCGACACCCCCGCCACACCGTCCACCACCGAGCAACCCGCCGGCGCGCCGCCCACAGCGGTTCCGCCCACCGTGCCCGTCGTGTCCGGGCCCCGCCGGCAGCCGCCGACCCCGGCGCCGACCGCTCGTCAGCCGGCGACTCCGGCAACGCCACCACCTGTGGACCCGCAGCCCACCGTCCCCCACCCGGCGGTGCCGCAGACCGAGCAGCGCCCAGCCGCCGAGCGGGAGCCATCCGCGCCGCGACCCGCGCAACCGCAACCCGGCGTACGGCCCCGGCCGGCCCCGACGCAGCCCACGCCACCGCCGACCTCCGCGACGCCGCTCGCCTCCCCGCAACCCGTCAGCCCACCACCGGTCGCCGCGCCCCGACCCGTGACACCGCTGACGCCCACCACGGCGCCGACACGGGTGTCCGCGCCCCTCGCGGCTGCCCTCCCCGCGCCCCGGCCGGCGGCGGAAGACCTACCCGCCTCCACCGCCCGACTGATCCCTGTCGAGTCGCCGGAGACGCCCGCCGAACCCCCGCCGAACGGTGATCGGGCCTCGGTCGAACCGACAGCGGAGACACCCGCGCCGGCCGTCACCGGGCTGCGACGTGCCATCGCGCTGCCGACCGGTGACCTGCAACGGGTCGCCGGCATCGGCTCGCTGGCGGCGACGGCGCCGGGCTGGTTCCCTCCCCTGGTCACCGAACTGGACACCGACGCGGCCCCGATGACCGTGCGGCTGATCGGCGCCCGGCCGGCGCGCTGGGGTTCGGCCTACGGCTGGCTCGAAGAGGATTGGCGTCCGCCACCGTCGACGGTTCCGGTGGTGCTCGGCGAGCACCACGGCCGCCGGCTGTGGGTGGATCTGGCCGCCGCTCCCGACGTGCTCACCCTCGGCGGCGACGAGCACGCGTGTCAACGGTTGGGCGTACGGCTGCTCGCCCAACTCGCCCCGACAGTGGACGTCGTCGTGGTCGCCGACGCCCTGGGTGGGGAGCCGCTACCCCAGCGGTGCCACCGCCTGAGTTCCGTCGACGAGTTGGCGGGGCTGGACGCGCGGGCGCTACGGGTGGTCTTCTGCCCGGGGGCGTCGGCGGGAAGACTGTGGCGGGAGCGGCGGTCGTTGGCCACCTCCGCACACCGCACCATCCCCGTGGTGGTCGGTGAGGCCCCGCAGGCGCGGTGGTCCGTACACGCGATGGCAGAAGGGTCGGCGAGCTGATGCGACAATCCCGCACCCTGGAGACCGCGTCGGACGCGCCGACTCGCGACAGTGACGACCGGCCCTCCCCGGTGCCCGGTCTCGCGGACCTGGCCCTGGTCCGCTCCGACGAGGGCGGGCTGGCCCTGCCGGACGATCCGGGCGCGGCGCTGACCGTCGACGCCCTGGCCGATCTCGCCCGGACCGCGGGCGCCGGTGAACAGGACCTGCGGGTGCTGATGGACGACGGCGCCCGGCAGGCGGCACTGTTCGGCCGGCTGGCCGAGGCGCTGGGGTGCGACGTGCTGGTGACCCCGGCGGGGGCGACGGTACAGCCGACGCCGGCGGCCGGGGGGCGCACCGAGGCGATGCCGGTGAACCGGGCGAGCGGCGAGGTGGTCGACTGGGTGCTGGTCCAGCCGGCATCGCTGCGTACCGAACTGCCGGGCTGGTACGACCTGGCGGGCGGCCTGGTCCTGCACCGCGGCGGGTTGGTCACCCTGCCCCTGCCCAACGGGTTGGAGTTCGCCGACCGCGAGGGTTACGTGGTGCGGCGGGCGGCGGCGGCCCGGCTGGGCACCGCTCACCCTGATCTGGTCACCGTGGCGCTCGCCACGCGTGGCGGCGGCTTCGTGTTGTCCACCCATCGGGGGCGCGCCGGTGTGCACGGCGCCGACGAGGTCGCCGCGGCGCTGTCCTCGATCCCGCTCCACGGCGGTGACCTACGGCTGTGGCTGCGGTGGCCGCTGGACACGGCCGAGCAGCGGCTGCTCGACGACCAGGTGCGCGCGCTCGCGGCGGCGACCGGTGCGACGGTGTGGACACCGCCGGTCGGCGCGGAAGCCGTGCTGCTGCGAGGGTGCCGGGACCTGGCCGCGCGGGATCGATCGGGGCAGGCGGTGCCGTGGCGATCGGTCCGCCCCCCGAACGCGTCGGGTGCGGCGGTCTTCGACACCGACCTGGACGGGCGGCTCACTCCCTCCGACGGCGTGACGATCGCCTCCGCCGGCGAGGTCGCGCTGATGAGCGTGTCGCAACGGCGTGAGGTCGCGTTGCGCAACAGGTACCGGGAGTTGAGCGCCGAGCCGGGTCTCACCCTCATCGACCTGACGATCATGGAGGACGGGCGGCTGGGTCTGCGCCACGGCGACGACAGCGTCCTGGCGGCGGGCACCGCGCAGCTTCGCCGGCTGCTGCAGATGTCCGGCTGGCACGGCGGTGACCTGATGCTGCTCACCCCGGTGCCACCGGAGCGGGCCGACGGCCTGCACGAGCACCTGCGGGTGCTGGAGGACGAGTTGGGTGTCGAGGTGTGGACCCTCGCACCCGGCGCGGTGGTGTCCGTACAGGATGGTCTGCCGCGAGCCGTCGACGAGCAGCGACTCCCGGCACGCTGGCAGCGGGCGGCCGACGTGGGTGCGGTCCCGGAGGGTGGCCGCTGGCGCAACGAGGACGGTTGGCTGGTTCCGCTGCGGCAGCCGACCAGCGGGCCCGGGCCCGACGCCGTGGTCGTCGCGGAGCCGGCGGCGATGGCCCCGGAGGCCGCCGGCCCGCTGCCGCCGCCCAGCACACGCCCGCCGCTGACGGTGTCCGCGCGCGGCAGCCGGCCGCACGCGGTCCGGTGGTTGACCGAGCGGCCGGAGGTCAACGCCGTGCCGGTACGGCTGTGGCTCTCGTCGCCGTGGCCGGCGCAGCGGGTCGCTGTCGAGGGGGTGCCGTCGGCGAATCTTCACCTGGTCGCCCATCTGACCGGCGGTCCACTGGCCCGGACCGGACCGCAGCGACACCTGCTGCACCTTCGGGTCGAGGCGGGTGGCGCGGTGGACCTGAGCCGCGTGGGCGACGACCTGCCCGCGGACCTGCGCCACCAGGCCACCGAGGGCACCTTCCTGCTGCCCGCGGGTTGGCTGGACCTGGCCCGCCTTCAGCAGGGCTGGCGGGTGGACGAGGCCGGGCAACCGCGAGACCCCGTCGACCTGCCCGGCAACCCGTTGACGTTGCGCTGCCGGGGTGCCCGGCACGGCACCGACGGCCTGCCGAACGAGGTCGTCTTCGCGCCGCGCGGCGCGCGCATGTGGGCGGTGGTCCCGGACCGGCCGGACACCACGGGCACTGTCGCCGACCTGTTGGTGCTGCTGGCCCGGCGTCCCGCCGTCCGCGACGGCCACCGGCTGGTCCGGCTCCAGGTCGCGGCGAACCGCGCGGTCGACGTGGTGGCCAGCGCGGCGGCGCTGGCCGGGCTGACGTCGGTACGGTCGCGGCTGCCCGAGCTGGTCGCGGACGGAGTGACGATGCTGCTGCCCGGCCGTTACTTCGATCGGACGATGGTGGACCGGGTGTTGCACGCCGAGAACGGTCGTTGGCGGCCCCGGGCCAAGGGCATCGAGCTGTCGCTGTCCAGCCTCATCGCGCCGGACCGGCGGTGAGGGTGGCGGTTCCGGCTTCGAACGTCCCGGCCAGCACCGCGGTGGCCAGCTCGACCCGGGAACGGTAACCGGTCCGGGCGAACAGGCGGCTCAGGCGGCCCTCGACGCTCTTCTCGCTGTTCTGCGTCGCGGCGGCCAGTTCCCGGTTGGACAGCCCGTCAGCGACGAGGACGGCGAGCAGCATGTCGCTCTCGGCGACGGTCTCGGCGCGGCCGGCGACCGGGGCGCCGCGTTCGCGGGCGAGCTGCCGGACCCGGGACCGGTGCAGCAGAGCCCCGAGGCCGCCGAGGATCCGGTACGCCTCGGCGAGCGCCGCGGGGTCGTGCCCCGACCAGCGCACCGCGCGTTCCAGTGTGCGTGCCAGCTCGTACGGCTCGTTCAGCGCCCGCGCCCGCGCCACCGCCTCGGCCGCCGCGTCGGCGTCCCGGTCGACGACCATCCGGACGACGACCGCCGGGTACGCAGACAGCGACGCCTCCCGTGCGGCCCGCGCGGCGCCCGGGTCACAGTGCTCCGCGGCCATCTCGGCGGCGAGCACCCACAGCTCGGCGGTGGCGGACCTGTCGAGCGCGGCGTGCACCGTACGGGCCGCCGCTGGTGGGTCACCGAGGGCCCGGTGCAGGTCGGCGAGGGCCGGCGCCAGCAGGTGCGACGGGTGGCCGGCGGCGGCGTCCAGCACGGCACGGGCGCGGTTCGGTCGACCCTGACCGAGCAGCACCAGGGCTGCGACGCAGGCGACCGGCGGGCCGGTTCCGGCCGGTCCGGCCTGGCCGGCGGCCTCGGCGAGGATGGCCCCGTCGAGGGCGGCCGTCCACCGCCCGGCCCGGAAGTCGAGGCGGCAGCGGTCGGGCAGAGGCAGCCGTCCCGATCCGAGGTCCCCGTGCCGATCGTCTGACGCGGTGGGCCGCGTCCGATCCCGGCCCGTTGCGCTGTCGCGCCCCTCGGCGTCCGGCTCCGGTGTGGTGCCGGCGAGCAGGGCTGCGGCGTCGGCGCGCTGCGCCGGGGTGACGTCGTCGGCGTGCCCGACCAGTACCGGCTCGAGTATCCGGGCCACCTCGTCGCGGAGCCCTCGTCGCAGCGCGGCAGTCGCCTGGCTCAGGGCGGCCTGCACCTGGTCGCGGGCCGAGCCGCTGAGGTCGGCGGCGGCGGCCCACCAGCGCGCCGCGTCGGCCGGTGACCGGCCCGCGCCGGCCGTCGCGGCCTCCCGCAGCCGCGCTGTCGCCATCTGCGGGTCGACGGAACTGCCGGCCTCGGCGAGACGGTCGGGCAGGTAGTGCGGGTCGGACACGGCGGACGGGTCGGTGCGGAGCGCCTCGACCGCGGCCCGGCCGACGCGGCGTCGCTCGTACGGGCCGCGGGCAGCGACGAGACCGAGCGCCAGGGCCGGTGTGGTCACACTCCAGCAGCTCGACCGGCAGCGCAGCACCCCTTCGGTGCGTGCCGCGGCGAGATGCCGGCGTACCTCCTCGACGCTCAGGTCGAGGGCCCGCGCGATGAGCTCGGGCGCGGCCGGACCGAACGGTTGCAGCACGGCGAGGGCGCGGGCGACCGCACGCGCCGGCCGGTCGAGCCGGTGCACCGGCCGCAGGAGCTGATGTCCGGGTGGGATGACCGGAACCGCGCCCGGGTCGCGCAGCCCGGCGCGACCGTCGGCACGGACGAGGTGCCCGGCGGCACGGTAGCCGCAGATGACAGCGTCGATCGCTGCGGGCACCCCGACGCCGTACCGGCGTACCGCAGCGGCCAGGTCCTCGTGCGGTCTGGCGCGCAGCAGCCGGGCGACGAGCGCGTCGGTGTCCCCGGGGTGCCGCGGACGCAGCGGGACGACCCGGGCCCGGACGCCGGCGTGCGGGCGCGGGACGGGAGCGCCGCCACCGGTACGGACGGCGGCCAGGCACCGCAGGTGCGGGCCCACCGGGTCGGCCAGGGCGTCCCCGATCACCCGCACCGACTCGGTGTCGGCCCACTGGGCGTCGTCGAGGACGAGCAGCATTCCCGGCCGGCGGCGCAGCAGGCCGGTGAGAGTGGCAGCCGGCGGCTCGACGGCCCGACCGGACGGGCTGAGCGCAGCCAGGAGGCGCCCCGCCAGGTACCACGGCTCGCCGTGGTCCTCCGGCGCCAACCGCAGCGCCAGCACCGGTGCGCCCTGCCGGGCGGCCGCGTCCGCGGTGACCCGCAGCGCGTGGCTGCGGCCGATGCCGGCCGGGCCGGTGACCACTGTGAGCCCTGGCCCGCCCAGCAGGTCGACTGCCGTCATGCGTCGGCGCTGAAGTCGGCGGCGGTGAGCAGGCGCATGTCCGCGTCGGTGAGTCGGTCGGAGGTGGCGAGCCGGGACGCCTGCCGGTCGGCCATTCGTTCGAAGACCTTCCGGGCGGTACGGCCGTTGCCGAACGTGCCAGTCCTGGGGATGGCCTCGAAATGGTCCAACAGCAACGCGGTCGCCTCCTCGTCGAGGTGGTAGTCGTGGCGGCGGCACTGCTCCTCGACGATCGTCACCAGCTCGGCAGCGCTGTAGCTGAGAAACTCGATGGTCCGGCTGAACCGCGATTCGAGGCCGGGGTTGGTGTCCAGGAAACGCTGCATCTCGGCGGAGTAGCCGGCGGCGATGACCACGATGTCCTCGCGGTGGTCCTCCATGAGCTTGACCAGGGTGTCGATCGCCTCTCTGCCGAAGTCGGGGCCGGTGCCGCCCCGGCCGGTGCTCAGGGTGTACGCCTCGTCGATGAACAGCACGCCACCGAGCGCCCGGTTGAACGCCTCGGTGGTCTTGATCGCGGTGCCGCCGATGATCTGGGCAACCAGGTCGGCGCGGGCCACTTCGACGAGGTGTCCGGACCGCAGCACCCGCAGGTCGGCGAGGATCGCGCCGTAGAGTCGGGCGACGGTGGTCTTGCCGGTGCCGGGCGGCCCGGCGAAGACGAGATGCCGGGCCATCGGCGGGGCGCTGAGTCCGGCCTCCCGGCGGCGCTGCGACATCTTGTTGAGGTTGATCAGCGAGGACACCTCGTGCTTGACGCTGGACAGGCCGACCAGGTCGTGCAGCTCGGTGAGCGGGTCACCGGCACGGCGGATCTCGACTCGGTCCGGTGGCGGGGAGTCGGCGTGGGCGGTGCCGGCGGCGGTCGTGCCGTACGCGTCCGGGGCACCGTTGCGGGCACTGTTCAGCCCGTCCACCGTCAGTTCGCCCGGCACCAGCTGGCGCACCCCGGACCCGCGGTTGTCGCGTACCGCGCAACCGGTCAGGCGCACCGGCTCGGTGGTCGCGATGGTGACGCCGTTGCCGGCGTTGCCGGCGAACTCCGAATCGGCGAGGACGCCGGTGCCACCGGCGGCCACCACGCACCCGTCGGCCCGGCTGTCGCGTACCCGGCAGTTGGTGAGCGACAGCTCCGACCCGGCGGCGGCCTCGATTCCGGCGCCGCCGGACCCGGCGACGTCGGCGTCGGCGCAGGTCAGTACGGCGTCCGCGACGTGGAGGCCGACGGCTGCCGCCCCGCGCAGGCTGAGCCCGGTGACCGTCGTGCGGGCGGCGGCGTCGACGGTGAGCCCGTGGCCGCCGGGGTGGTCCACAGTGGTGTTCTCGAGTGTGCAGCGGGCACCTCCGGTGACCACGATCGCGGTGCCGGCACAGCCGGACACCTGGAGGCGGCGGAAGAACGGGTCGGCGCCGCCCTCGACCCGCACCGCGACGTCGGCGCCGCCGTCGACCTCGAGCTCGCTGAATTCGGGTGTGGAGCGTTCGTCCACGCTGACCGCCGCCGCGCCCGCCCCGACGACGGCGCAGCGCTCGACGACACCAGCGGCCTGGCCGACGAAGCGCAGCCCGTGCCGACCGGGTGAGCGCACCGCCACCCGGGTCAGCCGGGGTGCGCACCTACTGCTCACGAACACGCCGTCGTGCCCGATGCCGCTGATCGTGCTGTCCTCGATGGACACCGCTGCACTGGTGGCCAGGTACGCCCCGATGCCGTCGCCTCCGGTGACCGTCATCCGGCGGATCACCGCCGCGGCCTGTTGTTCCACCGCCAGGGCCGGCTTGGCCGCGCCGATGATCGCGCAGTCCTCCAGGTCGATGGAGGCGCGCCCGTTGAGGCACACGCCGTTGCCTCCGACGTCCTGCACGGTGCTGGCCCGCATGCGCAGGACGCCGCTCTCGCCCACCACCACCCCGGACGTGCCGAGCTGGACGAGGCGGCAGTCGTCGAGGACGCTGCCGGTCGCGGCGGTGACCACCACCCCGGCGCCGGCCTGGTTGGTGACCCGGCTGCCCCGCATGGTGAGGGCGGCACGGCCGAGGACGAAGACTGTCGCCCAGGCGCCGGCGGTCAGCTCGCACTCGCTCACCGCGAGCTGACCGGCCTCGAAGGCCACTGCCGGGCTGTCCGCGTCGAGCGCCTCGATGGTCAGCGCGCTGAGGGCCGCGGATTCGGCGGTCAGCACGACCGCCGGACCACTCGCCGCGGAGATCTTGACGGTGCCCGGGCCCTCCTCGGCGATCACCGTGACGACCTTGTCGAGCACCAGGTTCTCCGGGTAGTGGCCCGGCGTCACCATGATGAGCGCGCCGTGCTCGGCCCGCTGCAACGCCTCGCGGATGCTGCGGCAGGACCCTGCGGCGGTCCGGGAGACGAGGATCCTCTTGCTCTTCACGCCTTGTGGTACCTCTCTCGTCAGCCGGTCAGGACGCCGCACCGAGAACGTCCGTCCCCACTGTCGCCGCGGCCAACTCCACGCGGGAGCGCAGGCCGGTGCGGGCGAACAGCCGGGTCAGGTGGTTCTCGATGGTCTTCTCGCTGAGCCGTAGTCGGGCGGCGATCTGCCGGTTGGTGCCTCCGCCGCGCAGCAGCTCGATGATCTGCAACTCGACGGCGCTGAAAGCGGGTCGGGCCCCACGTGCCTGCGGCGGCGCCATCCCCCGCCGGCGCAGGGCCACCGCGGCCGCCGACCGGGCCGCGGGCGCGCCGATCGACCGGGCCAGCGCGTACGCCTCCAGCAGCCACGTCCCGGTGTCGTCGACGTCGCGGCCGAGCGCCAGCGTGGCGTGCCACAGGTCGAGGCGGTGACCGCGTACCCGCACGAGGCCGACGCTCTGCGCGGCGGCTGCCGGGTCCCCGTCGGTCAGTGCCTGGAGGAGGCACGTGGCCTCGGTGGTGAGCGGTGGGCTGCCGGTGCGGCGCAGGGCCCGCAGCCGGTCGCCCGCCGCGCTGACACCGAACCGGGCGCCGAGGTCGGCGATCCGGACGAGAAGCTGCTCGACCCCGATCGGGCTGCCGGACGCCCGCTGGGCCTCGTAGGCGCTCCAGCCGGCGGCGATCCGCCCGGCCGCGTCCGCCGCGTCGCGTGGCGCGTCGCCGGGGCCGTTCGTGACAGACCACAGCAGGGCGGCGTACGGCGGCTCGTCCGGCACCGACCGTACCCACTCGGTGGCGGCCTCGGTCTGCCCGCGCAGCGCCAGCGCCTCGGCCGCCCAGAGCCGGGCCAGCCGTGGCACGACGTGGTCCGGCGCTCCGGTCAGGTTCGCCTCCCGGGCGGCGGACAGCACACCGGCGAGGTCGCCGCGACAGCGGTGCTGGTGCAGCCGGTGGTACGCCGCGGCCGCCCCGTCGACAGGCGTGCCGTAGCGGGCGTCGCCAAGCACCAGGCGCAGCACCTCGACCACGTCGCCGAGGCCCCCGGCGCGCAGCAGCGGGTCGGCGACCGGGCCGCCGGTGAGTGCCCGCCGGATGGTGGCGACCTCGTGCGCCGCGAGCAGCGAGGTGTTCACCTCGGCGCTCGGCGCGGGAGCGCGGGCCGGCCAGGCGTCGCCGAACGCCACCATCGCGTCCGGGCCGCCGAGGACTGTGTGCACCCGCCGCGACATCCGGTCGCCGGAGTGCAGGGCGGCGAGCAGCGCGGCGGCGGCCAGGTCGGCGTGGTCCGCCACCGTGACGCCACGGACGGCGATCCGGTCCACCTCGGCGGCGAGCCGGGCGAACTGACCGGTACGGACCAGCAGCCGCAGCAACCGCGCCTGGATGTCGCCGGCCGCGTCCCCTCCGCCGCTGTGCCGCAGCGCCGCGCTCAGCCAGTCTGTCGCGCGGTCCGGTTCCCGCTCGGCCGCCCGCACGGCGGTGGACAACAGGGTGACAGCGGTACGCCGGTCCGGTGGCACCGCGGCACCGGCCGAGGTGACGTGGTCGGCGAGCCGGAGCCGGTCGCCGGCCTCGCCCGCGCCGGTTCGGCGCAACAGGGCGGCGGCGCAGGCACGGTGCAGGCGGGCCACCGCCTGCGGCCCGGCGTCGCGGACGAGACGGGCGGCGAGCGCGGGGCTCTGCGGCCCGATGCCGCCGAGCCGGTCGGCGACCAGCACCCCGGCACACACCAACTCGTCCAGGATCGCGCCGTACCCGTCCGGGTCGCCGAGCGTCGCGGACGCGAACAGCGGCAGGTCGGCCAGGCCGAACCGGGCCACCGACGCCATCGTGGCCAGGCGGACGGCGTCGGCGCCGTACCCGTGCAGCCGGGCGGTCAGCGGGTGGCCCGGCGGTAACGGGATCGACTCGTGCGGGTCGCGCAGGCACAGGTGCCCGCCCGCCACCGTGAGTCGGTCGTCCTGACGCAGCGCCTCGACAGTCGCCACCACTGTGGCCGGGTGCCCGGCCAACGGACCGAGCGCCTCCCCCAGCGCGGTGACGAGCGCGTCGTCGACCGGGGTGCCGTGTCGGCGGTCGAGCAGCTCCCGTACCGCCGGGGCGGGGAGCGGCGGCAGCTCGACGACCACCTCGGCCACCGCGTCGAGGCGGGCGGCGGCCGGCGCGTCCGGTTCGGTGACGGCGACGACCAGGACACCGGGCCGGGTGGCGGCGTCGAGCGCGAGCACGCGTCCCGGCGTACCGCCGGCGTCGTCGGCGATCAGGACGGCGCGGCCGTGGCGGCCGATCTGGTGGAACAGGGTCGCGGCCTCCCGGGCCAGCGCGGCGGTTCGGCCCGGCGAATGGTCGGTGGGCGACGCGCACAGTGCGCCGAGGGCGGCCACCGGCGCGGCCAGGGTGGGCTCTCCCAGCAGCTCGTAGTGCCGTCGGACGGTGTGCAGCAGCGCCTCGAACCCGCCCTCGGGGGTCTCTTCCGGGTCGGCCGGCGGCAGCGAGAGCACCACCACACCCTCGTCCCGCCAGGCGTCGGCGGCGGCCCGCAACAGTGCCGTCCGCCCGCTGCCGGCGACGCCCCGGAGCAGCGCGAAGCGCCCGGCGGCAGTGGTGTCGCGCCCGGCGGTGGACAGGGCGTCGAGTTCCGCCCGCCGGCCCACCACCGGACGTCGTCTCTGCATGTTTCGTCCCCTTCAGCGGTGGGGGTCGGCCGGGTGCGACACCACCGGGTCGGGGGCCTCCGCAGGCGGTCGCCCCTCGTCCACCGTGAGGAAGATGTCGCCGACGACGGCCAGCGAGCGGAGGTAGCGCTCATCGTCGTCGGTGTGTATCCACAGCACCGACGAGGCGGGGTAGTGCGGGTGCCGCGTGTCGACGAGGACCGTCGGGGCCGCGCCGTCCGGCCCGAACGCGGCGGCGAGCCGCTGCCGGATCCGGGTGAGGGAGCCCTCCGCGTGCCGGACCCGGGCCGCCCGGCGGCGCTGCGGCGACAGCCCGGCGTACCCGGGGATCAGTTCGGCGAGCAGGTCCGCCGGATGCTCCGCCGACACGTCCTGACGGCCGCCGGCCCCGATCATGCGGATGGTCATGACTCTCCAACGAGGACGGTGTCGCCCGGGTTCACGCCCTCGGCGAGCAGAGCGAGGGCGGCCAGGTCGGCGTGGTCGGGCAGGACCGCGGCGATGATCTCCAGCAGTCGGCGCGCCTCCCCCGACACGTCGACCGGCTCGTCGTCGTACCACCAGTAGTGATGGTTGCCCACCCAGGCCGGCGCGGCGGCCGCGCCGGCCCCGCGCAGCGCGTGCACCAGCCGGATCTGGGCCTGCAGGACGCCGAGGTTGAGGCTCGTCCGGGCCAGCGAGGCGCGCAGCGCGTCGGCGGTCGTCGCGGTGACCCCGACCATCCGGGTGAGCGCCGCCTGGTAGGTGGTGACCAGTCCCGCGAGCGCGCCGTGGTCGCCCGGCCCGAGCGCCGCCTCGACAGTGGCGGAGACGCTCTGTTGGCCGGACGCCCGCAGGTGTCGGGCCACCGCCCGCAGGTCCGTCCAGGTGTCGCGGGTGTCGGACAGGTGCACTGTGACGCCGTTGCCGTCCGGTGCGGCGGTCACCGCGGCGGGGTCGGCCAGCCGTGGGGAGAGCCCGGCCAGGTCGACCGGCCCGGCCGTACCCAGGGTCAGGGTGAGGCCGGAGGGGTCGGCGCCCGGCAGGACCTCCCCCATCCGGTACGGGATCGGGTCGTCGCCGGCCGCGGCACGGTCGTCGAGGGTGGCCCGTACCGCCGCGAGGTCCACCACCGCGCTGGCGGTCGGCAGCTCCGAACGCCAGGTCGCCGGGGGCGGGACGCTGCCGCGTACGTCGTGGCCGAGCGGTGCGTCCACCATTGCGCGGGCGGTCGAGGAGGATTCCGGGACGGCCCGGCCGGGCACGACAGTGCCGTCCGGGCCGATGACCAGGGTACGAGCGGCGACAGCCGATTCCAGCCGGGCGTCGGCGAACCGTCCCGGATGGTCGAAGACCCGCTCACCGGAGGCCCGGCCGGGGTCGGCCCACAGCACCCGCCCATCGGCGACTGTGTGCGCGAGGAACATGTGGTGCACCGTCTGGTTCGGCCGTTGCAGCAACACCACAGCCGTCGCACCCGGCCGGCCGCGCAGGTCGCCGACCACGGCGTCCCAGTCCGTCACCGGCGTCCAGTCGGCCTGCCCGGTCAGCCAGGATCCGGCGGCGTCGGCCTCCTGCGTGCGGCTCGGGCGCAGCGCGTGCAGTGCCGGTGTGGCCGAGGGGTAGAGCCGGGTGACCATCCGCTCGGCCAACGCCAGACACTCAGCCAGGGACAGCAGACCGGCGCGTACGGCCGCCGCCTGCCCGGCGTCGGCCACCTCGCCCACCGTCCGGCGGAACGCCGACTCGTCCAACCTGGTCGGCGCCGCGGCGCGCACCGGCACGATCGCGGGCTGAACGGGGAGCACCGGGTCGATCCGGCTGCCCAACTCCATGCCCTGTAACGGGTCGACGACCGTCGCCTCGAACCGGGCCGGCGGCTGGTACGTGGTGTCCGGTCGCACTGTCGTCACCGCGAACAGCCCCCCGTCCCGGTCGATCAGCAGCCGGTAGCCGGGATCTCCGGGCGGGTAGATCACCACTGTCGCGTCGTAGCGCATCAGGTGGTACTGGGCTCGCCGTTCGCTGTTGCGTTCGCCCACGTTGCTGGTTTCGCCCTCGTACCCCCGGCCGCCACCGAAGCCGCGGTACCCGGAGCCACCCGGGCCCGTGCGGACGTTGCCGCCCGTGCCACGCAGTGTCGCTCCGCCGCCCACCGAGGAACTGGTGCTCTCGGAGACCTCGTAGCTCGGTTTGGTGTCCCGCTGCCGGTAGTTGCGGCCCTTGTGGGTGTAGCCGCGGGGCGACACCGTGCCGTCCGGGGCGAGGTCCACGTTGAACGACGCGCCGCGGAGGTCGAGACCGAGCCGGATGCCGGTATCACCGACCCGGTAGCGGTGTTCGAGTAGTTCGTCGAACCGGCGGTTGAGCTGGCGGTCCGAGGTGTGGTGGGCGACAGTGCGCTCCAGCGAGCTGAGGTGGCCCTTGCGGGCGATGCCCGGGGGATGGTTCTCGTCGAAGGTGACCGGCCACGTCCGGAGCGGTTCGGTGACCAGCTTGACCCAGGCGTGGGCGGCGCGGGCGATCGGGCGCACCGACTGCGGGGTGAAGGTGGGATCGGCGAGCACCGCCGCGTTGAGGGCTGGCGGTGCCGGATGCGGACCCCGCTCGACCCGGACCGCGGGCACCGCTGCTGGCCGGGACGGCCCGGCCGGCGCCCAACTGCCGTCCGCCGGCCCGTTGGCGGCTGAGGGAGCGTTCGCGATCGTCAGGTACGCGGGGACGACGAGCCGCCCGTCGCCGCTGATGCCGGTGATCGCTGTGGTGCGTTGCCACCAGGCGGCTCGGCCCACCACCGGCGCGTCGGCCGACCAGCGGCTCCACGAGCCGGCGTCCCGCAACACCAGTCCTTGCAGGGCGCGGTAGAGGTTGGTACCGGTGGTGGCGAGGAAGCGGACGAGTTCCGGGAGTTCGGTGGTGAGGCCGATGTCGACCCGGAAGGTGATGGGCTGGGTGAACTCGTGCGACTGCTTGATGCCGAGCCGCATGATGTCCTTGGTCTCGTCGGCCAGGCCGCTGCCCGCGCCGGTGGTGCGCTGCCAATCGGCCCGGAACTCGCCGGCCAGGTCTGCCGTCGAGGCGATCTCGCCACGGGCCCGGGCCCGTCCGCCGACGTGCAGGGTGCCCGAGTGCGCGGTGTCGGTCGAGTGCGCCGTCACCGCCTCGCTGCGTTCGGTCAGGGCGACGTCGTCGCGGGGCAGGTCGGCGGTGGGCGGTTGGAGGTCGCCGGTCACCTGGACGAGCAGAAACCGGATCGTCCCGTCGGTGACGATGGGCTGCCATACCCGCAGACCGGCGCCGGTCAGGGTGGCGAACTGCCCTTCCAGGGCGGCGGGCCGCAACCGGGCGGTGAGCGCGCGGACCAGGAGCGTGGGTGGCAGGTCGACCGGGTCGGCACGGCGCGGCAGCAGCTTCCAGACCGACAGCGCGCGGGTGACGGCGGGCAGCACGGCGCGGGCGGTGAGCCGTTCCGGGTGCGACCAGGCCCGGACCGGCTCCCTGTCGACCGGGCGGCGGGCCGGTGGGCTGGCCGGCGAGACTGTGGTGGCGCCGGGCAGCCCGAGGGCCGCCGCGAGCCGGTCCGGTGTGATGAAGTCCTTGCCGAGGTTGACGCGCAGGTAGCGGACGGCCCGGGTGACCTCGCCCTGCTCACTGTCCCACCGTTCAGCGCTGATTCTGAAGACGAGGTCGCTGCGATGGTGCTGGGTGAGCCCGCTGTAGGTGGCCCTGGTGATGTCGATGTACCCGGACTCGTCGGACACCCCGTCCTCGCGGGACCACCGGTAGCCACCGGACGGACCGAAGGCGAGGCGACCGAGACCGCCCTCGCCCGCGGTGTCACCACCGGGCAGCGGCCCGCCGCTGCCGATGCCACCGACCTGCCGGCGGGACGGGTCGGACGGGGCGACCCGGTCGGTCGGGTCGTCGGCCTTGCCGGAGCCGCCGAGCGGGAAGACCGGACCGGCCGAGATGCCGACCCCGACGCTCCTATCGCTGTCGTGCGACCACGTGTGTCCGGCGCTGAACTGCTGGTAGTGCTCGATCTCGACGGTCGAGGGTGCCCGGGTCTGCTCGGGGTTGAACGCCCGCACCTGCACCCGTACGGCCTGGTGGTGACCGCCCTCGTCGGGCAGCGCGATCAGCCAGCCGAAGCCGTCGGTCATCTCGGCCAGACGACCGGCAGCCTGACTGGCGATGCCCAGACCCCACAACGGACGCGGCCAGTTCAGCGGCTCCGCGAACCACCGGCGATCCAGGTTGTTGAGCTGCGCGTACGCGCGAGCGGCCTGAGCGGCGACCTCGGGCAGCCCGGGCAGGAAGGGGAACACCCCGGCAGCGGACTCGCTCTCGTACGGGATCGGGTTGGCCTGATTCCACGCACGGAAGTTCGTGTCGGTTACCCGGCCGGCCAGGTCCAGCTCGCCCGGCGTGACAGTCCGGTCCAACCGGTGCTCGTCGGGCAGCACGGTGCGCAGCGCGGCGACGTCCGGCTCGCCCGGATCGGTCGGCTCGTCACCGATCAGGTAGGTCACCCGCGGACCCGCCGCGTGGTCCGGGGTCACCGCGCGGCGTAGCACGACCTCGTAGATCACCCGGTACCGGAGTTCGGTCACACCCCCCGTCGTCTCGGTACGCCGGTAGTGCTTGACCGCGCCGTCGTACGCGTCGGACTGGGACCACTCCCACTCGCCCTGCAGCTCGGCCCGCCCGAGTTGGAGTTTCCACTCCTGCAGAGGCAACGGGACGAGCAGACCTCCGCCGAGACCGCCGCCCACGCCGCTGGAGGTGCCGACCGAGCCCTCCACCGAGCTGCCCTGCAACGCGCGCAGGTTGACGTCCATCGGATACGCGCTCGTGTCGCGCAACTCCTCCACGTAGGCGATGACGAGCACGTCGTACGGGATGCCATCGATGATCACCTGGAACGGGTCGCCGGTCTGGAACCGACTCGGGTCCGCCTCCATCGCGTCGCGCCCGATATGGATCTCCAGGTCCTCGATGGCGTCAACGGGCAACTCGTCGCGGTGTGACAGGGCGAGCAGCCCTTCGGTGGCGGTGTCGAGCACCGCCTCCGCGCCGGGCAGCGACAGGGGCGCGGTCGGGCCGAGGCCGCGCCGGGTGGCCAGGGCCAGGGGTTCACCGGGTACGGGCGTCGCCGGGTAGCGGCCCCGCATCTGCGGCGTCTCGACGGCCGGCATCAGCCGTCGGGTCGTCGGGTCGACGACCCGACCACCGGTGAGAACCTCGACAGCGCGCGGCCCGAGACGGTTCCGGACCTCCTCCTCGTCGACGAGCCGCCCGATCCGCCGAGGGGTCGGCGGCACCGCCACGATCGGACCGTCCATCGGGGCACCGAGCAACGCCTGCTCGTACGCGCCGCGCTGCTCCTGCCAGACGCTTACCTCCCCGGGCATCCCCAGCAGCACCACCGGCCGGACCTCGCCGGAACTGAGCCGGGTCACCAGGACCGCCTCGAACTGCTGGCGGTAGCGCGTCTGCGCGTCGGTGCGCTTGAACACCGTGTGGTTGAGCACGCTCTCACCCAGTTGCACCCCGGCGTCGCGACCGACGCTGCCGCTCAGCTCGCCGCTGACCGTGCCCTGCAACCTGTTGTCCTTGGGCAGCTTCTCGCCCGGCTTGGGCAGTGCACGGGCGATGGCACTGATGCCGTACGACGCCACCTCGCCGGCCAGTGAGACGTGCCGGCTGCCGTCAGCGCTCGTACCGGCTTCCGCGATGACGCCGAGGTCGTCGCGGACCGCCACGTCCGGCGTGTCACCCAGGTGTTGCAGGCTCATCGGCTGGAGCATCAGGTGCAGCGACATGGTCGTGCTTCCGTGGTGCAGACCGGTGGCGCGGTCCGAGCCGTTCAACAGGCGCCGGTTGCGGTTGAGCGCGGTCCGCTCGTTGAGCAGTTGCGCCACGCCCTGCCGGGCGAAGTCGGCGGCCGCATCGGCGTCGAGGCCCTCCCGCAGCGCCTGGTGCCAACTGGTGATCAATTGTCGGGTGGACAGGGCGTTGATCACCCGGTCGGCGTACGAGGTACGGGGTGGTGAGCCGTCGGTGGAAGCGGCGGCGCGGGCCGGGCGGTACTGCCCGTTCGCCGGATCGGTGTAGGGCGCGGGGAACTGGATGAGCAGCAGGTCGTCGGAGGCGGGCCGGGTCGGCGTGGTGGCCCAGAGTCGGCCGTCGACGTACACGGTGAAGGCCAGGCCAGCCTGGAACGGCGTGGAGTCGGTGACGAACATCTGGCGACCGGCGAGCACCTTGCGACCCTCGGAGCTGCCCTGCTCACGCTGGCTACCGAAGGTGATGTCCGGCAGTTGGAAGATCACCCGGGTCAGGTGCCGGCTGATCCCGCCGAGCGCGGTGTCCCAGCTGGAGACGCCGCCGGACGGCCGCTCCCTGTCAGTGGTCCAGCCGCGGGACGTGGAGCCGAAACTGACCTTGTAGACCTTGGCGTCCTGCTCGGGTGCGGGTGGAGCCGGTCGGGGTACCCTCGCCACCGGCAGGATCCACACCAGACGCTTGCCGGCGCTGAGGTGGATGCCGCTGGTGAGCCGCTCGTCCCAGTGTTCGAGGTACTGCTCGTAGGCGGAGTCGGCCGGACCGGCGCCGCGTTCCGGGGCGGTCAGCGCCCGGGTGATCTCCCGCCGTACCTCGTTCCGGATCGCCGTCGCGTCGGTGGCCGGCACGTCGGGGAGGACGGGCAGACCGGCGACGAAGGCCCTCGCGATCTGCGCGGCAGAACCGACACGGGCGCTCGCCGGTCGGCCGGCGGCCAGGACGGTGAACTGGCCGAGCGCGCCGTCCTGGAGATACCAGGGCACTGTCGTCCCGTGCGTCGTCGCGGCCGGCGGGGGCAGAGGGTCGGCGGCTGGCTCGCCGCCGGGCCGGCCGTCCGCGTTCAGCGCCAGCACTGTGACACCGGGCGTGCGCAGCATCTCGTGGTAAACGCTGGGCGCGGACCGATCCAGCAGACCGGCGTGGGTGGGGTCGACGACCCGCAGGACCGGGGCGTCGCCGGTCTCGTCGGACCACAGCCAGAAGACGCGGTCGCGGTCCGGCACGTGCACCAGGGCCATCGCGCCGGGCGCGTTCCGCAGCGCGGTGAGCATGCCCGGTACGTTGGTCAAGGGGCGCACCGTGCCGCCGAGCAACTGCTGGAGTTCGGGCAGGGTGAGCCGCACGACGTCCGGCGAGTGCCGGCTGTCCACCACGTTCGCCGCCCGGCCGTGCATCGCGACGAACGCCCCGTACGCGCGGGCCACGTCGTGTTGCGGTGACGCCGTCTGGCGCTGCGCCTCGACCGTACGCACCCAGTCGCCCAACCGGCCCGGATCCCGGCCGGTGTCGCGATCGGGCAGGGTCAGAGCTGCGGCCACGGCGTCGGAGCCGGTTCCGCGGCGGTTTCCCGGCCGGCCCAGGCGTGGGACGGGACCGCGTACGTCGTGGCCGAGCGGTGCGTCCACCATCGCGCGGGCCGTCGAGGAGGATTCCGGGACGGACCGGCCGGGCGCGACGGTGCCATCCGGACCGATGACCAGGGTACGAGCGGCGATGGCCGATTCGAGCCGGGCGTCGGCGAACCGTCCCGGATGGTCGAAGACCCGCTCGCCGGCCACCCGACCCGGATCGGCCCACAACACCCGACCATCAGTGAGGGTGTGCGCGAGGAACATGTGGTGCACCGTCTGGTTCGGCCGTTGCAGCAGCACCACAGCCGTCGACCCCGGACGGCCGCGCAGTTCGCCGACCACGGCGTCCCAGTCCGTCACCGGCGTCCAGTCGCTCTGCCCGGTCAACCAGGACCCGGCGGCGTCGGCCTCCTGCGTCCGACGCGGGCGCAACGCGTGCAACTCCGGTGTCGCAGACGGATACAGCCGGTTGACCATCCGCTCGGCCAACGCCAGACACTCCGCCAGCGAGAGCAGATTGGCGCGTACGGACGCCACCTGCCCGGCGTCGGCCACCTCGTCGACGGTCCGGCGGAAGTCCGTCTCGTCCAACCTGCTGGGCGGCGCAGCCCGCACCGGCACGATCGGCCGGGCGGCCGGCGCCGCTGTCAGCGCAGGCCGACCGGGCGCCACCCTGTCGATGCGGCTGCCCAGCTCCATGCCCTGCACCGGGTCGTCGACCGTCGGCGCGAACCGGGCCGACGGCTGATACGCGATGTTCGGGCGCACCGTCGTCACCGCGAACAGCGCGCCGTCCTCGTCGATCAGCAGCCGATGGCCCGGGTTGCCGGGCGGGTAGATCACCAGTGTCACGTCGTAGCGCATGAGGTGGTACTGGGTCAGCCGCTCGCTGTTGCGCTCACCGACGTTGCTGATCTCGCCCCCGCTGCCCCGGCCGCTGCCGAATCCACGGGTTCCGGAGCCGCCGGGGCCGGTGCGGGCGTCACCCAGCGTGCCGCTCAACGCCGCCCCGGCACCCACCGACGAGCTGGTGCTCTCGGAGACCTCGTAGCTGGGCTTGGTGTCCCGCTGCCGGTACGTGCGGCCCTTGTGGGCGAAGCCGCGCGGCGACACCGTTCCGTCCGGGGCGAGGTCCACGTTGAACGACGAGCCACGGAGGTCCAGACCGAGCCGGATACCGGTGTCCCCGACCTCGTAGCGGTGGTTGAGAAGGTCCTCGAAGCGCCGGTTGAGCTGGCGGTCCGAGGTGTGGTGGGCGACAGCGCGCTCCAGCGAGCTGAGGTCACCCTTGCGAGCGATCTGGGGAGGATTGTCCTCGTCGAAGACGTCCGGCCAGGTCCGCAGCGGTTCGGTGACCAGCTTCGCCCAGGCGTGCGCGGCTTCCGCGACCGCGCGCATCGTCTGCGGGGTGAAGGTGGGGTCGGCCAGTACCGCCGTGTTGAGGGCGGGTCGCGCGGGGTGTGGGCCCCGCTCGACCCGGATCGAGGGCCGCGCCGCCGGTCGGGACGGGCCGGCCGGCACCCAACTGCCGTTCGCTGGCCCGGTGGCGGTCGAGGGCACGTCCGGGATCGTCAGGTACGCCGGGACGAGCACTCGCCAGTCGGCGGTGATGTCGGTGATCGTGGTGGTGCGTTCCCACCAGGCGGCCCGGCCCACCACCGGCGCGTCAGCCGACCAGCGGCTCCACGAGCCGGCGTCGCGCCGCACCAGACCTTCCAGGGCGCGGTAGAGGTTGGTACCGGTGGTGGTGAGGAAGCGCAGGAGCTGCGGCAGTTCGGTGGTGAGGCCGATGTCGA
Organism: Micromonospora sp. NPDC005710; assembly: GCF_040630995.1. Taxonomy (NCBI): domain Bacteria; kingdom Bacillati; phylum Actinomycetota; class Actinomycetes; order Micromonosporales; family Micromonosporaceae; genus Micromonospora; species Micromonospora sp. NPDC005710. The sequence continues at coordinate 75,327 of NZ_JBEXYP010000005.1, read as the reverse complement.
CCCGGAAGGTGACGGGGTGGGTGAACTCGTGCGACTGGCGCATGCCGAGCCGCATGATGTCCTTTGTCTCGTCGGTCAGGCCGCTGACCGCGCCGGTGGTGCGTTCCCACTCGGCCCGCAGCTCGCCGACCAGGTCGGCCCGGGGCCCGATGTCGCCTCGGGCGCGTGCCAGTCCGGTCACGTGCAGCGTGCCGGTGTGGCCGGTCTCGGTCGAGTGCGCCGTCACCGCCTCGCTGCGTTCGGTCAGGTTGACGTCGTCGCGGGGCAGGTCGGCGGTGGGCGGTTGGAGGTCGCCGGTCACCTGGACGAGCAGGAACCGGATCTTCCCGTCGGCGACGATCGGCTGCCACACCCGGATGCCCGAGCCGGTCAGGGTGGCGAACTGCCCGTCCAGGGCTGCGGGCCGCAACCGGGCGGTGAGGGCTCGGACGAGGAGGTTCGGCGGCAGCTCGGCCGGATTGGCGCGGCGCGGCAGCAGTTTCCAGGCTGACAACGCATGGGTGACGGCGGGCAGCACGGTGCTGGCGGTGAGCCGTTCCGGGTGCGACCAGGCCCGGACCGGCTCCCTGTCGACCGGGCGGCGGGCCGGTGGGCTGGCCGGCGTGACGGTGGTGGCGCCGGGCAGCCCGAGGGCCGCCGCGAGCCGGTCCGGTGTGATGAAGTCCTTGCCGAGGTTGACGCGCAGGTAGCGCACACCCCGGGTGACCTCGCCCTGCTCACCGTCCCACCGCTCCGCAGTGATCTTGAAGACGAGGTCGCTGCGATGGTGCTGGGTGAGCCCGCCGTAGGTGGCCCGGGTGATGTCGATGTACCCGGACTCGTCGGACACGCCGTCCTCGCGGGACCGCCGGTAGCCGAGCGACGGCCCGAAGGAGAGTCGGCCACGACCACCCTCGTCGCCGCCCGGCACCGGTCCGCCACCGCCGCCGCCGATCTGCGGGCGGTCCGGCCCGACCGGTCCGTCCTGGCCGGGGCGGGCGGCGTCCTTGCCGGACCCGCCGACGGGGATGGACGGGCCACCGGACATGCTGACATCGACGCTCCGACCCGCGTCGTGCGACCACTTGTGACCGGCATTGAACTGCTGGTAGTGCTCGATCTCGACGGTCGAGGGTGCCCGGGTCTGCTCGGGGTTGAACGCCCGCACCTGCACCCGTACGGCCTGGTGGTGACCGCCCTCGTCGGGCAGCGCGATCAGCCAGCCGAAGCCGTCGGTCATCTCGGCCAGACGACCGGCAGCCTGGCTGGCGATGCCCAGGCCCCACAACGGACGCGGCCAGTTCAGCGGCTCCGCGAACCACCGGCGATCCAGGTTGTTGAGCTGCTGGAACGCGTAAGCGGCCTGAGCGGCGACCTCGGGCAGCCCGGTGAGGAAGGGAAACACCCCCGCCGCGGACTCCTTCTCGTACGGGATCGGATCGGCATGGTCCCACTCGCGGAAGGTCACGTTGGACACCCGGCCAGCAAGGTCCAGCTCGCCCGGCGTGACCGGTGACTCCAACCGGTGCTCGTCGGGCAGCACAGTACGCAGCGCGGCGACGTCCGGCTCGCCCGGATCGGTCGGCTCGTCACCGATCAGGTAGGTCACCCGCGGACCCGCCGCGTGGTCCGGAGTCGGCGCGCGGCGCAGCACGACCTCGTAGATCGTCCGGTACCGGAGTTCGGTCACACCCCCCGTCGTCTCGGTACGCCGGTAGTGCTTGATCGTGCCGTCGTACGCGTCGGAGCGGGACCACTCCCACTCGCCCTGGATCTCCGCCGACCCGAGCTGGAACTTCCAGTCGCTCAGCGGCAACGGAACGAGCACGCCGCCACCGAAACCGCCGCCCACCCCGCTGGAGGTGCCGACCGAGCCCTCCACCGAGCTGCCCTGCAACGCGCGCAGGTTGACGTCCATCGGATACGCGGCCGTGTCCCGCAACTCCTCCAGGTAGGCGAGAACGAGCACGTCGTAGGGGACACCTTCGATGATCACCTGGAACGGGTCGCCGGTCTGGAACCGACTCGGGTCCGCCTCCATGGCGTCGCGCCCGATGTGGATCTCCAGGTCCGCGAGCACGTCGACGGGCAAGTCCTCACGATGTGACAGCGTGAGCAGACCGTCGACGGCGGTGTCCAGCACGATCTCGGCACCCGGCAGCGAGACCGGTGCGGTCGGGCCCAGACCGCGTCGGGCGGCCAGGGCCAGAGGCTCGCCGGGTACGGGCGTCGCCGGGTAGCGGCCCCGTATCTGCGGCGTCTCGACGAACGGCATCAACCGTCGGGTCTTCGGATCAACCACCCGACCACCGGTCAGGACCTCGACGGCACGCGGCCCGAGACGGTTACGAATTTCCTCCTCGTCGACGAGCCGCCCGACCCGCCGCGCGGCCGGCGGCACCGCCACGATCGGACCGTCCATCGGGGCACCGAGCAACGCCTGCTCGTACGCGCCGCGCTGCTCCTGCCAGACGCCGACCTCGCCGGGCATCCCGAGCAGCACCACCGGCCGGACCTCGCCGGAACTGAGCCGGGTCACCAGGACCGCCTCGAACTGCTGGCGGTACCGCGTCTGCGCACTCTTGCGTTTGAACACCGTGTGGTTGAGCACGCTCTCACCCAGTTGCACCCCGGCGTCGCGGCCCGTGCTGCCGCTGACCCCGGCGCCGACAGTGCCCTGCCACCGCGTGTCCTTGGGCGTCTTGCCCCCCGGCGTCGCCGGGGGTCGGGGGATGTGGCTGATGCCGTACGAGGCCACCTCACCGGTGACCGCCACCTTGTGGGCGCCGTCGGCGCTGGTGCCCGTCGACGCGATGACGCCGAGGTCGTCGCGGACCGCCACGTCCGGCGCGTCACCGAGGTGTTGCAGGCTCACCGGCTGAAGCATCAGGTGCAGGGCCATGCTCTTACCGCCGTGGTGCAGGCCGGTGACGCGGTCCGATCCGTGCAGCAGGCGCCGGTTGCGGTTGAGCGCGGTCCGCTCGTTGAGCAACTGCGCCACACCCTGCTCGGCGAACGGAACGGCCTCGTCCGCGTCGAGGCTCTCCCGCAGGGCCCGGTGCCAACTGGTGATCAACTGTTCGGTGGCCAGGGCGTTGATCACCCGATCGGCGTACGAGGTGCGGGGCGCGGGCAGGTCCACCGGCACGTCGGCGCGAGCCGGGTCCAGTCGCCCGTTCCCGGGTTGCGTGTACGGCGTGGGGAACTGGATGAGCAGCAGGTCGTCGGAGGCGGGCCGGGTCGCTGTGGTGGCCCAGAGCCGGCCGTCGACGTACACGGTGAAGGCCAGGCCGGCCTGGAACGGCGTGGAGGCGTTCACGAACATCTGGCGCCCGGCGACCACCTTGCGGCTCTCCGAGCTGCCCTGCTCACGGTGGCTGGCGAAGGCGACGTCCGGCACCTGGAAGATGATCCGGGTCAGGTACCTGCTGAAATCGGAGAGCGCGGTGTCCGGGCTGAAGGCGCTGCCCGACGACCGCTCGCGGTCTCTGGTCCACTCCCGGGACGTGGAGCCGAAGCTGACCTTGTAGACCCGGGCGTCCTTCTTGGGTGTGGGCGGGGCGGGGCGGGCCTCCCGGGGCACCGGGAGGATCCACACCAGACGGTCACCGGCGCTCAGGTGGATGCCGCTGGTGAGCCGCTCGTCCCACTGTTCGAGGTACTGCTCGTAGGCGACATCGGACGGGTCACTGCCGTGTTCCGGTGCGGTCAACGCCCGGGTGATCTCCCGACGCACCCCGGCCCGGATCGCCGCCGCGTCGGTCGTGGCGATGCCGGGGATGACGGGCAGTCCGGCGACGAGGCTCCGCGCGATCTGCGCGGGAGAGCCGGTGCGGGTGGTGGCCGGCCGGCCCGCGGCCACGACGGTGAACTGGCCGAGCGCGCCGTCCTGGAGATACCAGGGCACCGTGGTGTCCTCGGTTGCTGCGGCCGGCGGTGGCAGTGTGTCGACCGACGGGGGGCCGGCGGGCTGGCCGTCCGCGTCCAGGGCGAGGACCGTGACGTCGGGCGTCCCCAGTATCTGCGGCAGCATGCCGGGTGCGGGAAGTGCCAACGACCCGGGGTGGGCAGGGTCGACGACCCGGAGGGCTGGGTTGTCGCCGGTGTCGTCGGACCACAGCCAGAAGACGCGCTCACGGTCGGGCACGTGCACGAGTGCCATCGCGCCGGGCGCGTCGCGCAGGGCGGTGAGCATGCCACGCACGTTGTTCACTGGGCGCGGCTGGCCTCCGAGGAGCTGCTGCAGTTGGGGCAGGGTGAGCGTGGCGGCGTCGGCCGACATGCGGCTGTCCACGACGTTCGCCGACCGGCCGTGCATCGCGACGAACACGCCGTACGCGCGGGCCACGTCGTGCTCCAGCGACGCCGTCTGGCGCTGCGCCTCCACCATGCGCACCCAGCCACGCAGCCGGTCCGGATCCCGGCCGGTGTGGCGATCGGGCAGTCTCAGGGCGGCGGCCACGGCGTCCGAGCCGGTCCCGTGGCGGGTTCCCGGCAGGCCCAGCACGCCCGGCTCGGCGGGCGAACGCGACGCCAGGGTCAGCGCGTCCACGGCGGACCGGTCCGGCGTCGACTGCGTCGGTGGCCGGCCCTCGACCTCGGGCGTCGACTGCGTCCGGAGGCGGCCAGCCGAGACGGGCACGAACTGCGTCGCCGGCCGGCCATCCGCGTCGAGCAGCAGGGCACGGACGCCGTGTCCGGTCAACGCCCGCTCCCACCTGGTGTCCGGCGCACCGGTGAACGCCTCGTCCGCGAGCAGACCACCGCGCTGCGTGTCGATCACCCGTAGCGTCGGAGTCCCGTCCCGGTCGTCCGACCACAGCCAGAAGACGTGCCCACGAGCCGGGCCGGCGTCCGGCGCGAGCACCAGGTCGTTCGCGGGCAGGTGGATCAGCGCCATCGCCCCTGGAGTGGCACGCAACCCGTCGACCAGAGCGGGCCAGTCCGCCAACGGCCGCAGCGACCCGTTCAACAGCTCCTGAAGGTCCCGCACCGTCATCGACTCCGGCGCGGCGGCGACCCGGTTGTCCACCACGTTCGCGCTGCGGCCGTGCAGGGCGACGAACGCCGCGTACGCCCGCACCACACAGTCGGTCTCGCTCAGCGTCACCTCCTCGCCGGGCCGATCCGGCTCCACAGCGGCCACCCACTGCCGCAGCCGCTCGGGGTCGCGGCCACCGGCGCGACCCAGACCGGGCAGCGCCCGCCCGACGAGCTCGCCGGCCGGGAGCCGAGGCCGAGCTGCGCCCTCGGGGTCGCCGATCGCCCCGGGCTCGGCGGGAGATCGCCGTGCCGGCGTCAGCGCGTCGACGGTGCTGCTCGCGTCGCTGTCGGACGGGTCGCTGTCGGACGAGTCGTCGGCCGGGTCGCTGGTCCGCCCTCCGGCTGCCTCCCACTGCGCCGCCACGTCCGCCTGCGCGGCGTCGGCGAAGTCGGTGACCTCGACGCCCGGGATGGCCCGCAGGAAATCCAGCAGACCTGGCGGGTCCTCGATGGGCCGGATTCCGGGGCCGGCGTCCGCGGAGTTGACGGCCTCGTCGAAGTCGAGCGAGTTCGCCGGTGTGGTCAGGGCCGGGCGTCCCTGCCGGGCCGCCCGCTCCGCCCGCCACTGGGTCAGCAGGTCCGTGACCTGGGCGGTCGACCCGTTGTCGAGGACGGTGAGCGCGTGCCCCTCACCTCGAAGGAAATGGAAGAGCGAGAAGATCTCGTCGGCGGTGACCGACCAGCGGCGTTCGAGCCGGTCCGTCCACTCCACTGCCACGTCGCGTACCCGGGCGGCCCGGTCGACACGCGGCGCGGGCGGCGCGGTGGATGCCAGGTCCCGCTGCGGGCCGTCCGGTAGGGACTGCACCAGCACCGACACCACGCGCGGGTCCATCCCCAGGTCGGCCGCGACGTCGGCGAGCACCGCCGGGTGCAGGAACGCGCTGGCCGCGAGCCGGACGATGTCGGTGGGCACCCGGCCGGTCGTCCGGTAGATCTGCCACACCGACTCGGGCAACGGCCGTGGCGGTCGGTCGCCGCCCGGTACCGGATCGACCCGGGACCCCGGTCGGGTCCACGCGGTAGCCAGTCGCGGGCCGGTCACCGGGTCCGTCAGCAGGGCGCGCACCGGTGCGTACCGGTCCTCCGCGGGGGCGGGGTCGTTCAGCGCCCGCAGCCCGTCGGCCGAGGTGAACACGGCGGGGTCGACGCCCAGCTCGGCGACCAGCGCGAACAGCAGCAGCGGGTCCGCCACCCCGAGCCGCGCCGCGTGCGCCGCCAGGTCCAACGGCACCCGGCCGACCCGCGTGCCGACCAGGGCCACCCACATCGCCGGCACGCCGAGTTCGGCGCCCAGCACGATGGACGGCTCCTGGACGTCCATCAGGTCGATGAGCGACACCTCAAGCTCGGCGAACTCCACCAGCGCCTCGCGCGGGACCGGGTCGCCCGTCCCCCAGGCACGGGGCAGACCCATGCTCAGCACCACGGCCGTCGGGTCGTCGAACAGCACGGTGTCCGCCGGAGGACCGGCAAAGCGCCCCTGTGTCGCGCGGGCCAACACGAGCGCGGTCACCACGCTGTCCCGGTCGTTCAGGTGGTCCTCGAGCTGCGCGGCGTACTCCGCGTGCCGGTCGTCGTCAGCAAGGGCGGCGCGGTCCAGGAAGCCGAAGACGGCCGGGTCGAGGTACCAGCGGCTGGCGTACTCCAGCAGGCGTCCGAGCGGGACGCCGTGCCGGTTGGCCGGGTCCAGCAGCTCGACCGGGGTCCGCTCCAGATCGTCGGCGACCAGGCGGTGGACGGTCCAGGGCGGCTGACCGGCGGCGCGGGCGAGCGCCAGGACCGCACCGTGGTCGAGCCACGGCCGCGCCTGGTGATCCAGAGCGAAGGTGGACGCGTCGAACCGCGGATCGGCGAACCGTCGGGCCCAGTACGTCCCCAGCCACGCCTCACCGGAGCGCTGCCCCTGCACGGCGCTGCCGTGCGTGTCCGGCAACGCGTTGGCGAGACGTTCGTCCAGCTCCAGGGCGCTCAGGTCGTCCGGCCGCTGGAAGAACGGCTGGTCCTGCAGGATCGCCTCGAACGTCCTCCCGACCGACTCGACAGCGCCGGCCAGCTCGGCGACGGCGGGGTGCGGTGTGCCATCCGGTTCGCGAAGCTCGGGGCGCTGCCGCAGGTTCGCGGCGACGGCGGCGGACAGCAGCCGGGCGTACCGGGCGTCGGCGGTGAGGACCGCGAGGAGCAACCCGGGCAGGGTACGGGACAGCCGGGCAGGTGGCTCCACTGTCAGATCCCGCACGGCCTGATCCCGGTCCGCCCACGCCGCGCGCAGCTCCGGCGTCGGCCGCGCCTCGGCGTCCAGCAGGTGGATGATCGCGCGTTCCAGCCGGTCGCGCGCCACCACCGCGTTGCGCAGCGGATCTCGGCTGCCCGGGGCCGCCGCGTCGACGGCCTGATGCATGCCGGTGATCTGCCGCAGCCCGGCCATCCAGCGGTTGAGCAGACCACCGAGGTCACCGAGAGCGCCGATCCGGTCGGCGGGCAGGTCGTCGGCGAACCGCTGCCTCGCCTCGCTGAGCTGCCTGCCCCGATCGTGCAACGCGTCGGTGTGGAACTCGGGCACCTCCGCGCGCCCCAACTGGCCCAGCGCCGTGGCCAGGACCGCCGGGGTCACCACCGCGCCCCACGCGCCGAGGGCACCCCGGGCCGCCTGCCGAAACATCCACGGGACGCGCAACGACTCGTCGTGCAGCGGCGACCGGCGGGCGGCGTACGTCCGGAGCAGCTCGGCGACGTCCGCGACGCTCTGGTGGTCCGGGTGGGACGCGGGTAGCTCGCTGCGTAGCAGCGGCGCGGTGAACGGGTGCAGGTATCGCGGGTCGGTGCCGATGACACGGGCCGCGACCAGCACCGTGTCCGCCGACAGGTTCAGCCGGTGCGCGATGCGGAGCAGGTCCACAGGTATCCGGCCGCTGGCCACCGCGACCTGGGCGACGTCGAGGAAGCGGTTCAGCTCCGACGAGCCGGCCCGGTAGCCGAGCGCTGTCGCCCCCCGCAGGTCGCCCCACGGCCGGTCGAGCAGCGCACGGGCGCTGGCCCGGAACTCCTCGGCCACGAGGTCGGTGCTGGTGAGCGAGTCCGCCCACTCGGTCAGCTCGGCGTCGCTGACCTCGGTGCGTGGCAGACCGGTCAGCAACGCCTCGGACGGGCGGGTCAGGTCCTCGGCGAGCAGCCGCAGGGTGAGTTCGACACGTTGCAGCGGCACGTCGACGAGGAACTCGTGGGCCAGCATCACGATGTGCGGCGAGGGCAGCAGGAAGGAGAGCTGACCGGGGTGGAAGCCGAGCCGACCGGCCAGGGTCAACTGACGGGTGAGGCCGGCGGCGTTGTCGTGCGGCAGGTAGCCGCTGCGGCGCAGATTCTCGCGGACGGCCTCGGCCCGCCCGGCCGTCGGCGCGCCGCTCGAACCGGGCACGTCCAGGTCCGGAAGCACGGCATCCCGGACCTCCGGTGCGATCACCGCCAGGTGGCCGGGCAGCACGCCCAGCGCCATCGCCAGGTCCTCGACCTGGTCACTGTCGTCGAGGCCGAGCGCCTCGGCGGCCCGGTCGGGCCGGGTGTCGATGTCGTGCCGTAGCCAGGCCACCGCCATCGCCGCGGCGAGCAGGGTGTCCGGTAGCGCGGTGAGCAGATCGAACGGCACGTCGTAGGCGACGAAGTCGAGGAGCGCCGGTAGGGCGTCGGCGTCGAGGCCCAACCGGCCGGCGATGTCCGCGATCGCCACCACGTCGTCGTCGGTGATCCGCCCGTACGGGTCGAGAGTGTCGCGCAGCTCCGGCACCGTGATCGCGTCGAGCCGTACGAGGCGGCTGGCGAACACGGTGAGCGCCCGCGGGTCGACGCCGATGTCGACGGCGAGGGTCAGCAGCGACCGTGGGGCGACACCGATCCGGTCGGCCAGGGCGGTGAGGTCGCCGGGCGTGTGGCCGATCGCCCGGATCCAGCTGAGCAGCCGTGCGGCGGGCACGTCCGGGGCGAGCGTGGTGAGCGCATCCCACCGGGGCCGGTCCAGGTCGACGGCCGGGTCGTCGCGCAGTGCGGCCCACCCGGCGGGCTCGACACCCTCCGGTTCCTGGTCGAGGCTGCGGGTCGGCTCCGCGTACCCCGGTGGGCGTTCGTATGTCGCCAGGCCCTCCAGACCCGGCCCGGCGAAGTGGTCCCGCAGCTCCGCGACGGCGGTGACGTCGAGGAGCAGCTCCACCGGACCCTCGTTCTGCACGGCCCGGATCACGAGGCGGTAATGGTCACCGAGCCGCACGAACCCGAGGGGTACGGCGTCGCTGAACTCCCCGGGACGGGCCCGATCGGACGGGGTGCGCACCGCGCCGACGGTCACCGAGCCGCTGTGCAGCTGATCGGCAGTGACCGGAAACGGTACGCCGGTCGGCTCCGGCATCCCGGACGGCGGCAGCGGCAGCAGTGGGACGGTTCGCCGGAACTGCTCGGTGAGCGTGACCATCTGCTGCCACTCACGCGTGGTGCTGCCGCGCACCTGGCCGACGCGGCGCAGTGTCACGCCGACGTCGACCCGGCTGGTGAGGTGGTCGACACCGAGGTCGTGACCGCTCGCGCGCCGCCCGGTCAGCCGCAGCTCGAAGCGGTGTGCCCGCGGGCCCGTCCGGTCCGACCGCACCACCAGACCGTCTGCGAGCAATCGGGGCAGGTGACGATGCACCGACGGCAGCGCCAGCAGCGTGCTGAGGTTCACCCGGTGACCGTCGAGCGTCCAGCGGTACCGGTCGAGGCCGCCGTCGTGGGCGTCGAGCAGGTCCGACGCCACTGTGCGTACCGGCTCTCCGCCGTCGGGAGTGGTCAGTCCCTGGGACCGTCCGATCGCTTCGACGTCACCGTCCCCTGGCAGCTCCGGCTCGCGCCCGGCGGTCGGGGTCAGTGGCAGGTAGCCGGCGCCGCTGCGCGCGACGTACGCCTCGGGCTGTCCGGGGGTGCCGTAGGCCCGCAGCGCGCCGTCCTCGCCGACGACGACGAGCCGGAGTTCGAGGCCGTCGGCGAGACGGCCGGGGTCGGTAGTACCCCAGCGGTGCGCGACCGGACCCGGCTCCTGCTGGAGGTCCGCCGCGGCGAGCATCGCGGCGACGAGGTCGCGCGGCCGGCCGCCGAGCGGTTGCAGGCCGAACAACGCGGCGTGGTCCGAGCCGGCGAGGTCGTCGGAGTCCACTACCGGCGTCGGAGCCGCCGGGACGGCGGGTGCCGGCACGTCGGCCGTGGTGGCGACGAAGCGGACCCGCGACGGATCAGGCGGTACGGTCGCCGGGGCGTTCGTCTGGCCGTCGAGGAAGAAGACCCCGTGCTCGGTACGCACCACGTTGACGGCGTGCGCCACCGACCCGGTGGCAGCGTTGACCACCATGACCCCGCGCGAGCCTGGTCGTGACGCGCTCATCGCGTCGACAACGGCCTGGTAACCGTCGACCTCCTGAACCGGCCGCCCCGCGTAGAAGCCCAGCACCCCCACCTCGGTGGCGACCGAGGTGGGCGCCTCGAACCGGCCGCGCCCACCGGAGTGCACCAGCAGATCGGTGACGATCGCCGCGAACACGCAGTTCAACAGCGACCGGTCCGGGTTGACCCGGTCCACGTACGGGAAGCGTTCCCGCATCTGGTCCACTGTCAGCGGGTCGCCCACCGCAACCCAGCCGCGCCGATCGACGGGCACGGCCCCCGCGACGTCGGCGGCGCTCGGTGCGGCGCTGCCCGCCTCGTCCGGCGTGGCTGCCGGCGTCGACGTCGCCTCCACATCGGTGGTGGGACGGACGTCTGGGCGCGGCAGCGGGTAGCCGAACACGACACCACCCACGTCGCCGCCGCCGTTGTCGCGGGCCGGGGCCGCTGGGACAGGGCCGGCGACCTGGGGTGTCAGGCTCAGGCCGGTGGTCGAGGTCGGGGCGTGCGGCCGGGGGCCCGTCGCGGGATCCCCGGTCGAGACGACCGGCGCCGGCCTACCCCCAGCGCCGTCTCCGATCGCGGTCGTCGGCGTGACAGCAGGTGTTGGGGTTGAGGTCGCGCTCGGCGTCGGCGTCGGGGTTGCAGTCGGCGTCGCGGTCGGGGTTGCAGTCGGCGTCGCGGTCGGGGTTGAAGTCGGCGTCGCGGTCGGCGTCGCCGTCGGAGGTGAGGGCGCCGTTGGAGTCGAGGTCGGGGTTGGCGTCGCGCTCGGAGCCGGCGTCGATGTCGAGTTAGGCGCCGGAGCCGCGTTCGTGGGCGTGGTGGTGGGTGTCGTGCTCCCGGCCGGAGTCGCTGTCCCGGCTGGGGTCACAGACGTGGACGGGGCCGAGGGCGAAGTTCCCGTCGCGGTCGGACTTCCCGACGCGACCGGCGTCCCGGTGGGGGTCCCGGGCGGAAGCGACGTCGAGGATGTGGTCGGTGTCGGAATGGATGTCGTAGCCGGTGGCGGCCCAGCCGTCGGAGCGGTACTGGCCGGCGACGCCGGGGTGGCCGGCGACGCCGGGGTGGCCGGCGACGCCGGGGTGGCCGGCGACGCCGGGGTGGCCGGCGACGCCGGGGTGGCCGTGGGCGGCGAGGCGGTTGCGGAGGTGGGCGGCTGCGCTCCCGGCCCGGAGGCCACCGAGGACTGCGGGGTGCCCGACGGCGGCGTCGATGCCGAGGCGGGGTTTGCCGTCGTCGTCGAGGCGGCTGCCGGGGCGCCGGACCCGACTGTCGACGAGGGCGATGTCGCCGACGGTGAGGTGGTCGAGCCCGCCGTCGGGGTCGTGGCGGCGGACACGCCAGGGGCCGAGGTGGCGGCCGGTCCGGATGCCGTCGGGGTCGGCGCCGAGTTGCCGAGGGCCGAGGGGGCGGCGCTGGGCGCTGCGGTGGTGGGGCCGGTCGTACCCGCCGCACCACCCGCAACGGCGGGCGTGCCAGCGGGCGACGACGAGGTCGGCGGCGACGCCGAACCGGTGGACGGGGAACCGGCGCCGGTCTGCCCCGCCGACGCACCACCGACGGTCGCGACGGGCGTACTCCCGGCGGTCGAGCCAGGCGTGGAGACCGCCGCCGCGGCCCCGCCCGGGGCGGCGGCCGCCTGAGCGGTCCCCGCCGACGGTCCTGCCGAGATTCCTCCCCCTGCGCCGGGACCCGCGCCGGTCGAGCCTCCCGCCACGGAGGCCGCCGAGGGGACGGACGCCGAGGCAGCGGAAGCGGACGGGGCGGACGCGACACCAGCGGACGGCGTCGACGTCGAGGCCACCGAAGCCGTCGACCCGGAGGAGGGCGTCGACGGCGCGACCGACGACGCCGCCGCCGGGGTCGACCCGGAGGGTGCCGCCGGAGCTGCGGCCGACGAGGCCGCCGGCGGCACGGAGGAGGCCGCCGAGGGTGAGGTCGACGTCGAGACCGACGCGGTCGACGCTGACGAGGACGCGGCCTGCGGTACCGCCGACGTCTTACCGTCCGAGGTGGACTGGTCGGCGTTCGGCTCACCAGACCTGGCCAGGCCCGTCTCGTCCGACTCCTCCGGGGCGTTCGCGTCGGACTTCTCCCCGACCTGGTCGCCGGCCTTCGCGTCAGACTCGCCGACCACTTCGGCGTAGCTGGGGAGGCCGTCCACTGTCGGCACCACCACCTCGCCGACCCCACCGCTGCGGCCGCCAGTGGACGGCCCACCCTCGGACGCGCCGCCGATCGTGGCCGCTGTCACCGAGCCCCAGTTGAACCCCTGTCCGAAGATCGCGCCGGTACTCGCGTCCGCGATGGCCCCACCCGCGCCCTGCGCGGTGGCGGAGATCGCGCCGTACGCGCCCTTGAAGCCGATGTCCGTGATCTGGCGCATGCCGTCCGAGGTGATGCTCTGGGTGGTGCTCGTCCACGTGTTGGCCAGGTGCCGGGCCGCCTCGCCGGCGACGAGGCGACCCGCGCCCGCCGCGACGCCACCGATCACGCTGCCGACACCGGAGACCAGCAACGACTGCGTGTCCAAACCGCCGATGCGCAGGCCGCGGGCGATCTGGGCGAGCTGGGTGGCGAGGTCCACGCCGAAGCCGATGGCCACTTCGGCGGCCAGTTCCGTGATCAGGGTGCGGATGATCGCGTACAGGATGCCGCGCGCGGTGGCGACCACCACCGGGATGAAGAGGGCACCGAACAGGGTGGCCAGCAGCCAGGCGATGGACGCCGCCAGCACGACCAGCTGCACGATGATCGTCACTTTGGTCTTCTGGATGTCCGCGGCGGCGTTCATCGAGGTCTTGGCGAGTTCCTCGGTGACGCTGGCCAGGGCTTCCAGGACGGCGGGGAGGTCGGAGCGGACCAGATCGGTGTACGTGGTGGCGGCCGACCCGGTCATCGAGTCGCCGAGGGAACGGGCCAGTCCGGGCATGTCGTCGCGAAGCGCGCGCAGGACGTCACCGTGGTCGCTCCACATGCGGTGCATGCTTCGCAACATCGCCTCGTTGCCCTCGGGCCACTCCATGCCGACCACGACCTTCAGCAGCCGCTGAAGGTCGGGGGGCAGGTCGACGACCCCGGGCCCGGAATCCTCCGCCATCTGGTCCTCCGCGCCTTCTGCTACTCGCTCTGCAGCTCCAACGAGCCGCCACCCTGGGCGTCGAGCTGCTGGAACGCGTCGGCGATCAGGTGCAGGTTGTCGGCCACCCCTCCGAGGGTCTCGGCGGTGGTGGCGATGTCGGAGAGCTGCTGTTCGGCGAGCCCGACGTAGTTGCTGGCGAACGACCTGCCCGCCTCGTCGTCGCCCCAGCACCCGTACACGGCGTCGAGGTCACGCTGCAACGCCTTGAGCGCCTCACCGAGCCGATCGCCGCCCGTCCCGAGCCGGCCGGCGGTGCCGTGCACACCGGGTACGTCCGCGGAGGTGATCTCGGACATCAGCCCTCCCCCCGCAGCCGCGCCTGGTCCGCCGCCGACACCGCGCCCGGTGGCAGGACGTCGAGCGAGGCGCCGAGGAAGCTGCTCAGCATCCGGTCCAGGTCGACCTTGCCGCCGGCCAGTTCCTGGAGCGAGATACCGGGCAGCACCTCGTCGCCGGCGACGTCGGCGAGCTGGCTCAGCGATTCGACGCGGGCCGCCGCGATGGTCTCGGTGACGAGCGAGGCGAGTTCGGCCGGGGCCATCTGGCGGTACCGGGTGTTGTGGAAGGTCAGCTTGAGGATCTCGCCGCGTCCGTTAACGACGACCGACAGCATTCGGTCCTTCGACGTGGTCGTCGTGCCCTGGGCCATCCGCTCGTGCATCCGCCCCAGTCGTTGCCGTTCCTCGGCGAGCGTCTGCAGGGCGGCCTCGAAACCGGCTGTGGCGTCGCCGGGGGTTCGCTGGTCGGTCATGACGGGCTCCTCTCGGGGCGTACGGGTGTCGAAGGCCGAGCGCGTCCGGGTGTTCCCCAGCCGTCCGACGCTTCGGTCCAGGGGCTCGGGTCGAGCGGCGCGGGAACGGAAACGTGCCGTTCGCGTTGTTGGGTGCCGACCGCGCCCATGCCCATGCCCATCCCGCCCATCGGCATCATCGGCATCATGGGTGCCCCCGCGCCGGGAGAGGCGGCTCCTGGCGGGCTGGGTGGGACGTCCCGGTCCGGGTCCAGGTCGCTGGCGAACAACTCGACCCCGGGAGGCGCCGACCCGGTCAGCTCCCGTCCGGTAGCGGTGACCGGAGGGGGCGGCGGCAGGTCCTGCCCGGCCCGCAGGAGCGCCTCCCCGGCGAACGACAGGACCACCTCGCCCTGCACGTCGTACGTGTTAGGCCGCGCCTGTGGGTCGACCGCCTGGCGGGAGACCAGCTCTCCCAGTTGGTCACGGGCGTCGGCGAGTGAGTCGCCGGCCCGGCGCAACGCGCTCGCGAAGTCGGTCCCGGCGAGCTGGTCGAGCACCGCCTCGACATGGGCGGACGACGCCGGTACCGAGGTCGCGGAGCCGGTCACCCGGCAGGCGTCCTGGGCGTCGCGCAGGGCACGACGGAACCGGTCGGCGAGTTCCGCGAAGGTCTGCCGACACTCCTCGAAGCGGTCCGCGGCGGCGTAGAGCACCGCGGGCGGGGTACGGCTCAGCCGCGCCACCGCCTCCTCCAGCAAGGCGACTGTCACGACGGCCGTCCGATCGCCTCGGCGGAGGCCCCGTCGCTGTTGTCCTGCCAGGCCTCGTCGTCGCCCTCCAACCAGATGCTGCGTTCCCGGTCACGTGGTGGCTGCTGCCCGTGACCCTGGCCCATCGGCGGCATCATCGGCATGCCCTGCCCGGCAGACGGGTCGACGGCCGCGCCGGTCGGACCGGCCACCGTCGCCGGGACGGCCGGGCGCAGGTCGGTGAGCGGGCTCCCGGCGGTGCCCACACCGCCGGCCCCGCCCGACGAGCCTCCGCCGCCGGCCGAGCCCAGCCCACCCGCCGAGCCCGAACCGCCGCCCGATCCCCCGCCGGAGCCCGCCCCGCTGAGGAAGTCGGCGAGGCTCGTCGGCCGGCCGTCACCGGTGTGGACGCCGTTCTCCTCGATCAGGTCGTCGAGGGCGTCGCTCGCGCTGTCCCGGGCGTCCTCCAGCGCCTCGATCCGGGCCTTCTCCTCAGCGCTCTCGCCCGGCTGCGCCTCGGCGTCCTCGATCAGGTCGTCGATCGCGGCGTCGACCGCCTCCCGGGCCTCGCGGACGGCGTCGTCGTGCCGGGCGTCCTCCGGGTCCACCGTGTCCGTCGACCGGGCGATCTCCTCCAGGCTGTCGTCGAGCGCGTCCCGGGCGTCCTCGAGGGCCTCGCGGCGCTGCTCCTTGGCCTCCGGGTCCGCGTCACTCGCCTCGTTCTCCTCGAGCAGATCGCCGATGGCGTCAGTGGCCGCGTCGCGGGCGTCCTGCACGGCTTCGCCCGCGGTGCTGGCCTCGCCCTTGCCCAGTAGGTCCTCGATGGCCTTGTCCGCCGCCTCCCGGGCGTCGTCGAGCGCCTGCTGACGCTCGGCGCCACCTGCGCCGGGCTTGCCCGACAGGTCCGCGATCGCGTCGTCGGCGGCCTTCTTGGCGTCGTTCAGGGCCTGCTGTCGGGCGGCCTCGGACGGCTGTCCGCCGCCCGCGCCAGGCCCGCTCCCGCCGCCGGTGCCGCTGGACGGCCCGGAGGACTCGGTAGGCAGGCCACCGCCCGAGGAGCCGCCGCCCGGCATGCCACCACCGCCGGCCGACTGCAAGCCCTCGATCGCGTCGTTGGCCGCCTTCTGCGCGTCGTCCAACGCCTTCTGGCGGGCCTGGTCGGCACCGCCACCGCCGCCGCTGCCCTTGCCGCCGCCGGGGCTGCCCGAGCCACCGCCCGGCATGCCGCCGCCGCTGCCGGGACTGCTGCCGCTGCCGGGGCCGCTACCGCTGCCCGGACTGCTGCCGCTACCGGGGCCGCTGCCGCTGCCCTTGCCGCCACCTGAGCTGCCGGACCCCGGGCTGCCACCGCTGCCCATACCCGGCATGCCGCCGCCCGCACCGGCGCCGGAGGTCTCCCCGCTCGGCGCCCCACCGCTGCCGGACGTACCCCCGGCGGGGTTGGACAGGCTGTCGATGGCCTCGTTCGCCGCGTTCTGCGCGTCCTGCAGGGCCGCCTGCCGCTCGGCGGCAGCGTCACCGCCACCGGAGCCGGAGCCGGAGCCGTCGCTGTTCAGCGCGTTGTCGCCGAGCCCACCACCGGACGAGCCACCCCCGGACCCGTCGACGCTGCCGCCCGCTGCGGCGTCCTCGAGATCGTCGATGGCGTCGTCCGCAACGGACTCGGCCGTCTCCCGCTCGTCGTTGTTCGGCGAGAGGTCCGAGCCGTCGCCGCTTGAGGACGACGAGTCGTCGTCGGAGGAGGTTGACGAGTCGTCGTCGTTCGACGTCGACTCGTCGTCCTCTGACGAGGACGAGGACGAGTCGTCGGCCGCGCTGGTGAACACCTTCGGCGGGGTGATCTCCAGCGGGTCCAGCGCCTCGCCCTTGATGACGTACTTGTCGCTGAGCGTCATCAGCAGCTGCCGCATGTGCGGCATCATGATGTTCTGTTCGACCATCTGGTACGCCGCGTCGCGGGCCTTCTGCAACATGTCCGCCGGTGGCGACAGCTCGACCGCGTTGTACGCGTTGTACACCGCCTGCTCGAACAGCTCCTCCTGCTGGTCGGTGAGCTGGTGGAAGGTCTCCACCGCCTCCCAGAAGGCGGTGGCGAACACCTTGATGTCGTGCCCGACGTCGCCGACCAGCTTCCCGTACCCCTCCAGCCGGTCGTGTACGGCCCGGCTGTGGTTGAGCAGCTCCGTGGTGCGTTCCTGGAACGCGTCACCGGCCTTGCCGACGAAGCCCGGGTCCAGTGCCGTCTTGATCCGGTCGAACTCGTCGTTGATCCGGGCGAGTTCGGCGGTGGCCTTGTCGAAGGCGGCCCCCGCGTCGTGCCAGGCGTTGCCGGTCTCCGCGGTGTTGTCCACCAGTTCGCTGACGTACGGCTGCAGGTCCGTCCACACGTGCAGCGAGGCGAACGTCTGCCCACGGGGGGCGGGTGTCTGGAGTGAGCCGACCGAATCCTCGGGCATGGCCTACTTCTCGTCGTCCTCGGGCGTGACGTTCGCGGTGACGCTCGTGCTCGTTGGCACCGACTGGTTGTTGGTGCCGTCGGTGAAGAACCCGCCCTCGTAGTCGTAGTCGAGGACGTCGGTGTCGGTGAAGAGCAGCTCCGGGGTGATCGAGGTGTCCGGGAAGACCGTGACGTTCAGGTCCTCCGGCGCCGGCAGGGTGACAACGATCGTGCCGTCCTCGGCCTTCTTCGCCTCGCCCGTCATCGGGTCGACCTCGAAGCCGAGGCGCGCGCCGTCACGGTTGACGTTGTCACCGGTGTCGTACGTCTCCTCGCCGTCGGCGGGCGGGATGGTGAGGCCGCCGACCGATGCGGTCCAGGACTCGATCTCGTCGACGGCCTTGCCCTGCAGCGAGTCGGCGTTCGCCTGGTCCTGCTGCTCGAAGATGTCGGCGATGGTGCGTAGCTGGGTGCCGAGCGCCTCGAAGGACGCCTGCAGATCGAGGGCGTGCTGGCGCAGCCCGGCGCCACGGTCGGTGACCATGGCCTCGAGCCACTGGGCGGCGTCGAGCTTGCCGGCCTCCAGCGTGCTGGTGTCCGCCGCCGTCTCGAAGATCGTCATACTGCCGTCGGTCATCAGATCCTCGATCTGTTTCGCCGCGTCGCGCAACGCCACGAGGTCGATCTCTGTGCTGTCCGAGCTGGCCATGTTCACTGCTCCTTTCCGGGCCGATGCGATGCGTGGCGCGGTGCGGGCGGCGGCGGCGGAGGTAATCCCCGCCGCCCCCGTGGACTACCGGGCGCCGAGTTTCTTGTCGGTCGCCTGGTAGTCGGCGAACTTCTCGGCCAGATCGTTGCTTCGCGCGAGCGTGGCGTCGTTCAGCACGGTGATCCCGTCCCGGACCTTCTGGGCCTTCTGCTCGTAGTTGAGGACGTACTCACCGTTGAAGGCGAGGACTCTCTTCGCCTCCTGCTCGAGGACGTCCAGCTGGGCGATCACGTTGTCGCTGATGCGCTTCATCTCGTCGTAGGCGGAGTCCATGGAGTCGTAGTCGTACTTGATGTAATCCGACATGGCAGGTGCTCCTTCAGGGGATTCGCGGGGACGGCACTCAGGAGAGGGAATCGCCCTGTTCCTGGTTCAGCCGTTCCAGTTCCGTCTTGCACTCGCGCAGAAACTGCTCGCAGTCGTCGAGATCCTTGAGGATGGCGATCATGTCGGTGCTCCAGGCGTCCTGGACGGTGTTCAGCTTTTCCATGAGTTCGCCGGAGTTGGCCGCGTAGAGGTCGTTGACGGTGGTGTCGAGTCCCTTACGTTGACCGTCGAGGTCCTCTTCCGCGGCCTGGTGGTTGTCGGCCGCCATCTCGACGTCGGCCGGGGTGATGTCGGTGATCGCCATGCTGGCTGCCTCCTGTGCGCCGGTGATCGTTGGCACCGGTAGACAACCAGCCGGCGGGCGGGCGCGGGACCGCCCGGGAGGCTCGCGGGCCGTTCTGCGGGGATTTCCCTCACGTCGCCGGAAGGTGGTGGATCAGGTGGTCGGCCGCCAGGTCTGGTCCGCGTCGTAGTTGCAGGTCCAGATGGCAGTGGTCGCCAGGTCCCAGCCGATGTCCAGGCACATGCCGCCGTTCACCACGCTGATCACGGCGTTGTCGCGGACGGTCCAGCGCTGGGTGGCGGCACCGTTGCAGGTGGCGGTCTGCACGAGGGTGCCGTCGGTGACACCGCTGTCGTTGACGTCGAGGCAGAGCCCGCTGCGCGCGGACCGGATCGTGCCGTCCGACCGCACGTTCCACCGCTGCGACACCCGGTACGGATCGCAGGACTCGATGCGGGAGGCGAGCAGGTCGGTGGCGGCACCCGCGTCCAGGCAACTGCCCGACCGCTCGTGCGCGAACATCGTCCCGGACGGTTTCCTGCTCGGGCTCGGCTTGGGCGGCGCCGGCGTGCCCGTCGGGCGGGGCGGGGCGGCCGTCGTCGGCCCGGGGGTGGCCGGCGGAGAACCCGACGGGGTACGGGACGCCGACGGCGTCGGGGACGGCGGTGGGACTGGTGCACCGCCGAGGCGGGTGTCCAGCCGGTAGTAGTCGCTGTAGCGGCGGACCTGCTCCAGGAAGGACTGGGTCATCGCGTCCGGGACGCCACCGGCCCGCCGGACGGTGTCCTCACCGGAGTGCCAGGCGGCGAGCGCGAGCAGGTACGGATCGCCGGGGAGCGCGTCCAGGTCCTGCGCCAGTTGGCACATGGCTGCGCCGAGCACCGCGATCACATCCGTGGCACTGGCCGGCGATGCCTTCGCGGGCGCGTACCGCTGCCACAGCCGCTGGGGGACGACGCCACCCGGAGGGTCGGTGCGCAGGGCGGACACCGCCATCAGCTGCCCGGCGACGGCGGCGGCGGGGACCTGCGGGCAGCGCCGGCCGGCGCGGGCGATCGGGGTGACGAGCGCGTCGGGTAGGGGTAGGGCGTCGGGCACCGCCCCGGCCGTGAACGCGGCGGCACCGGCATCGGCGAAGTGGGGAAGACCTTGGTAGTAGGTCGCGTACCCGGCGGCCTGCCGGACGTACTCGGACGCCGCGTCGGGCACCCCGCCGGCCTCGGTCACGGCCGGGACACCGACCCGGAAGCCGGCGAGCGCCAACCGCCACGGGTCACCCGCGACGCCGGACTGCCGGACCTCGGCGCCGAGCTGGCACATCAGGTGCGTCAGGGCGGCAACGGCTGCCATCGGGTCGGTCGGCTGCGCGTTGGACCACGGCACCCACCGCCGCCACTGATCGTCGTTCAGGCCGGCCAGGCCGGTTCCACCGGACACCGTGCGGGCCGAGTCCGTGGCCAGGCCGGACTCGGCCATCAACTGCCCGGCGACCCGGGCCGAGGTGAGGATCGGGCAGGCGTGTCCGGCGGCCAGCACCGCCGACATCTGCGCGTCGGAGAGGGGTCGTCCGACCATCTCGTCCTGGCCGGCGTTCGCCATCACGCCGACGCCGACGGCGGCGGCGACACCGACAGCGACCAGGCCGGCGACCCAGCCACGGCCACGCCGGAACAGCCCAGCAACCCGCACGTTTCGTCCTTCCGACGACGACGCCACCCACAGGCAACGAGATCCAGCGGCGTCCGGTTCAGCGCGACGGCTCTCCGGCACGGTAGTGGATCGAGCCGTGCAGCGTGTGCAGCGGGCGACAGGTGCCGCCGCGCCGCCGGGCCACCAGTTCGGCGGCGATGCTGACGGCGGTCTCCTGAGGACTGTGGGCGCCCAGGTCGAGTCCCGTCGGCGCGGAGAGCCTGGCGAGTTCGGTGTCGGTGACGCCGGCGGCGGTGAGCTGGGTGACCCGGTCGCGGTGGGTACGGCGGGAGCCCATCGCGCCGATGTAGGCGACGGGCAGGCGCAGGGCCAGCTCCAGCAGGGGGACGTCGAAGCGGGGGTCGTGGGTCAGGACGCAGAGGACTGTTCGTTGGTCGACCCGCCCGGCGGACGCTTCCGTACCCAGGTAGCGGTGTGGCCAGTCGACGACGACCTCGTCCGCGTCCGGGAACCGGCGGGCGGTCGCGAAGACGCCCCGGGCGTCCACGATGGTCGTTCGGTAGCCGAGGAACGAGCCCATCCGGAGCATCGCCTTCCCGAAGTCGGTGGCTCCGAAGATGATCATGCGGGGTGGGGGCACGATGCTGGCGACGAGGAAGGTGAGGTCGTCCCCGTCACGGCCCACCCGCAGGGTCTCCGTGCGGCCGGCCCGCAGCAGATCCCGCGCGCCCCGGACGACACCTGCCGTCAGGCGGGTGTCGCCCAGCGTGCCGATGGTCCGGTCCGGCAGGAGGACGAGCCGTCGGCCGAGTAGTGCCCCGGGGGCGTCCACGCAGGTCACCAACCCCACGGGTGTGCCGGAGCGGATCGCCTCGGCCACCTCCGGCAGGGCCGGGAATCCGCTCTGGTCGACCCGTTCGACGAACACGTCGATGGTGCCGCCGCAGGTCAGACCGACAGCGAACGCCTCCTCGCCGCTGACCCCGTACCGGTGCAGGGTGGGCCGGCCGGTGTCGATGACCTCGCGGGCCAGCTCGTAGACGGCGCTGTCGACACAGCCGGCGGAGACGTTGCCGGTCACCGCGCCGTCGGGGGTGACGAGCATCGTGGTGCCGGGCGGCAGGGGCGCGGAGTGCCACGTGGCGACGACAGTGGCCAGCCCGGTCGGCTGCCCGTCCCGCCAGCACCGCTCCAAGTCGTCGAGCACGTCACGCATCGACGTCCCCCGGCCCACCGGCGGGACGGTCCACGTCGGCGCCGTCGCCCAGGTCGTCGCAGGGCACGGCGAGCAGCGTCCGCGCGCGGGCCACGAGGTACGGGCGGGCACCGGTGTCCCCCGTCGCCATCCGTGTCGCGCCGGACCAGTGTGCCCGGCCGAGCAGCACCGGGTGCCCTCGCCGGCCCTGGTAGGTGGCGGCGGCGATGGTCCGCTCGCCGGCGTGGGCCGCGAGCCGGGCGACGGCCGCCGCCGTGACCCCGGGGGTGTCGACAAGCTGGACGACGGCGGCGCTGACGCCCGTCGAACGGAGGGTGTGCAGCCCGACCCGCAGCGAGGACCCCATCCCGCTCGACCAATCCCGGTTGACAGCGACTGTCGCCCCGTCGAGGTCGGCGACGAGACGGATCCGGTCGGCCGCGGCGCCCAGGACCACCACCACCGGGTCGCAACCCCCGTCCCGCAGCGCGGCGAGGGCGATGTCCAGGAAGAGCCGGCCGTGCGCGACCGCGAGCGCCTTGGGCAGCCCGTAGCGCCGACCGGCGCCGGCGGCCAGCAGCAGTCCCCCGACGCCGCCGGTCATGTGAACCATCGTTGGTAGAGGGTGTCCAGGCCGGCCGGGGTGATCTCGCCGAGCAGGCGCAGGCGGGCCATGCCGCCGTCCGGGTACGCGTCGAGCCGCACCCAGCGCACCGGGCGTCCGTCCGTGACGGGAAAGCGGTGCCGGGTGTCGGGTTGCAGGCGGGTCACCGGCAGCAGGTCGAACCAATCCTGCGGGTCGTCCGGGTCGGTCGCGCAGCCGCGCAGCGCGGCTGCCCCGGGCGCGTTGCCCTTGAAGTGGCTGGTGTCCAGCTCGGCGACGCGGACGACACCGGGAGCGGCCAGGCGCACGAGGACCCAGTCGTTGCCGTCGTCGCGGCGACGGGCGGTCTCCCAGCCCTCCCCCATGGTGCGCGCGCGACCCGGGGCGATCAGGTTCGTCGGGGTGCCGTAGAACATGTTGCTGCAGTCGACGACGAGCCCGCCGTGCTCCAGGGCCGCGAGGTCGACCAGGCCGCCGGTGAGGAACCGTGGGTCGGCGGTGACCTCGCCGTGCACCCGCAGCCGCGCGACACCACCGTCCGGGAAGATCGAGAGTCGGACGTGGGTGATGCGGTGACCGGGGTCGACGGGGAAGACGTTGCGGGTGTCGCCGGCCAGCGCCGCCCGGGGCACCAGGGGCGTCCAGGTCGCCTCGGCCAACTCCCCCGGTGACGGGTGCCCGTCCAGCCGGCAGCCGTCGACCGCCGCGAACGGCGGATAGTTGCCGGTGAAGTAGCTGGTGTCGACGACGACAGTGTGGACGATCCCGGGGACGCCGAGTCGCACGATGGCGTGGTCGTGCCCGGGCGTACGCCGTCGCCGGGTCTCCCACCCCTCGTAGACCTGGCCCTTGGCGCCGAAGGTGTGCGGGGTGAACGTCGGCGGGTTCGGGTCGACGAGGTAGTCGCTCGGGGCGAAGAACTCGTCGTTGGCGTGGACGACCCCGCCGGACAGCGCCCGGGAGGCCAGGTCGGGAAGCGTGCTCGGCGTGGTCATCTGTCGCTCCGGGAGATGAGTCGTCCCCGTGGTGGGCCGTCGGCCGACACCTGTTGGCCGCGCAGCCAGACGGATCGCACCACGCCGTGCAGGGTGCGGCCGGCGTACGGGGTGACGGGGTGGCGGTGGCGCAACGCGGTCGGGTCGACAGCGAACGGCTCGTCCGGTGCGAAGGCGACCAGGTCGGCGTCGAATCCGACGGCGATGCGCCCCTTGGCGCCCAGCCCGGCGATCTCGGCGGGCCGTTGCGCCATCCACCGGACGACGTCCGCGAGCCGGTAGCCGCGCCGCCGGGCGTCGCTCCAAACCGCCGGCAGGCCGATCTGCAACGAGGCGATGCCTCCCCAGGCGGCCGCGAAGTCACCGCTCGGTGGTTTCTTCAGCGCCGGGGTGCTGGGTGAGTGGTCGGAGACGACGCAGTCGATGACACCGGCGGCGAGGCCCGCCCAGAGCCGGTCCTGATTCGCCTGGTCACGGATCGGCGGGCAGCACTTGTACTCGGTGGCGCCGTCCGGGACCTCCTCGGCGGCGAGGCAGAGGTAGTGCGGGCACGTCTCGACGGTGACCGCGACGCCCGCTGACCTCGCGGCGGCGATCAGCGGCAGGGCGTCCGCGGACGACAGGTGCAGGATGTGCACCCGCGCGCCGACGCGGCGGGCGGTGTCCAGCACCCGGGCGATGGCCGTCGTCTCGGCGTTCGGCGGCCGGGACGCCACGAAGTCGGCGTAGCGACGCGACGGCGGTGCCGCGCTGATCTGTTCCGGGCTCTCCGCGTGCACGATGAACAGGGCGTCGACCGCGCCGAGGGCGGTGTCGAACCCCGCCGGGTCCAGCGGCGGGAACTCCGGCACTCCGGAGTCGACGAGGAAGCACTTGAAGCCGAGCACACCGGCGTGGTGCAGCGCCGGAAGGTCCGCGGTGTTGCCGGGTACGGCTCCACCCCAGAACCCGACGTCGGCGTGGACCGCGCCATCGGCGGCGCGCCGCTTCGCCTCCAGCGCCGGGACCGACACCGTCGGCGGGATCGCGTTGAGCGGCATGTCGACGATCGTTGTCACACCGCCGGCGAGCGCGGCGCGGGTGGCCGAGGCGAATCCCTCCCACTCGGTGCGTCCCGGCTCGTTGACGTGCACGTGGGTGTCGACCAGGCCGGGCAGCAGCGCCAGGTCACCGAGGTCGGTGAGCGGACCGTCGGGCACGCTGCCGTGGTCGGTGACCGCGGCGATGCGACCGTCGGCCAGGCAGACCGTCGCCGGCCGCTCCCCCTGCGGGGTGATCACCCGCGACGAGCGCAGGACCAGGTCGTAGCTCACAGCGCCTCCAGCGTGGCGCGGTCGACGCTGACCTCGTCCGGGTCCAGCGCGCCGCAGTCCAGGCCACGGCGGAGGAACATCGCGAGCGCGTGGGCGGTCGCCGGTTCCTCCAGCACACCCCCGGCACGGCGGGCCAGGTAGGCGCGGAGCCGGTCCACGGTGCCGGTCAGGCCGTCGCGGAAGAACGCGTAGGTGGCCGCGAACCGGGTGGGCAGCTGCGCGGGGTGCAGGTCCCAGCCCTGGTAGAAGCCCCGTTCGAGGGAGCGCCGGACCAGGCTCGCGTGCAGCCGCCACGCCGCGTGAACGGCGGCCGGGTCACCGACCGGCAGCACGTTCGTCGAGCCGTCACAGACGCGTACGCCGGTGCCGGCCGCCGCCACCTGCATGACGGCCTTGGCGTAGTCGGCGACGGGGTGGTCGAGCGACTGCTGGGCGGCAGCGATGCCGCACGCGGCGCTGTAGTCGTAGGTGCCGTAGTGCAGCCCGACGCAGCGCCCCTCGGCAGCGGTGATCATGCGGGCGACGGTGGCGGTGCCGTCCGCGCCCAGCACCGCCTCGGGAGTCTCGACCTGCAGCTCGAAGCGCAGGCTGGCGGCCGGCAGCGCGTACGCGGTCTCCAACTGCGCGCAGAGCACCACCATCGCCGCGACCTGCGGTACGGCCCGGACCTTCGGCAGGGTGATGACGAAGCCGGGCGGGGGTGGGCCGAGCGCGTCGAGGAACACGTCGAGGGTCCGGACGGCCCGGTCCCGGGTGTCCCGGTCCAGGCTCTTGCAGCGCAGCCCGACGAACGCGGGGCGTGGCACGGTGCGCAGCCCGGTCGCGGCGGCGCGGGCCGCCTCGTCCTCCTCCTCGTCGTCGCGGACGCCGTAGCCGTCCTCGAAGTCCAGCCGGAGATCCTCGATGGGTTCGGTGGACAATTTCGCCACCACCCGGTCGCGTAGTTCCTCGGCGAACGGCAGGGGTGGGCAGGCGTCGAGCGCGTCGAGCGCCTGGGCACCCCAGCGTTGGCACAGGTCCGGGGTGAACCGGTCGGCCGGCACGTACACGGTGTGCACCGGTTGCCGGCCGGGAACCGTGCCCGGGTAGTGCCGGCGCAGCGCGTCGTCGACGGGCGCGAGCCGGCGGTCCAGTTCGGCGATGGTCCGGGCGTCCAGTCGGCGGCCCATCAGTCGATGACCTCGTAGGCGGGCACCGTGAGGAAGTCGACGAAGTCGTCGTCGAGCGCGCCCCGCTCGACGAGGGTCCGGGCGTCCGACCAGCGTCCGTCCGCGTAGGCGTCCGCGCCGACGGTGTGGCGGATACCCGCCAACTCCTCGTCGAGAACCCGGCGGACCAGTTCCGGGGACACCGGCTCACCGCTGTCGACCAGTGTGACCTTCTGGTGTACCCACTGCCAGACCTGCGCCCGGGAGATCTCGGCGGTGGCCGCGTCCTCCATCAGGTTGTTGATGGCGACCGCGCCGACGCCACGTAGCCAGGCCTCCAGGTACCGCAGCGCGACCAAGACGTTCGTCCGCAGCCCGGCCGAGGTGACGTCGCCGCCCTCGACGGTGAAGTCGAGCAGTTGGTCGGCGTGCACGCGCACGTCGTCGCGCGTGCGGTCGAGTTGGTTGTCCCGCTCGCCGAGCACACCGTCGAAGACCTCCTGGCAGACCGACACCAGCCCGGGGTGGGCCACCCACGAGCCGTCGAAGCCGTCGGTCGCCTCGCGTTCCTTGTCCGCGCGCACCCGGGCCAGGGCAAGCTCGTTCTGCGCGGCGTCGCCGCCGGGTATGAACGCCGCCATGCCGCCGATCGCCACGGCGCCGCGACGGTGACAGGTGGCGACGAGCAGATCGGTGTACGCCCGCAGGAACGGCGCGGTCATCGTGATCGCGGCACGGTCGGGCAGGACGGCACGTTCCCGGAAGTTCTTGATGACGGAGAACAGGTAGTCCCAGCGGCCCGCGTTGAGCCCGGCGGCGTGTGGCCCCAACTCGTGCAGGATCTCGTCCATCTCGAACGCGGCGGTGATGGTCTCGATCAGCACCGTCGCGCGGATCGCGCCGCGCGGAATGTCGAGCGTGTCCTCGGCGTACGCGAAGACGTCGTGCCAGAGCCGCGCCTCCTGGTGGCTCTCCAGCTTCGGCAGGTAGTAGTACGGGCCGACGCCGCGGGCGATCAACTCGCGGGCGTTGTGGAAGACGTGCAGTCCGACGTCGACGAGGGCGCCGGCGGCCGGTGCCCCGTCGACCGGCAGGTGACGCTCGTCGAGGTGCCAGCCCCGGGGGCGGACGACGACGGTGGCGAGGGGCAGGTCGGTGCGCAGCGCGTACCGCCGCCCGTCCGGCGCGTCGTAGCGAAGCGAGCCGCGGGTCGCGTCGTACAGGTTGACCTGGCCGGTCACCACGTTGGCCCAGTGCGGGGTGTTGGCGTCCTCCAGGTCGGCGAGCCAGACCTTGGCCGTGGAGTTGAGCGCGTTGATGGCCATCTTGCGGTCGGTGGGGCCGGTGATCTCCACCCGCCGGTCGGTGAGGCCGGGCGGTGGTGGCGGGACCGTCCAGGCGGCCTCCCTGATCTGCGCGGTCTCGGGAAGGAAGTCGAGGCGGCCGGTGCGGGCGATCTCCGCGCGCCGCCGTTGCCGACGGGCGAGGAGGTCCTTGCGGCGGGCGCCGAAGCGCCGCTGCAGGTCGGCGACGAACTCCAGCGCCTGGGGGCTGAGGATTTCCCGTTCGGTGATCGGCGGCACATGCACTCCTGTCGTCGCTGTCGCACCGCTGTCGGCGGCGTCCGGGTTCAGGTCCGCAGCCGCTCGGCTGCGCGTCGGGCCCGCACCACCAGCTCCTGTTCGTCGACGGTGGTCAGCCGTCCACCCTCGACGACCGGTCGCCCGCCGACGAGGAGCAGTTCCACGGGCGGCGGTGCGCCGAAGACCAGTGCCGCGACCGGGTCGCCGATGTCGGCGTGGCCGAGCCCGTCGACACGCCACAGCGCGATGTCGGCGAGCTTGCCCACCTCGATCGATCCCAGCTCGTCCTCGCGGCCGAGGCAGCGGGCGCCCCCTCGGGTGGCGAGGGTCAGCGCCTC
The DNA here is from genome assembly GCF_040630995.1 of Micromonospora sp. NPDC005710. Taxonomy (NCBI): domain Bacteria; kingdom Bacillati; phylum Actinomycetota; class Actinomycetes; order Micromonosporales; family Micromonosporaceae; genus Micromonospora; species Micromonospora sp. NPDC005710. Next base: position 47,639 of record NZ_JBEXYP010000005.1, on the reverse strand, counting down.
CCGTGCGGTGAGCGCGGTCGGGCCACCTCGCAGCCGGGCCACCAGCAGGGCCTGGCGCAGCTCCGCGACGAGTTGCCCGGCCTCCTGGGAGGCGGCGCCGTCGACACCGAGGCCGACCGGCACGCCGGCGTCGAGCAGGTCGCGTACCGGGGCGATGCCCGCGCCGAGGCGGGCGTTGGAGCTGGGGCAGTGCGCCAGGCCGGTGCCGGTCTCGGCGATCCGTTTGACGGCGTCGCCGTCCAGGTGCACGCCGTGCGCGAGCCAGACGTCGTCGCCGAGCCAGCCGAGCCGCTCGGCGTACTCGGCGGGGGTGCAGCCGTGCGTGGCCCGGCAGTAGGCCTCCTCGTCGACGGTCTCCGCCAGGTGGGTGTGCAGTCGCACGCCGGTGTCGCGCGCCAGCGCGGCGGCCTCGCGCATCAGTCGCTCGCTCGCGGAGAACGGGGAGCAGGGGCCGACCGCGACCCGGACCATCGCGTCCGGGGACGGGTCGGAGAACATCCGGATCGCCTCGGCGGTCGCGGTGAGCGCGGCGTCGGTGTCCTCCACGAGGTGGTCCGGGGGCAGGCCACCCGCCGACGCGCCGAGGTCCATCGAGCCGCGCACCGGGTGGAAGCGCAGACCCACCCGGCCCGCCTCGGCCACCTCGGCGGCGAACAGGTCACCGGCGCCGGGCGGGAACACGTAGTGGTGGTCGGTGGTCGTGGTGCACCCGGAGAGGGCGAGCCAGCCCAGCCCGGCCCCGACGGCCGCCGCCACGTCGTCGGCCCGGATGCGCCCCCAGATCGGGTACAGCTCGGTGAGCCAGCCGAACAGGTCGGCCTGCTGCGCGAGGCCGCGGGTCGCCCACTGGTAGAGGTGATGGTGGGTGTTGACCAGGCCGGGGGTGGCGAGGCAGCCAGTGCCGTCGACCCGACGGACCGGCCCGCCGTCCTCGATTAGGGCCGCCGGGCCGGGCCCGACGGCGACGATCCAGCCGTCGGCGATCAGGATGTGACCCCGCTCGTACTCGCGTCCGTCGTCGTCGACCGTCGCGACGGCGCAGCCCTCGACCAGGATCCGCTCGGCCCTCACGCGTCCCACCACGAGTCGACCCACTGTGGCGCGTCGTCGCGGCGCACCGCTCCCTCGATCAGCCCGTACGGGCGGTCCGGGGCGTGGAAGACCTGGTTCGGGTTGTCGAGGCCGAACGGCGCGAGGTCGACGTTGAAGTGGTGCTTGTTGGGCAGCGACAGCCGGACCTCGGTGATCTCCGGGCGGTGTTCGATGACCCGTCGACCCATCGCGTACAGGGTCTGTTGCAGGGACAGGCTGTACGTGCCGACGAATGCCTCGACGAGGTGACGGCGGGCCTCGGCGAACGAGGCCCGCCAGTCGTCGCTCTCGCCCGTCGCGTGTCGCCAGCGGGCGTCCACCGCCGTGGCGAGAATCCGGTCGTGCGCGTCCGGGAGAGTGGTGTACTCGTCCCGGGCGAAGCCGAAGAACTCCGAGGCGGTCGTGTTCATCAGCACCATTCCGCTCAGCCCGGAGACGACAACGGTGTCCGACCCGTCGACGGTGACCGTCGTCGTCCTCGTCTCGGCGCCGGCCCGGGCGAAGGAGTGCTCACCCAGCCGATCCCAGCCGTGCTGCTCGATGGTGACTGTCGCCCGGGTGATGGCGGGCTGGGACGCGACGAAGTGCCGGGCCAGGCGCAGCCCGAACTCCTCGATCTCGCCGACGCCGTCGCGGCGCGCGAACGCGTACACGGTGTTCTTCTGGCTGTCGGTCGGCAGGACCCGGGCGTTGTCGCCGGTGTGGTGGGTGTCGGCGAGGTCGCCGGCGAGCGCGACGCCGACGGTGAGGTCGGTCAGGTGGTGCCGGTCGCCGTGGCGGGCGACGTGCACCAACCGCACCTCGGCCTTTCCGTACTGGTGTGAACCGAGCACAACGTCCAACGGGTCAACTCCCTCGGTAGGTCGAATAGCCGTACGGGCTCAGCAGCAGGGGCACGTGCAGGTGCCGCCAGGCGTCGGTGACCACGAACACCACCGACACCTCGGGAAAGAACGCCCCGAGGCCGAGGTAGCCGGCGGTGTCGAAGCAGAGCCGGTACGTTCCGCGGTCCCAGCGCCGCTTGGGCACCCAGTCGCGTAGTCGCCCATCGGCGTCGGTGCGCCCGGTGGCGACGTCGATCCAGTCGTCGCCGGCCCAGCGGTAGAGGTGGACCAGCACACCGTTGGCCGGTTCACCACGGGCGGTGTCGAGGACGTGCGTGGACAGGCTCATTCGGCGAGCAGCCTGGTCAGTCGCAGCACCGTGATCCGGGTCAACTCCGCCCGGACCACAGTCCGTTCGGTGGTGGTGTCGTTGTCGAGGCGGGACCTGGCGGCGGCGAGGATCTCCGCAGCCGATCGTCCGTTCGCGAAGATCAGGAAGAGGTGCCCGAAACGGTCCTCGTAGGCGTCGTTGACCTCGCGCAGGGCGGTCCGGACGGCGTCGTCGCTGTCGACGACCTGGGACTGCTCGCGCCGGGACCAGACGGCGTCGCGGTCGGCCCCGTCGGCCCGCTGCCCGATCCGCGGATGCGCGGCCAGCGCCTCGGCGACGTCCGGCCAGGACAGTTCGGCGAGCGCCTGCGCGCCGATGTGCAGCAGCGCCTGCCGGTCGGCGTAGGGACGGGCGGCGGCCACCGTCCGCGCCCACGGCGGCGACGCGCAACAGGCCGACAGGGCCCGCTCGGCGTCGATCGCCGGCAACGCGTTGAGCCATCTCAGACGCTTGTCCACCCGTCCTCCCCTCCACGCTGCGGTGGCGGTAGTCAAGCAGCGCCCAGGGGCGGCGAGCATTGGGCGGGCGAACCGAACTTGAAACATTCCCGCCCTACGGTCTCTGGAGCTTCCTCCAAGGCAAGGAGTCGTCGATGCGCCTCAACGACCTCCTGCGCCAGGCCACCCTCAGACTGACGATGCTCAGCGGCCACGACCAGGGTGAGCGTGTGATCAGGCAGTTCTTCACCACCGATCTGCTCGACCCGAGCCGCTATCTCTCCGGCGGCGAGGTGGTGCTCACCGGTCTCATGTGGAGGCGCGCCCCGGCGGATTCCGAGGTGTTCGCGACGGCTGTGGCGCGGGCCGGCGTCAGCGCTGTCGGGGCCGGCGCGGCCGCCTTCGGTGGGGTTCCGGTCGACGTCGTGGAGGCGTGCGCCCGGCATGGAGTGCCAGTGTTCGAGGTGCCCGTCGAGGTGTCGTTCACCGCGATCAGCGACGCCATCGGTGCCGCCCTGCGGGTGGAGAAGGCCACCGGGCTGGCGGCGATCGTGAACCGGCACCGGGGCCTGATCGCCGCGCTGACCGAGGACGCGCACCTCGCCGACCTGCTTCCCTCTGCCGCCGCCGAGATCCCCTGCTGGGTGTTGTCGCCGACGGGTCAGTTGGTTGCGGGCACCGCACCGATCGCCGACGAGCTACGTACCCGTCTGGCGCGGACGTTCCTGACCGCGCCGCAACTGCCACACGTGGTCGGCGTGGCACGCAACCGGCGGTACTCGCTCTTCGCCGCCGGCGCCCATCCCGGTCGGCGTCTCGGCGCGTGGTTGTTCGTGTGCGCGGGCGACGCGACGACCTGGAACGCGGACCGCCGGGAGGCCGTCGACGGTCTGCTCACCCTGCTCAGCCTCGAACGGGCCCACCTCGACCGGCAGCTGCATGTGGAACGGCGGGTCGCCGCGCTCCTGCTCCAACCGCTGGTCAGCGGTGCCGTACCCACCGAGATAGCGGCCCGCTTCGAGGCGTGCCACCTCGACCCGGACGCCACCTTCGTCGTCCTCACCGCCGGGACCAGCGACGGTGCACCCGACGAGCTGGCTCTCACCGTCGTCGAGGAGGTGGTGCGACCGCTGGCACCGTCGGCCGCCATCGCGGCTGTCGGTGGTGAGGTGCACGCGGTGATCCCCGTCGACCCGCACCGCGCCGGTGAGGGTGAGACCACCGCTGTCGGCCCGGCCGCTGGTGACGCCGCCAGCGCGGGAGCCGGTCCGGTCGACGTCGTCGAGCGCATCCGGCTGGCGACGCGGGCACTGACCCCCGGGCTCGCCGGCGAACGGTTCGCCGTCGGGCTCAGTGCCCCGGCGCACCGGGTCGCGGCGCTGGGCAGGGCGGTCGAGGAGGCACACCACGCCTACCGGTACGCGGTGACCGGGCAGGACCAGGTGGCGGTGGTCTCCAGCGCGGAGCTGTCCTCGCACGCGCTGCTGCTGGCCAGCGTTCCGGTCGAGGCCCGCCGGGCTTTCCACAGTCGGCTGCTGCAGCCCCTCGCCGAGTACGACCGGGCCCACGACGCCCGCCTCGTGCACACCCTCGACATGTTCCTGCGCTGCGACGGGTCGTGGACCCGCACGGCGATGGCGCTGCACGTCCACGTCAACACGTTGCGGTACCGCATCCAACGCGTCGAACAGCTCACCGGCCGTAAGCTGCACCGCTTCGACGACCGCGTCGACCTGTACCTCGCCCTCGAACTGCAACGCCACTGAGTGCGGGGTCCGCCGCCGGCGAGGCTGTGCGAACGCCCAACCGTCGGGGGCGCCGGACCGCGAGCGTTCGTGTCAGGCGCCAATGGGCGGGGACGTCGCGCACTGCTGAGATGGCTGGCAGGTGAACCGACCGGGTTCGCGGGACGGGGTGTGGGCGGTGGATCTGAACACGGTACGGGCGGTGGTGCCGGCCGCGGCCGCGGGTCCGTGGCAGCCGGGTGATGCCTGGCTGGCCGGTGGCACCCACCTGTTCTCGCAACCGCAGCGGCACCTGCGTCGACTCCGCGACCTCGCCGGTGAGGACTGGCCGCCGCTGAGGGCCACACCGGACGGTCTGGACATCGCCGCGACCTGCACGATCGCCGTGTTGGCGCGCGCCGCCACGTCGCCGACGACCGTTCAGCGGGAGCTGATCCGACAGTGCTGTGAGGCGTTCCTCGCCTCGTTCAAGATCTGGAACACGGCGACTGTGGGCGGGAACCTCTGCACGGCCCTGCCGGCCGGGCCGATGATCTCGCTCGGCGCGGCTCTGGACGGTACCTGCCTGGTGCTGTCCGCCGGTGGCGGCCGGCGTGAGCTTCCAGTCGCCGAGCTCGTCACGGGCGTGGGCACGACGGCCCTCGTACCCGGTGAGTTCCTGCGGTCGATGACCCTGCCCGCCGCCGCGCTGCGCTGCCCGACCGCGTTCCGCAGGGGATCGCTGTTTCCTCTGGGTCGGTCGGCCGCGCTGCTCATCGGCCGCACCGACCCGGACGGCGGGTCGTTCGTGCTGACCGTGACCGCGTCGACGATCCGGCCCGTGCAGCTGCGCTTCGACGCCGTGCCGTCGGCGGGGACCCTGCGGCAGGCCGTCGCGGACGGCATCCCCGCCGACCTGTACGTCGACGACGTGCACGGCCTGCCCGCCTGGCGACGCCAGCTCACCCTCCTGTTCGCCGAGCAGATCCGCGCCGAGCTCGCCCGAGGGAGCACGCCGTGACCGAACCCATCGTGGTGGACGGGGAGGCCTGCCCGGTAGCGCCTCGGCCCGGTCAGTGCCTGCGCACCTACCTGCGCGAAGGTGGCCGGTTCGGAGTGAAGAAGGGCTGCGACGCGGGCGACTGCGGCGCGTGCACAGTGCACGTCGACGGGCAGCCCGTGCACAGCTGTGTGTTTCCGGCGGTCCGTGCGGCGGGGCGTCGGGTCACCACTATCGGTGGGCTCGCCACGACGGCCGGCCTGCATCCGATGCAGCAGCGTTTCCTGGACGCGCAGGGCTTCCAGTGCGGTTTCTGCACCGCCGGGTTCATCATGACGACAGTCGCGCTCGACGAGGACCAGCGCCGCGCGTTGCCGCAGGCGCTGAAGGGGAACCTGTGCCGCTGCACCGGCTACCGGGCCATCGCTGACGCGATCCACGGCGTCCAGCACGTCGAGGTGGCCGCCCCGGGTACGTCGGTGGGGGTGAACGTCCCGGCGCCCGCCGGACCGGACGTCGTCACCGGCGCCGCCCGGTACACCTTCGACGTCGACGTGCCCGGCCTGCTGCACCTGAAGGTGCTGCGCTCCCCCCATCCGCACGCACGGATCCTGTCCATCGACGCCACCGCCGCCCTCGCCCTTCCGGGTGTGCACGCGGTGCTCACCCACGCGGACGTCCCGGACCGGCTCTACTCGACCGCCCAGCACGAACAGGCGAGCGACGACCCGGCCGACACCCGTCTCCTCGACGACGTGGTACGGCACGTGGGCCAGCGGGTCGCGGCGGTCGTCGCCGACACCGAGGCCGCCGCCGAGGAGGGCTGCCGGCGGGTCGTCGTCAGCTACCAGGTGCTCCCGGCGGTCACCGACCCCGAGGAGGCCATGTCGCCCGGCGCGCCGACGCTGCACGCCGACAAGGGCCCCGAGGCGGGCATCGCCCGCCGGCACGCCAACGTGGCCGGCGAGATCCACGCCGAGGTCGGCGACATCGCCGCCGGCCTGGCCGCCGCCGACCTCGTCTACGAGGAGACGTTCCGCACCCAGCGGGTGCAGCACGCCAGCCTGGAGACGCACGGCGCGTTGGCGTACGTCGACGACGACGGGCGCGTCGTCGTCCGTTCCAGCACGCAGACCCCGTTTTTGACCCGACGCGCGCTGTGTCGACTGTTCGACCTGCCCGCCGACCGGGTACGGGTGATCGCCGGTCGCGTCGGCGGCGGCTTCGGCGGCAAGCAGGAGATGCTCGTGGAGGACCTCGTCGTCCTCGCCACCCTGTGCACCGGTCGCCCGGTGCAACTCGAACACACCCGCGAGGAACAGTTCACCGCGACCACCACACGTCACCCGTTCACCGTCCGGGTGACGGCCGGCGCGCGCCGCGACGGCACCCTCACCGGGCTCCGCCTGCGGGTCGTCTCCAACACCGGCGCGTACGGCAACCACGGGCCCGGTGTGCTGTTCCACGGGTGCCACGAGTCACTGTCGATGTACCGGTGCCCGAACAAGCAGGTGGACGGGTACGCGGTCTACACCAACACCGTCCCGGCCGGCGCGTTCCGTGGCTACGGACTGGGGCAGGTCGGCTTCGCCGTCGAATCGGTCCTCGACGAGCTGGCCCGCCGCCTGAACCTCGACCCGGTCGACTTCCGCGCCCGCAACGTCGTCCGGCCCGGCGAGGCACTCGTGGCTCCGGCCGGGCCCGACGACGACCTGACCATCGGCAGCTACGGGCTGGACCAGTGCCTGGACATCGTCGCCGCCGCGCAGCGGGAGCCGGGACCGCCCGCGCCGCCGGGCTGGCTCACCGGACACGGCATGGCGGTGTCGATGATCGCCACCGCGCCGCCCGGCGGGCACTACGCGGACGCCCGCGCCACCCTGCTGCCCGACGGACGCTACGAGGTGGCGGTGGGCAGCGCGGAGTTCGGCAACGGCAGCACCACGGTGCACCGGCAACTCGCCGCCGAGACGCTGGGCACCACACCCGAGCGGGTCGGCATCAACCAGTCCGACACCGACCTGGTGGGCCACGACACCGGGGCGTTCGGCTCCACCGGCACGATCGTCGCGGGCACTGCCGTGCGGCTGGCCTGCCAGGCACTCGGCGAACGGCTGCGGGCCTTCGCGTCCGCGCGGAGCGGCGTACCCGTCGCGCGGTGCCGGCTCGGCCCCGACGACGTCGACTGCGCCGGAGTACGGCTGCCCCTGCGGGAACTCTGGGAACTCGCCCGGGCGGCCGACCAGCCGGTGGCCGCCGACGGGCGGTGCGCGGGCACCCCGCGGTCGGTGGCGTTCAACACGCACTGGTTCCGGGTCGCTGTCGACCCCGACACGGGCGAGGTCCGCATCCTGCGCAGTGTGCACGCCGCCGACGCCGGCACCGTGGTCAACCCGATGCAGTGCCGGGGCCAGGTCGAGGGCGGCGTCGCGCAGGCCATCGGCGCCGCCCTGCACGAGGAGGTACGCGTCGACGCCCGCGGAGCGGTCACCACCACCGCGTTTCGCCAGTACCACCTGCCGACCTTCGCCGACGTGCCGCTCACCGAGGTCCACTTCGCGCGGACCAGCGACGCGGTCGGGCCGCTCGGCGCGAAGTCGATGAGCGAGAGCCCGTTCAACCCGGTCGCCCCCGCGCTGGCGAACGCGCTGCGGGACGCCACGGGCATCCGCTTCACCGACCTGCCCCTCACCGCCGACCGGGTCTGGCTCGCTCTCGACGAGCAGCGTCGAGTATCCGATCACGGCGAGAGCGGGTACGTTACTCGCCATTCATGATGACCGATCGGCCCGAGGCGCTCGTCCGGGAGCACCACAGCAGCGCACCCCCGATGGTTCGATGAGGAGTATCAGTTGCGTTCCCTACCTGTCCGCGCGGTAGTGGCCACGGCCGCCGCCACACTTGTCGTACTCGGCACCACGCCGACTCCGGCGCACGCCGCGACGACCGAGGTGCAGATCCTCGGTTTCAACGACTTCCACGGCCGGCTGGAGGCCCCCACCGCCGGTGTCGGGGGCGCGGCCCAGATGGCCGGCATGATCACGCAGTTGCGGGCGGCCAACCCCAACACGGTGCTTCTCGCCGCCGGTGACAGCATCGGCGCGTCCCCCTTCATCTCGCTCGTGCAGAAGGACGAGCCGACGATCGACTTCCTGAAGGCGATCGACGTCGACGCGTCCAGCATCGGCAACCACGAACTCGACCGCGGCTTCGACGACCTCAACGACCGGGTCATCCCCCGCGCCGGCTTCCCGTATCTCGCGGCGAACGTCTACCGGGGCGCCGAACCGGCTCCCGGCCGGCTGGAGGAATCCACTGTGCTGACCGTCGGCGGCGTCCGGATCGGCGTCGTCGGAGCGGTGACCCTGGAAACGCCGTCGCTGGTGTCACCGGCCGGTATCCCGGGGTTGACGTTCAAGGATCCGACCACTGAGGCGAACCGCGTCGCGGCGAAGCTGAAGGCCGACGGGGACGTGGACGCCGTCGTCCTCGTGGTGCACGAGGGATCCGAGGCGAGCGGCACGGAGGCCACCGCGTGCGCCGGCGTGGCCGACCCGAAGACCCCCTTCGGCAAGATCGTCACCGGTGCCAGCGCCGACATCAACGTGATCATCTCGGGACACACCCACGTTCCGTACAACTGCTCGTACGACGTCCCCAAGCTGGGGCACAAGCGGCCGGTGCTGCAGACCGGCCGGTACGGTGACGCGCTGGACCAGGTCAGGCTGACCGTCACCGACGGCACAGTGACCGCCGCTGAGGGCGCCGTCCTGCCGATCAAGGGCTACCCGGCGGACCCGGCGGTCGCGCAGCTCGTCGCGGACGCCAAGGCCGAGGCCGACGAGAAGGGAAAGGTGGAGATCGGCGAGATCACCGCCGACATCAAGCGCGCCGTCACCGCCGAAGGGGTCGAGGACCGCGCCAACGAGTCGACCCTCGGCAACTTCATCGCGGACGTCCAGTTGGAGGCCAGCCGGGCCGCCAACCGGGGCGGGGCGCAGATCGCCCTGATGAATCCGGGTGGCCTGCGCGCCGACTTCGTCAAGAGCGCCGACGGCACTGTCACCTTCGCCGACGCTGCCACCGTCCAGCCGTTCGCCAACGACGTGGTCACCAAGTCGTACACCGGCAAGGAGATCAAGGAGGCGCTGGAGCAGCAGTGGCAACCGGCGGGCGCGTCGCGGCCCTTCCTGCACCTGGGCGTCTCGAAGGGCTTCAGCTACGTCTACGACCCGAACGGTGCCGCCGGTAACCGGGTCGTCGCCGATCGCATCTTCCTGGACGGCACGGTCATCGACCCGAACGGCACCTACCGGGTGACCGTCAACTCGTTCCTGGCCTCGGGCGGGGACAACTTCGCCGCCCTCGCCGAGGGCGACGACCAGTTCGCCAGCGGTGACAACGACCTCACCGTGCTCGTCGACTACTTCGACGAGAAGTCGCCGGTCACCGCCGACACCGCGGAACGGGTGTACACCGTCGGTCAGCCGGGCGCCCCGATCGCGGGTGGCGGCCCGGACGACGGCGACGGCGGCGACGGCGGGGCCGGAGGCGAGCCCGGCCTGCCGATCACCGGCGCGAAGGTGCTGACCATCGTGGGAGCCGGGATCGTCCTGCTGCTGGCCGGCGTCGTCGCGCTCCTGCTGGCCCGGCGGCGGCGGATCCGCCTCACCGTCGAGTGACGCGCGGCTGAGCACCAGTCGTCTCCGGGTGCCGGTGAAGGCCCCGGAGACGACTGGCCGCCACCGTCGCGGACCTCGGTGCCGTTCTCGCCCCGCTCGTCAATCCGGAACTAGACGAGGTCGAAGGACTCCCACGGCCCGATCGCCTCACGGTTCGCTATGAGCGCCCCGGCACCGGCGTCCTCGGCGCAGACGTACCTGCCGTTCGCGCCGCTGCGGAAACTGACACTGCCGTCCGAGTTCTTCACCTGCGTGAAGGTCTCCCAGCCGCCGATCGCGTCGCGGTCGGCCACCAGCGCCGCCGCGCCGCCCTGCTCCGCGCAGACATACTTTCCGGTCCGGCTGGACCGCAGGGCCACCAGACCGCCGCCAGCGTCGACGACTGTGAACTTCTCCGACGCCGACGTCAGCGAGGCCACCAGGGGCGAGCCGCCGACGAAACGGCCGTTGGCCCTGGACCTGACGCCGACGGCGGCGGGCGGGGTCGGGGTGGCGCCGAGCACCGGTGCGGTCGGCCGGGTGGCGGTCAACGCGATGGCACCCTTGAGCATCCGACCGCCGTCACCGCTGAGCCGCAGGTAGTAGTCCGCCGAGCACGTGGTGCCGTCCTCGTCCAACGGCAGGAACTTCGCGCCGACCGGGACGAACGCCGCGCTCTCGGCCGTCTTGGCGATCTGGTTGCCCTCGTTGTACTCGTCGAACATCGAGATGTAGATCGCCGGTGCGCCGGCCCTGATCACGTTGTAGAACTGCCGCCACATGAAGTCGCCGTGCGCGCGCTGACGCTCCTGCAGATCACCGGGCAGCACACACGGCTGGTAGTCGATGCCATGCGCCACGCAGTCCTTGACGTCGGCCTGCGTGACGTTGGTGTAGAACCAGTCCGACCCGGCCGCGTCGCCGATCCGGCCCACCATCCACGGCGAGATCATGTCGTACGCGTGGTAGACGTCGGAGAAGCCGGCCCGCGAGTCGCTGTCGCCGTTGCGCCAGTGCGTCGGCGTACCGCCCATGACGTAGACGCCCTGCGCCCTGAACCAGTTGATCACGTCGAGGCAGACCGGGGCGCTCCACGGGTGGTTGCTGTCGTTGAAGCCGAACCCCCAGATGCCGACGACCGGCTTGCCGTTCTGCTTCGCGTACGCCGGGGAGGCCGTGTACGCCTTCATCTTGCTCGTCCAGTCGTCCTTGATCTGCTGCTGCATGTCCGTCCAGCCGCTGACGTCGTACATGATGTAGAACTTGCGCCCGAACTCCTCGGCCGCGTTACGCACCTTGATCGTGACGGCGTCGCGGATCGGGCCCTCCCCGCCGACGGGGTTGAAGCGTTGCAGCGCGGCGGTGTCCAGCCCGTTCTCCTGCATCCAGCGGAAGTGGGTGTCCACCGTCTGCTGGTCGTAGGACGAGAAGAGTGACGCGGGCTGGCCGTTGCCCAGGTTCTGGTAGCCGGTCTTGTACACCCGGTCGTAGTCACGCACGTCCGGCCACGACTTGAGCGCCTCGTTCACCGGCGAGGGGGTCTTCTGCCAGTCCTGGCCGTAGTGCCACCAGCCCGACAACGGGCTTCCGTCGCCGGCCCCGGTGAACCAGCCCTGGTAGCCGACGGTGATCTTTCCGACCACGTCGCCGGGCGGGCTGACGGCGGCGGCGGCGGGACTGGCCGCGAGGGCGTCGAGCGAGACGCCGACGACGGTGGCCGCGGTGCCAGCCATCGCTGAGCCGAGCAGGGTACGGCGGGACAGCCTCATGACTGTGGCAACTTTCCTCAGGGGATGTTTCGCCCGGATCGTGGAGCTGGGGATGATCCGGACGGGATGAGGTTAGTAAGCCTGTTTGCCGACCATCAAGCTGAGCGGCCGAACTTCAAAGAATCTTAAGAGTACGACCGGCCGCGCGGCTCTCTGATCGTGGCTGTCCGGAGAAGCCCGCGGGGTGGACGTGTTTTACGATGCCGCGAGGCATCCGCGCCGTCGGCACGTCGACGCGGAGGGCGGCACCGATCCTGGCGGCGAGACGGTGCGGCCGGGTCAGGTGTGCGGTTCGAGGGAGTGTCGCAACGATGAGCAGCGCCGCAGAACGGTCTTCCACCAGCGCCGACGTCTTCGCGGGCGACGGCGAGATCGGCCATGACCTCGGGCAGGTGGCCTGGGCGTCGACACCGCTCGGGGATCCCTCCGGCTGGCCGCAGAGCCTGCGGACGGCGGTGAGCATCCTGCTGTCGTCGCGCTTCCCGATGTGGATGGCCTGGGGTCCTGACCTGACGTTCTTCTGCAACGCCGCATACCGACGGGACACCCTCGGCCGCAAGTACCCGTGGGCTCTGGGTCGCCCGGCCAGCGAGGTGTGGGCGGAGATCTGGCCGGACATCGGCCCCCGCATCGATCGGGTGCTGAGCACCGGGGTGGCGACCTGGGACCAGGCGTTGCTGCTGTTCCTGGAGCGGTCCGGTTACCGGGAGGAGAGCTACCACACCTTCTCCTACAGCCCACTCCGCGACGACGACAACGCTCTCGTCGGCATGCTGTGCGTGGTCAGCGAGGACACCGAGCGGGTCGTCGGCGAACGGCGGATGACCACGTTGCGTGACCTCGGCTCCGATCCCAGCGTGGTGCGTACCGAAGAGGAGATGTTGACCTTCGCCGGCCGGCAGCTCAGCCGCAACGGCCTCGACCTGCCGTTCACGGCGATCTACCTCCTCGACGACGACGGCAGCGCCCGCCTGGCCACGGCTGCGGGCATATCCGCAGGTCACACCGCGGTCCCCCGGACGATTGCGGCGGACGACCCGACCCCGGTGTGGCCGGTGGCAGCACTGGTGCGGGGTGAGTCACCACGTGTCCCGCTCGACGGCGCCCCCTTCGTCGGACTACCGACCGGCGCGTGGTCGCAGCCGCCCGCACAGGCACTCCTGGTGCCGCTGCTGCAACAGGGCGGCACCCCGTACGGCTTCCTGGTGGCCGGCCTGAACCGTTACCGCCCCCTCGACGACGGTTACCGAGGCTTCCTCGAACTGGCCGCAGGCCACGTGGCGGCCGGGATCGCGAGCGCGCGCAGCTACCAGGCGCAGCAGCAGCGGGCCGAGCAACTCGCCGAGATCGACCGCGCCAAGACGGCGTTCTTCTCCAACATCAGCCACGAGTTCCGCACCCCACTGACGTTGATCATGGGACCGCTGGAGGAGCTACGTTCCCGTCTCGGCGACACCGACCAGGGGGTGCGCGAGGAGTTGCAGGTCATGCACCGCAACGGGCTGCGCCTCGGCAAGCTGGTCACGGCGCTGCTGGACTTCTCCCGGATCGAGGCCGGACGGATGCAGGCCCGCTACGAGCCGGTGGACCTCGCCGCGGTCACCGCTGATCTCGCCAGCGTGTTCCGTTCCGCCGTCGAACGCGCCGGCCTCACCTTCGAGGTGGACTGTCCTCCGCTGCCCGAGCCGGTGTACATCGACCGCGGCATGTGGGAAAAGGTCGTCCTGAACCTCCTCAGCAACGCCCTGAAGTTCACCTTCGACGGCGCGATCCGGGTACGACTGCGCGCCGAGGACGGTCGGGCCGTGGTGACAGTTGCCGACACCGGCATCGGTGTGCCCGCCGAGGAGATGCCGCGCCTGTTCGAGCGGTTCCACCGCATCGACAACGCCCGCTCCCGCTCGAACGAGGGCAGTGGCATCGGTCTGGCGCTGGTGCGGGAACTCGTCGGGTTGCAGGGCGGCGACATCAGCGCCGACAGCACCGTCGGAGAGGGCACCACCTTCACCATCGGGCTGCCCTTCGGGAGCGTTCACCTGCCGCCGGGCGCCGTCGCTGCCGCCGAGGAGCGTGACATCTCGGCCACCGCCGAGCCGTTCGTCGAAGAGGCGCTGCGCTGGCTGCCCCACGCGTCTGCGACGAGTGCGCCCGACGAGGTTGTCGAACGCCGTGTCCAGGAGACGACGACGGACGCGCCGCCGAACCGGGCGCACGTCCTGGTCGCCGACGACAACGCCGACATGCGGGAATACCTCACCCGCCTGCTGCGCTCGGCCGGCTACCGGGTCGAGGCGGTCGACGACGGTCGAGCGGCCCTGCGGTCGGCACGCGTCAACCAGCCCGACCTGGTCGTCAGCGACGTGATGATGCCCGGCCTGGACGGTCTGCAACTGGTGGCGGCGCTGCGCGCCGAACCCCGTACGGCGGGAATGCCGGTCCTGCTGCTGTCGGCCCGGGCCGGGCAGGAGGCCTCCATCGAGGGGTTGGAGGCGGGAGCGGACGACTACCTGGTCAAGCCGTTCGCCGCCGCCGAACTGCTGGCCCGGGTGCGGACGAACGTGAAGTTGGCCCGGCTGCGCAACAACCACGCCCGGTGGCGGACCGCGCTTGTCGACTCGCTGCAGGAGGCGTTCTTCGTCTGCGACGACAGCGGCGCCGTCATCGAGATCAACACCACCTTCACCGACATCCTCGGCTACGGCCCCGAAGGGCTTCCCTACACGGCCAAACACCCCTGGTGGCCGAGCCTGGAGACGGAACCGGAGGCACACCAGCAGGTCGCCGACGCCCTCACCCTGCTCACCGGTCAGACCACCGGCACGTACACCATCCCGGTGACGCACCGCGACGGACATCGCCTGTGGGTTGCCGCCGCATTCAACCAGGTGCAGGATCCCGACACCGGCCGACGGGTCATCGTCGGCACCTTCCGGGACGTCACGGCGGAGCACTACGCCGTGCAACGGGAGAGCGCGCTGGCCGCGCTGAGCATCCGGCTGTCGCAGGCGGACAACCTCGCCGACGCCCTGCACGGCGTCCTTGCCGAGCTGAAGGGGCTGTGGCGCGCCACCCGCGTCCTCGCCGCTGTCTTCGACGGCTCGCACACCCCGACGTTCGCCACTACCGACCCCCACCAACGCTGGGACACCCTCACCGACCAACGCCGGCAGATCCTCATCGCCGTGCGGGACCGACCCCTGCTCACCACTGTCGCGGACCAGACCACCGGCGTCGGAATCGCCGTCGAGCACCCGCACGGCACGATGGCCCTGTGGATCGACCTCGGCGAACGTCGTCCCGTCACCGAGCAGGATGAGACCCTGCTGGCCCTGCTGGCCGGTCACCTCGGTCAAGGGCTGCACCGGGTGCAGCAGATCGATCAGCAACGCGAGACCGCCCTCGCGCTGCAACGGGCCATCCTCGGGCCCGCGCAATTGCCCAGCGGCTTCGCCGTGCGCTACGCACCCGCCACCCGGCCGCTGAAGGTCGGCGGTGACTGGTACGACACCATCTCGCTCGTCGACGGGCAGATCGCCATCGTCGTCGGAGACTGCGTCGGCCACGGTCTGCAGGCCGCCACCGTCATGGGCCAGCTGCGCAGCGCCTGCCGCGCCCTGCTGCTGCAGGACTCCAGCCCGTCGCGCACGCTCACCGCGCTCGACCGCTTCGCCGCCCAGTTGCCCGGGGCCCTGTGCGCGACGGTCTTCTGCGGCGTCCTCGACCCGACGACCGGGCGACTGCGCTACGCCAGCGCCGGGCATCCTCCCGCCATCGTCACCTCTCCGGACGGCACCACCCGGATGCTCGACCAGGGCCACTCCCGCCCGCTGGGAGTTCGTGGTCGCGCCGAGCGGCCCGAAGCTGAGGAACTCGTGCCGCCGCGGGCGACCCTGATGCTCTACACCGACGGACTCGTCGAACGCCGCCGCCAACCCCTCACCGCGGGCATCGACCACGTCGTCGCCGTGATCCAGAACGGACGCGCCCACCCCATCGAGACACTCGCCACCGACGTCATGAACCAACTCTCCCCGCCCGGGGGTTACGACGACGACGTCGCGGTCCTGCTCTACCGCCAGCCCGGCCCGTTGGAACTCGAATTCGCCGCCGAACGCGGCGGTCTCGCACCAGTACGCAGCGCTCTGCGCAGCTGGCTCGAACGCTGCGGCCTCGACCCCACGAAGGCCTACAACGTCCTGGTGGCCGCCGGTGAAGCCTGCGCCAACGCCATCGAGCACGGCCACCGCGACAACCCCGGCGGACGAATCCATCTGCGGGCCACCGCCACCGCCGACGGCCTGCACGTCAGCGTCACCGACAGCGGGCGCTGGAAGACACCTCGGCCGGACGTCGACACCCACCGGGGACGTGGCCTGGTCCTCATGCGCGCCCTGATGGACGCCATCACCGTCACGCCCGGTGCCACAGGTACCACAATCGAGATGCAGGCGAGGATCCCATGAGCACCGCGCTGACGCTCACCACCAGCCACCAGCCCGACGGCACGCCCGTACTGACCGCGGCCGGCGAGGTCGACATGAGCAACGCCGACGAGTTCGCGGTCGCCCTCACCCGCGCCGTCGAAGCCGCCCCCGGCCAGCTGACCGTCAACCTGACCGAACTGCAGTACCTCGACAGCGCGGGCCTCGCGGTCCTGTTTCCCCATGTGGAGCGGATCCACCTCGTCACCAGCCCACTCCTGGCTCCCGTCCTGACCATCGCGGGCCTCGCCGACCTGATGACTGTCACTCCCGCCTGACCGCCGAGGCTGCTCACCCCATGGGGTAGGGCCTGCCCCACCGGCGACACTCCCGCTCACCGGCTGTCACCCGGATCTGCCGCTTCGTAGGGTCGGAGGGAGCGATCGGATTCGCTTTTCTGTTGGTTACGGGGGTAGCCGCGTGACGTTCTCCATCGAGCAACCGCCAGTCGTCAACGAGGGATCGTCTGGGACGTCCCCCCGGATCGTCGATGTCGACGCGTTACGCGCCGTGGCGCTGCTCCTCATCCTGATCGTCAACATCGCCTTCTTCTCCTCCGGCTATTCCTTCCACCTGGTCCCGGATCCCACCTACGACTCGTGGGCCGACCAGGGGGTGCGGTGGCTGGTCGAGCTGCTCTTCACGATGAAGGCGTACCTGCTCTTCTCCTTCCTGTTCGGATACAGCTTCACGCTTCAGCTCGATTCCGCCGCACGGCGCGGCGTCGACGTCGCCCCACGGTTCCGGCGACGGCTGGCCGGGCTCTTCGTGCTCGGCATCCTGCACGCGGTGCTGCTGTTCCAGGGCGACATCCTGACCACGTACGCGTTGCTCGGTCTGGTCCTGCTCGCCATGCGGGAGGTCCGCGTGGGGACCGCGCTGCGGGTTGCCGTACTGCTGACCGGCGGGATCGGCTTCGTCCTCGCGCTCGCCGCCGTCGGGGGGGTCCAACTGGTCACCGATCCGGCGGCGGCACTGGCGGCGGGGCAGCAGTCCACCGAGGCGTTACAGGGTGGCATCGGCTCAGTGGTCACCGAGCACGTACGTCAGCTGCCGGCGATGTTCGGCACGCTACTCGTGCAGGGGCCGCTCGCTTTCTCGGCGTTCCTCTTCGGCTACGCGGCCGGGCGGCGCCGGCTGCTCACCGACGTCGTCGGGAACGGGCAGCTCCTGCGCCGGGTGCAGCAGCTGGGCTATCCGATCGGCCTGGCCGGAGCGGTCATCTTCGCCTCGGGCGGGGGCACCGCCAACCTGACCGGCCTCACGGTGGGCGTGCTCACCGCGCCGCTGCTCGCCGCCGCGTACGCCGCCACAGTGCTCCAGTTCTTCCAGACCGACCGGGGGCGGCGGGTCGTCGCCGTCCTCGCACCGGCCGGCCGGATGTCCCTGTCGAACTACCTGGGTCAGTCGCTGCTCTGCGTGCTGGTCTTCACGGGTGTCGGGATGGGTCTCGCCGGTGCCGTCGCGCCGCCGGTCGTCGTCCTCATCGCGGTCGCGGTCTACGGTGTGCAGCTCGCTGCCAGTGCGGCGTGGATGGCCCGGTTCCGGTACGGACCGTTGGAGTGGTTGTTGCGGGCCTGGACCGAGCAGCGGTGGCCGCGGCTGCGCGCCACCGACCCGTTCTGACGGCTCCCGCAGGACGATCGGACGTATCCGCCGGCGGTCTGTCGCAGCCGCAGGATGCCAGCGGACATGAGGGCGCACCGTCCACCGACTTCGGTGGCCACCTCGTCAGGGCAGATCGCGGCGCAGGATGTAGTTGAAGCCGAACTCTGTCTCCGTGGTGCGGACGTCGACGTAGCCGAGCCGATGGTAGAAGCCGTGCCCGGTGATGCTCGCCCCGGTCTCCATGTGGTCGTAGCCGTCGGTCGCCGCCAGCGACTCGATGTGGCGCATGAGCTGCCGTCCTATGCCGCGACCGGCGGCCCGTGGGTGCACGAACATGGTGTAGACCTTGTTGCCGTCGCGGGAGACGGTGCCGGCGATCCCGTCTGACTCCGCGACGAACATCTGTCGTTGGACGGCGAGTTCCTTGATGCGTTGTGCGGTGAAGTGGGCGCACATCCGCTCGATCACCTCGCTCGGATAGTCACGACTGTTGACGTCCCGTAGGCAGCGTTCGATGAGGCCTGCCACGGCCGCGGCATCGGCGTTGTCGAACAGTCTTATCGTCGCCATCGGTCCATCTTGCCTGCCGTCGGCGTGGGGACGCCTGGCAGCTGGACCCCGACGATCTGCCGGGTCATCGCAGACGAGCCAACTCGCGGTCCGACGCCGGTCGGTCCTGTCCACCGTCGCGTCGCGACGCGAGCAGCGCGGCCGCCACCACGACCTGTATCGCGAGGACGAGCGCCTGGGCGGCGGGTGCCTTGACGGTGAGCAGCGCGATGGTGGTGTTCACGCCGAAGTGGACCGCTACCGAGGCCGCGACCCCGGCGAGTTCGTAGGCGTAGCTGGTGAGCAGTGCCATCGGGAAGACGCTGAGCGTGAACAACAGGCCACTCCAGCTGACCAGGCCGAATTCGGACTGGAGTGTCCCGTTGATGAAGAACAGCGGCAGATGCCACACCGCCCAGGCGGCACCCAGCAGCAGACCGACCCGCAGGCGGCTCATCGAGGCGCGCAGGCGGGGGTAGGCTGTGCCACGCCAACCGGGCTCCTCGGCCAACGGACCGCCGATCAGCATGCCGATCAGGAACGGTACGGTTCCGCCCGCCGTCGCGATCAATTCGCGCCCCTCGGTCAGGCTCATCGCGGGGCCGCCCAGGAACTCCGCGAGCAGTGCCGCTGCCAGGACTGTCCCCGATGCCAGGACGAGCATGGGCAGCGCCCAGAACAGTCGTGGTCGCAGCCGAAGTCGCACCGTGTGGGCGGGGATCGGTTGGTGGCGGCGAGCGCGCTGAATCCGGACCACTATCGCGCCGATCGCCGGACCGAATCCACCGAGAAGGTACGGGACGACGGTGGGGGACGTCATCGCCGGTTCGTCGAGTGTGATCGCGAAGAGCCAGAAGGCAAAGGTCCATGCGAACGTGACGATCCAGAACGTGGTGAGACCGTGGTGTTGGCGAGCAGGGTTTGCGGTGGTCACGCCTTTTCCCTTCGCGGGGTTCGGAACAGAGGTTGTCGGGGGGGTCTGCCTGGGGTGGGTCGTCGGTTAGCTGAAACGAAGCGTGTCGGGCGTCCCATGCAGTCGATCGACGAGCCAGCCGGCCACCTGCGCGAGCAGGTCGTGGTCGACCGGCTCGCGGAGCAGGCGTCGGTAGGAGCGCACCGACGGACGGCCGTGGTCGCGACGCAGCACATGGGTGAGGTCGGGAATCCGGTGGACCGTGATGTCACCGGGAACCAGCCGACGAATCTCGTCCAGGTCCGCCGGGTCGACCTGGACGTCCTTGTCGCCGGTGATGGCCAGGACGGGAGCCTTGATGTTCGCCAGTTCCGGGCGCGGGTCGTGGTCGAGCAGTTCCCGCAGCCAACGGGCGTTGAGCGGCCTCCCGAGGACGCGCACCACGTCCGTGCTGGTTGCCTTGATCCGGGTGAGTTGCCGGTTGGCCAGGAATCGCAGCAGCGGCAGGAGCGGTCGTACGGGAGCGGGGAGATCGCGGGCGATCATTGCCGCCTGCCAGCGCAGGGCGTCCTCCCCAGGGCGGGCGAACCCGGCCAGCAGTACCACCGCCGCCACCTCCGGGAGTGCCCCGAGGGACATGGCGTGAACGGCACCCTCGCTGTGTCCGACCACGCCGACGGCGTCCGCACGGATGTCGGGTCGCACCGCGAGGGCGCGTAGCGCGGCGGCAGCGTCGTGCCGACCGGCGGTGAATCCGGTGCGGCGCCAATCGCCGCCCGTGGCGCCGACACCGCGCCGGTCGTATCGCAACGTGGCGATCCCGGCATGTGCCAGCCTCTTGGCCAGTGCTGGTCCGAGGTCCATCCGAAGACGCGCGGTGTTGGAATCGCGATCCAGTCGCCCGGAGCCGTGCAGCAGCAGGACGGCCGGATGCGGTCCGGGACCGACGGGCAGGGTCAGCGTGCCGACCAGGGACAGTCCGTCGTCTGCGATTGCCGTCATGTCGACATCGCGCATGTGTCATCTCCGATTATTCTCACCACCTGCGAACATTATCAGGCGCTGGGAACATTATCGTATGTGGGAAGATGGGTCGATGGCAACCTCGGACCTTCTCCTGCATCCCGTACGGATGCGCATCATGCAGACACTGTTCGACACCGACCCGCTGACCACCACGCAGCTCCGTGAGCGCCTACCCGACGTCCCCCCAGCGACGATGTACCGGCACATCGCCGTGTTGGCTGAGGCAGGCGTTCTGGAGGTGGTCGACGAGCGGCGAGTACGCGGCACTGTGGAGCGCAGCTACCGGATACGGCAGGACCAGGGCACGATCGACCCCGCCGCCCGGGCTGCGATGACCCTCGACGATCACCGACGCGCCTACACCACGTTCGTGACGTCCCTGCTCGGCGACTTCAACCGCTACCTCGGCCACGACCACGCCGACCCCCACCGGGACGGCGTGGTCTACCGGCAGGCCGCCGTCTGGCTGACCGACGAGGAGTTCGCCGCGATGGTCGCCGAGATCGAACACGCCGTCGTCAGCCGGACCGGCAACACCCGCGACAGCCGGACACGCCGGGTCGTCAGCCTCGTCGTCGTGCCGGACACACCGCCCACGCCACCTGGACCGGCCACAGCCACCCGACCATCGAGCGGGTAGCGCGGCGCACGCGCGGGCTTCTGCCTACCCGGCGGGCACGCACCAACCCCTGACGGTGGCCGTTACCGCTGTCGCACCGACTTGTTGCTGTCGGGCGCGGTGGCGGCCCAGGAGGCGAGAAGGGTCAACGCCTGGGCGGTCGGTGAGGCCGGCTCGGCGGCGTAGATGATCAGGGTGAGGTCCAGCTCGGCGCGCAGGTCCATGCTCTCGTACGCCAGGGTGAGATCGCCGACGACGTGGTGGTGGAACTTCTTGGTGCCGGTGCCGTGGGTACGCACGTTGTGGGCGCCCCAGCGGCGGCGGAAGTCGTCGCTGCGTGTGGACAGCTCGCCGACCAGGTCGTGGAGGCCCTTGTCGTGTGGGTCCTTGCCAGCCGCGGTGCGAAGGTTCGCGACGGTCATGTCCGCGGCGAGGTTCCAGTCGGGGTAGAAGCGGCGTGCGGCGCTGTCGAGGAAGGTGAACCGGCCGAAGTTGGGCGCGTTTGTCGGGTCGGTGTAGACGTCGCTGTACATGGCTCGGCCGAGGTGGTTGGCGGCGAGAAGGTCCTGCCGGTTGTTGATCAGGATCGCCGGGGTGGTGATGGCGTCGAGCGACCATTGCAGGCTGGGCCGGGCCGTCCACTGCTTTGGTCGGCGGTTCGGGCGGAGCAACGCGTTGCTGCCGTTCGCCTCCTGTGCGAGGCGGAGCAGGTGGGTCCGTTCGGCGTCGTCGAGTCGCAGCGCACGGGCGATCGCATCCAGCACGCTGGCGGACACGCCGGCCAGGTGACCGCGTTCGAGTTTGGCGTAGTACTCGACGCTCACCCCGGCCAACGTGGCGACTTCGCTGCGCCGTAGCCCCGGCACCCGGCGCTGCCCAACGGTCGGGATCCCAGCCTGCTCCGGAGTGAGCTTCGCCCGGCGGGTGGTGAGAAAATCGCGTACCTCGACTCGGTTGTCCACGACTTCGACGATACGGCGGGCGGCCGCGAGGTGGGATGTACTGCTGGTACACCCATTGACAGGGACTCGCAGCGCCGCCGCGGCTGTGGTGAGGTGCAGGTAGGTCAGCAACACGTCATCGGAGGACATCATTCTCACCGTCAACGCCATCGCCGCGCCTTCCGCCACCGAACCGCTCGTGCGTACGACGATCGAGCGGCGGGAGCTGGGCCCGCGCGATGTTCTCATCGAGATCCGCTACGCCGGTATCTGCCACTCCGACATCCACACCGTGCGCGGCGACTGGGGCAGTGTTCCCTACCCGCTCACCGTCGGCCACGAGATCGTCGGCCGGATCACCGAGATCGGTGCCGAGGTCACCCGCCACGCCGTCGGCGAACGTGCCGGTGTCGGCTGCATGGTCAACTCGTGTCGCGAGTGCGAGAACTGCCGCACCGGCAACGAGCAGTACTGCCTCAAGGGCAACACCCAGACGTACGCGGGCGTCGACCGGGACGGCACCGTCACCCAGGGCGGATACTCGACCCACATCGTCGTGGACGAGGACTTCGTGCTGCGGGTGCCGGAGAGCATCCCGTACGAGGCGGCCGCGCCGATGCTGTGCGCGGGCATCACCACGTACTCTCCGCTGGCGCACTGGAACGCCGGTCCCGGCAGGAAGGTCGCCGTGGTGGGCCTGGGAGGGCTGGGCCACATGGCCGTCAAGATCGCCGCAGCGATGGGCGCCGAGGTGACAGTCCTATCGCAGACGCTCGGCAAGAAGGACGACGGCCTGCGCTTCGGAGCCGAGCACTACTACGCCACCAAGGACCCGGCGACGTTCGAGGCGCTCAAGAACAGCTTCGATCTGATCATCAACACCGTCAGCGCACCGATCGACATGGCCAGCTACCTCGGTCTCCTGCGTCTGGACGGCACGCTTGTCAGCGTGGGCGCGCCTGCGGAGCCGCTGCCGGTGCCCGTCTTCGCGTTGTTCGGCAACCGGCGCTCGTTCGCCGGCTCCGGCATCGGCAGCATCGCCGAGACGCAGGAGATGCTGGACTTCTGCGCCGAACGCGGCATCGCCCCCGAGGTCGAGGTCATCGGCGCCGAGGCAGTCAACGACGCGTACGAGCGGGTGCTCGCATCGGACGTTCGATACCGGTTCGTCATCGACATCGACACCCTGCGCTGACCGTCCCTGTTGTGCGCCAGGGTCCGCCGGACGGCGGGCCCTGGCCGCAATCGGGCCCGCGCGGAGCCAGTCCGCGTGGCGCCCCGCAGCTCAGCGCACGGACAGGCCGTCGGCGTACCGGAGCTGACGCGACGCACCGGCCGCTGCGGCCCGGGCTGCCTCGGGGCTGGGGGCGGCCGCTGCCGCCTCGGCGATCTGTCGGCACTCGTCGAGTGTGTGCGCGGCCAGGGCCTCGCGCACCGCCGGGATGCTGCGGGGTGCCATGGACAGGCTGGTGATGCCGAGGCCGGCCAGCACCAGGGCGAAAGCGGGATCCGCCGCGGACTCGCCGCACACGCCGACTGGTTTGCCCGCCTCGACGCCGGCTGCCGCGCAGGAGGCGATGAGCGCGACCAGCGCGGGCTGCCACGGGTCGAGCAGGTCAGCGAGGTCACCGCACATGCGGTCGGCGGCGAACGTGTACTGGCTGAGGTCGTTGGTGCCGATGCTGAGGAAGTCCACGTGGGACAGCACCTGGCCGGCGCGCAGGGCTGCGGCCGGCACCTCGATCATCACGCCGGCGGTCGGCAGGCCGTGCTCGCGGCAGGACTCGGTGAACGCGGCCGCCTCGGCCGCGGTGGCGACCATCGGCGCCATCACCCACACGTCGGCATCCGCCGCGGCAGCCGCCGCCGCGATGGCGGCCAACTGCGTGGTGAGCACCGACGGTGTCTGCCGCGCGACCCGCAGGCCGCGGATGCCCAGGGCGGGGTTGGGTTCGTCGGCCAGACGCAGGAACGGCAGCGGCTTGTCGGCGCCGGCGTCGAGGGTACGTACGACGACCTTGCGGCCGGGCAGTGCGGCGAAGACGTCCGCGTACGCGGCGACCTGTTCTTCGTGCGACGGCGGGTCGGTGCGGTCGAGGTAGAGCAGCTCGGTGCGGAACAGGCCGACGCCTTCCACCTCGCCGGTGAGGTCGCGGGCGGAGCCGATGTTGGCCAGTAGCGCGATGGGATGGCCGTCCGCGGTCCGCCCGGGGCCCTGGGAGCGGGCGCGGCGTTCGATCTGCGCGAGCCGGTCGGTGTTGACTGTCGTCACGGTCTCGGCGGAGACGCCGGCCACCACGACACCGCTCCCGCCGTCGAGGCTCACCAACGCGCCGTCGGTCACGTCCAGGATGCCCGCGCAGCGGACCACGGCCGGGATACCGAGGGTCCGGGCCAGGATCGCGGTGTGGCTGGTCGGCCCGCCCTCGGCAGTGACCAGGCCCAGCACCAGGGCCGGTTCGAGGCCTGCGGTGTCGGCGGGTGCCAGGTCGCGGGCGATGAGCAGGTACGGGTGGCCGGGGTTCGGCACGCCCGGCATGGGCAGCCCCAGGCACGCGGCGACGAGCCGGTCGCGCAGGTCGTCGAGGTCGCTTGTCCGCTCGGCGAGGTAACCGCCAGCGGCTTCGAAGGCGGCCCGATGTACGGCGAGTACGTCGGTGATGGCGTGCGGCGCGTCCGCACCGTCGTCGATGGCGATGTCGGCCGCGTCGATGAGCGTCTCGTCCTGCGCCATCAGGACCTGTGCGCGCAGGACCTCGGCTGCGGTGGTGTCCCGGGTGGTGTCGGCGAGACGGGTCAGGTCGGCGGCGACGGCGAGGACAGCGTTCCGCACGGCGGCCTTCTCGGCTTCGGCGTCAACTGTGTGTGCCGGCGGGGGCAGGGCCGGAGGCGGGGCCAGCCGGTAGACCGGCCCCGCCGCGCCACCGGGGCTGGCTCCGATCCCCCGAAGTTCACGCATCGGCGGCGTCCAGATCACGTTCGAGGAGGTCGGCCAGAGTGTCGACGGCGTCCTGCGCGCCGTCGCCATCGGCCTCCAGGATGACCTCGGTGCCCTTCTTGGCGCCGAGCGACAACACGGCGAGCATGCTGCGGGCCGGCACTGGTGTGGTGTCGCCGGTGCGGATGGTGACACGCACCGGCTGCTTCGCCGCCTCGGCGACGAACAGCGCCGCCGGGCGGGCGTGCAGCCCGCTGGCGGAGCCGACAAGGACTGTTCTGCTGGGCAACGGATCCTCCTACGGTTCGATCGTCACCTTGATCGCTTCGCCGCGCGCGACGATGCCGAAGGCGTCGAGGGTGCGGTCGAGCGGCAGGCGGTGGGTGATGAGATCGGCGACCGGCACGGAGGCGTTGGCGATGAGTCGCAGCGCTTCCTTGTTGTGTTCGGGGCTGGAGCCGTTGGCGCCGACGATTGTCAGTTCGCGGTAGTGCACGAGGTTGGAGTCCAGAGAGATGACCGGTTTGTCCTTGGGCAGGCCGCCGAAGAAGCTGATCCGGCCCTGCCGCGCGGTCATCTGCACCGCTTGTTCCTGGGCGGCGCCGGCGGCGGTGGCGGTGATGACGACGTCGGCGCCGCGGCCCTCGGTGAGCTTGAGGACCGCGTCGACGACGTCGGTCTCGGCGCCGCAGATCGCCGCGTCGGGCTGGACCAGGTTGGCGGCCAGGTCGAGGCGTTCGCGGTTGAGGTCGACGAGGAACACCCGGGCCGCCCCGCGGGAGCGGGCCAGGCGGACGTGCAGGCAGCCGATCGGCCCGGAGCCCACGACGACCACGTCGTCGCCCTCCCCCACACCGGCGAGGTTCTGGCCGTTGAGGACGCAGGCGAGGGGTTCGGCGACGGACGCCTCGGCGAAGCTGAGTGCCTCGGGGATCCGGTTGAGCCCGTCGACGGCGAGGACGTTGTGCGGGACGACCAGGTATTCGGCGAACCCGCCGTCGAAGTGGTATCCCATCGACACCTGGTTGGGGCACACGGTCATCCGGCCGCGCCGGCACTCGGCGCACGTACCGCACGGGATGGCGGCGATGACCTGGACCCGGTCCCCCGGCTGCCAGCCGGTGACGTCGCCGCCGACGTCGACGATCTCGCCGGCGATCTCGTGGCCCATCACGCGCGGTGGGGCGATGTGGTGGTGGCCGAAGCGGGAGATCTTCACGTCGGTGCCGCAGGTGGAGCAGGCCCGGACGCGGATCTTCACCTCGGCGGGGCCGGGTGTGGGCTCGGGTGCGTCCTCGATGCGGACGTCACCGGGTGCGTGGAATCGGACGACCTTCACGAGGGCTTCCCTTCGAGGATGGTGATCACGTCATCGACGTTCGTCGACTCTCGGAGTCGCTGCGCCTGCTCCGGGTCCATCAGCACCGAGGCGAGTTGGGCGAGGATGTCGACGTGCCCGTCGCCGGCTGCGGCGATGGCGACGCACACCCGCACGTCGAAGCCGTCCCAGTCGACGCCGTCGGGGAAGCGCAGCACCGCGAGGGCGTCGCGCTTGACCGATTCCTTGCTGTTCAGCGTGCCGTGCGGGATGGCGACGCCCTCCCCGATGTAGGTGGAGACGCTCTGCTCGCGGGCGAACATCGCGTCCACGTACGCCGGGTCGACCGCGCCGACCTCGACGAGTACGGCGCCGCAGCGGCTTATCGCCTCGTCGCGCGATCCGGCCCGCTCGTCGAGCCGGATCGCGTCGCGGGCCAGCAGGTCAGCCACTCAGCTCACCACCGCGCTGCACTGCGTTGACGACCCTGGTGACAGCCGGGTCGCCGATGAACACCTGGATCGGCACGATCACCGTGTCGGGTGCACTGACCCGGGCCCGGGCGGCGAGGCCCTGGTGGCAGATGACCACGTCGGCGTCCGCCGGGATCGAGTTGACCGGTGTGTGCTCGACCGTCACCGCGTTCTTGGCGAGTTGCCGGCGAAGTTGGCTGGCCAGCATCACGCTGCTGCCCATGCCGGCATCGCAGGCGACGACGACCTTCTTGATGTCGGTGCCGTTGATTGTGGACATCTGTTCAGACCTCCTGCTTCGCCGACGTGTCGAGGGTCTCGTCGGGGTCGAGGACCCGTTCCTGCTCCGGGCGTACAACCGTCTCTTCGTCGGGGCCGACGGCGTCCGCGGCGGGCTCGCCGCGCCCGAAGCCGAGCAGGGCCGAGGCGACCGCGAAGGTGACGGCGGCGGCGATCACGACGCCGAGAATGACCCCGAAGTGGCCGCCCTTGGGGGTGACGGCGAGGTAGGCGAAGATGCTGCCCGGCGACGGGGTGGCGACCAGGCCGGCACCGGTGATCACGAAGGTGCCGACGCCTGCCGCGCCCCCGGCGATCATGGCGAGGATCAGCTTCGGCTTCATCAGCACGTACGGGAAGTAGATCTCGTGGATGCCGCCGAGGAACTGCACGATGATCGCGGCCGGGGCGCTGGGGCGCAAGGCGCGGGGGCCGAAGAGCAGGAAGGCGAGCAGCAGACCGAGGCCGGGGCCGGGGTTCGACTCGATCATGAACAGGATCGACTTGCCCTTGTCGGCGGCCTCGGCGATGCCCAGCGGGCCGAACACGCCGTGGTTGATGGCGTTGTTGAGGAAGAGCACCTTGGCGGGTTCGACCAGCACCGAGGTCAGCGGCAGAAGGTCCTTGCCGACGAGCCAGTCGACGCCCGAGCCGGCCTGCTTGGTGAGCCATTCGACGACGGGGCCGATGCCGTAGACACCGCCGATGGCCATCGCGGCACCGATGATGCCGGCGCTGAAGTTGTCGACGAGCATCTCGAAGCCGGGACGGATCCGATCTTCCACCAGGCCGTCGAACAGCTTGAGAAGGTAAGCCGTGAGCGGCCCGATGATCATCGCGCCGAGGATCATCGGCACATCGGCGCCGACGACGAGGCCCATGGTGGCCACCGCGCCCACGACGGCGCCGCGCTGGCCGTGAACCAGCCGACCGCCGGTGTAGCCGATGAGCACCGGAAGCAGGATGCTGATCATCGGGCCGACCAGTTCGGCCAGGGTCTTGTTGGGGATCCAGCCGGTCGGGATGAACAGTGCGGTGATCAGGCCCCAGGCGATGAACGCGCCGATGTTGGGCATGACCATCGCGGCCAGGTAGCCGCCGAGGCGTTGCACGGTGGGTCTGAGGCCCTGGCCCTTCACCTCTGGTGTGTAGGAAGAGGAGGTCACGGGGGTATCTCCTTCATCGAGGGGCGGTCCAGACGGCCGCAGGGGAAGAAGCTCGTCCGGCTAGGTGTGGATGGTGACGTCGTGGCGGAACAGGTCTGCGGGGCCGGGCATCCGGCTGCCGGGCAGGCTCACCGCGGCGGCGCCCCAGGCCAGGCCCTCGGCGAGGGCGGCGGCACCCTGGGCGCCGGCAGCGAGGAACCCGGCGAGCAGCGCGTCGCCGGCACCGACGCTGCTACGGGGCCGGGCAACCGGGCAGGTGCCGGTGTGGACTCCTTCGGCGTCGACGAGGACAGCGCCGTCTGCGCCGAGGCTGGCCACGACGGTGTCGGCTCCCCAGGCCCGCAGGCACTGGGCGGCGTCGACCACATCGTCGAGGTTCGTCAGCGGGGTGCCGACCACGTCGGCCAGTTCGTCGCGGTTGGGTTTGAGGAGGGTCGCCCCGGCCAGGGCGGCCTCGCGCAGGGCGGGACCGCTGGTGTCGACGGCGACCCTGACGCCGGCGGCGCGTAGCTTGCGGCACACCTGGGCGTAGGCGTCGGAGGGCAGGCCGGGCGGGACGCTGCCGCACAGCACCACCCAGTCGGCGCCGTTGGCGCGGGTGAGCACACCGTCGATCACCTCGTCGAACTCGGCGGCGTCCATGACCGGGCCGGGCTCGTTGATTTTGGTGACGGTGCCGTCGGGCTCGGCCAGGGTGATGTTGGAACGGGTCCTCCCGGAAATTGCCACGGCGAGGACCTCCACACCCTCGGCCTCGAGGAGGCGGATGAGCTGGTTGCCCTCGTCACCGCCGGATGGCAACACCGCCACCGACGGCACCCCGTTGGCCAGCAGGGCACGGGAGACGTTGACGCCCTTGCCGCCGGGGTCGAGGTGAGCGGTGGCAGCCCGGATGACCTCGCCCCGGGTGAGTGAGTCGACCTCCACGGCCCGGTCGAGGCTGGGGTTGAGGGTGACGGTGACGATCATGCGCGCACCACCCGGACGCCTGCGGACTCCAGGTCGCCGGTCAGGTCGGGGTCGGCACGGTTGTCGGTGACGAGCAGGTCGACGTCGGCCAGCTCAGCGAACCGGGCCAGATAGTCGTTGCCCAGCTTGGTGTGATCGGCGACCACCACAGTGCGGCGGGCCGCACGGACCATTGCCCGCTTCACCGCCGCCTCGGACGGGTCCGGGGTGGTCAGCCCACGTTCGACCGAGATGCCGTTGGTCCCGATGAACGCGACGTCGACGTAGAGATCCGCCAACGGTGACAGCGCCCAGTCGTCGACGGTCGCCAGCGTCTTCCCGCGAACCCGTCCACCCAGGAGCAGGACGTTGAGGTTGGCACAGGTGCCGAGGGTCGTGGCGATGACCGGCGAGTTGACGACGACGGTCAACTCGCGGTCGACCGGCAGCAGCTGGGCCAGCCGGGCTGTCGTGGTGCCGGCGTCGAGGATGATCGCGCCCTCCTCCGGCACCTCGCTCAGGGCGAGCTTGGCGATGCGCTCCTTCTCCTCGATGAGCACCGCATCACGCGCAGCCAGGGCGGGCTCGAACCCGAGCCGCTCGACCGGAATGGCTCCGCCATGGACCCGACGCAGCACCCCGGCCCGCTCCAGGATGGTGAGATCGCGGCGGATGGTCTCCGACGTCACGTTGAGACCGTCGGCCAAACCGGTCACCTCGACCCGGCCCACGTCCCGGGCGAGGCGGAGGATCTCCTGCTGTCGTTCTTCGGCGTACATGTTGTTTCACCGCCGTTTCGTTTTGCTTGGGTTTTGTTTACGCCCGACTTCAGGGCAAGTCAAGGGGCAAGCCACAGAAAGCCACACCGGCCGGCCCACAACGACCAGGTCTCTGCATCAACGGCCGGACGGTCAACAGGCGATCCTCGACGCGACGCGCTCGCCACCGCTTGCCTCGCCGGCCGCCCGCAGGCGACCCGTCGCGTCGTAGATGGCGCCGAGGTTGGCGCGGATGTGGCGGCTGGCTCGGCCGGCTCGTTGTCGAACTCAGGGCGCTCCCAGTCGAGCTGGCTACGGCAGGAACAGACAGGCGCCTCTTCGTACCGCTGGATTCACAATGCCCACGTTGGCGTCCACGCCACGAACCTTGGGTCAAGGAATACACATACAATAACTTCTATTCACTGGGGATTGACGGGAAGCCCTGCCTGTCTCAGGAGTCTTCATGCGGATAGACCGGTTCAGCACCAGCAGCGTTCCTCAAGATCTTCGGTTCGCCGTGTGGCACGAGATGACAGCGACCGCGATGATCAGCACGACGGTGACGACGCAGAATGCGAACGGCTTCGCGGCGGAGGTCGAGTTGCTCGATCTCGGTGCCGTCCAGCTGTCCAGGATCCGTTATCCGCCACTGCGCGCAGAGCGGGCGTTACGGCACATTCGCCGCTCAGATCCTGGTTGGTACTACCTCACAGTGCCAGTAGTTGGGCGCTTGGCCATCGACCACGCCGACCGGGAGTCCGCTGTCGCAATGGGACAGTTCACCATCATCGACACATCACTGCCGGGCGTTGTTGCGAACCGCGAGGTGGTCGAGCAGGTGATCATCCACCTCCAGCGCTCGGAAATGCCGACGCGACAGGCGCAACTGGCCGCGCTGCTGGCGCGGCCGCTGCCTCTCGGCGGCGGGCTTGGATCGTTGATGATGACGATGGCCAGGCAGATCAGGGACTCCGCCGACCATTACGCCGAGGCTGACGTGCGACGTCTTGCGCCGATTCTTATCGATCTTGTGGTCTCGGTCCTAGCGCAGTTCAGCCATCCGGACCGCGCCGGACGGGACGCGCTACATCGCCTTCTTCACCTCAGGGTGCTCGATTTCATCGACAAGCATCTGGCGGACCCCGGCTTGACACCCGCAGGGGTCGCAGCGGCGCACGCCATCTCCCTCCGCCAACTCCAAACCCAGTTCCGTGAGCAGGGGCTTACGATCGCCAGTTGGATCAAGGAACGCCGGTTGGACCGGTGCCGTCGCGAGCTCAGTGACGAGGCGCTGCTGGGCCGCTCGGTCGCCGTCATCGGCGCACGCTGGGGATTTGCGGACGCGACAGCGTTCAGCCGTACATTCAAGCAAGCGTTCGGCTTACCCCCGGGGGAATACCGCCAGCTCTACACCTCGCGCCAAAGCTTGCGCTGAGGGTCAACGTTCCTGCGCGCTCTGCCAACAATTGCCGCGCAGCTTCGTCCATCATCATGATTGCCGGCCGGCAGGTAGATCATCCGACCGATCTGTGTATCTTTCGCATCGTCGCGCCGACAGGACGAAAGGAGCAAATGCGTGGATTGCCCAACTCAACGACTACGCCGACGTGGTCCACAATGGGCGATCATCCGCCTAGCTTCCGAGGGTTCACCGTAGCTGAATGGGGGATTTCATGGCCAGAAAGAAAATCGCGCAGGTACTCGTTACGGCCTTCGTGGCCGCTGGGGCGCTTGCCATAGCGGCGCCAGCGTTCGCCGGGAACGTCGGCAGCTACCTCAGGAGGGACCTCAGCAGCGGAACAGCTCCTACGCTGCTCTATGTTAACGACTACATCCAGCGCTCCAGCGGTTCGACCTACTACTGGCTCATTCTCCAGAGTGACGGCAATCTGGTTTTGTACAAGGGCAATGCCAGCCACGTGGCCACCAAAGCCTGTTGGTGGTCCGGCACGCAGGGGCAGTCGTCCGGACGAGCCGTCTACCAAAGTGACGGAAACTTCGTCATTTACCACACCAACAACTACGCCCTCTGGGGCAGCAACACCTACGGCGGCAGTGGAACGACAGTCGACATCAATGCGTCAGGCCGATTGTATGTCGGCAACACGCCAATAAGCTCTGCATGCTGATGCGGTACCGCAATCGTTGACAGTGGGCATCGCCGGCGAAGTCTCATGTTGAAGCCTCGCCAACGTTCTCCGTCGGGCAGTCTCTGACCGTCCGGCGGGGGATGGCCCGCACACTGACGATGGCGGGCCTGCAAAGCAGCAGGCGGGCACAGTCGACAAGCGGATGCGCGGTCCAAAATGTTCAGTGAAGATGAACTACTTGCGGCCGTTGACCTTACCGGCGTCGCAGCCGCGGATGTCTCGGCCTACGGTCTCAGCGACCTTCACGCTCTGTGGTCAGGCCTTGGAAGCACGGGCGCAGGAGGTCGATGATCTGCTCGGGTGAGGCGTCCGCGAGGTACGTGAGGCGCAGCAGGTGTCTCGCGGCTAGTACGCCGTGGATGATCGCGCTGAGCAGGCCTGCGCGTGAGTGGCCGGTGTGCTCAGCGTCGCAGCCGTTCGAGGTTCCCGCGTGGTCTGACCACGTCGGGGCGCGACCACCTCTCGGCACCGGGGTGCCGGTCCCGGCACGACCGGGGCAGCCATGCGGCTGACTCCGGTGCCGGGACCGGCATCTCGGGGTCAGGGCCGGAGCCACCACGGGCTGGTGTACGCCACAGCGAAGTCGTTGCACGGGTGACCGGCCGGGCCGGGGGTGCCGTTGGGCAGGGACGGGTCGGAGATCCGGAGCACCACCCAGTCGCCGTCGGCGACGTCGAGCGGCACGGTGAAGTCCGTGACCCGACCGTTGACCGTGTCGACGACGTCGACGACGGTCGGTGCCGACGTGCCGGGACGCAGGACCTGGATCCGCAGCGGCTTGCCGTCCCAGGCCGAGCCGCGGTCCAGATCAAGCAGGAACCGGATGTCGCCGGAGCTCACGTTCAGCACCCCACCCATGCGTACGTCGTTGGCGGTGGCGTCCACCCGCAGCCCGGAGACGCGAGTGGCGAAGGACCGGCGGGCAGCCATCGCCTCGAACACCGCGGCGCGGGTGTTCTCGGCGACCCACAGGCCGCTGCGGCCCTTGCCCTCGTGGAAGCCCCAGGTGGTGCCGTGCTCGTCGGTGACGCCGGTCAGAGCTGGCCGCCAGCCGGCGTTCAGGCAGGCCACCAGCGGCGATGTCACGCCTGACGACCAGCCCTCGAAGAGGAAGTCGTCGGTCCGGTTGAACATCTCCAGCCCCACGAGCTGACTGCGGGCCGAGGCGTTGAAGGAGAAGTTGTTGAACCTCCCTGCCTCCCGGCCGGGGTGATTGAAGCTCGCCAGACCACCGGGCCGACCGGCCAGCCAGTTGTACAGGCTGCCGGGGCTGCCGGCCCGCAACAGGTCGACGAAGTCGGAGGTGTTCCAGACGTTGATGTGTCCTTGAAGGGGATGTGACCATTCGAAGCCGCGGATCGCGGTGAACTGACCCGGGTCATTGGCGGCGTTGGCCAGGTCGCCGGTGGTTCGCCACTCCGACGAGCTGAGCCCGTCGATGGCGAAGAGCGTCGCGTGGTCGGTCAGGGCGGCGACGTCCAGACCGGCCTCACGCATCGAGGCGAACGCGGCCTCGGCGCTGCCGTCACCGTCCGACATGACCGTGTGGTTATGCATGTCCGTGTGCACCAACATCGTGCCCTGGGTGATCAGGGATGACCGGCCGGCGCCGACCGCCGCGGTCGGCGCGCCGGCCACCGTCGTGGTGGCCGCCCGGGCCGCGGTCGGTAGCGCGGCCAGCATCAGCGTCCCGGCGGCACCGGCCAGCAGCGCGCGTCGGCCGAAGCCCGCAGGGAGGTCAACCTGGCCGTACGGCACATCGTCGTTGGATCCACGGTCGTGATCGCAGTGATGCGGGTGATGTCCAGTCATATCTATATGGATGTCGATGGACCTGTCGGGGACATCGCCGGAACCGATCCGCTGGGCGAACAGTACGGTCCAATATGGCTGGACCTACCACATCAGTGCACCAAGAGCCCAGAGCGTCAACCCGGCCAGCATCGCGAGCGCGACACCAGTGGCGATCCGAAGGGTGAGCATCGTGGCAGCCGGCCGGGTAGACAGCCGCAGCGTGGCGCCCGCATACATGGCGACAGCGCTGGCCACGAGCTCGGCCACCCACGACGCGAGCAGAAGAGCCTCGTTCAGCGGTAACGCCACGTCCCACCTCCCCGCCGTTCTCCTCCCATCAGTGAACGCCGGACAGCGGCGGTGCGGGTGGCTGCGTCATGAACGCGGAATGTCTGTCTGAGGCATCGACTCTGGCCGAATGCTGAACGGCCCGGGCATGTCGCTGTCCTGCCAGGACGGTCACCAGGTCGTCCATGGCCGCACGGTTTGGGCATCGATTCCCCGACGGCCAGTTCGCGTTCACCGCGTCGCTCTACCATCCCATCCGGATCAACACCGAGACATCCTGCTCGTACTCGACGGAATGAGGATCGATGGCAGTAAGCAAGCGAGTGGGCCTGGCTACCGCGGTGGTTGCCCTGACCCTGACGCTGCCGGGCGCTGCCGGTGCGGCTGGGCGGAGCACGTGGGGACGGGCCGAGTTGCTGAAGTTCGCTGCGCTACCGGCGGCGACCTTCGTTCCGGGCAGCGAACCATCCGGCTCGTCACTCGGCAGTGCCCCCATCAATGGCATCACTCCGCCGTTTGCCGACCAGCCCGTTCAGGGGTTCAGTGGCGTCCTGCGCAACACCGACGGGACCTTCGACGTGTTGTCCGACAACGGCTTCGGCAACAAGGCCAACAGTGCTGACTTTGTGCTACGTATTCAGCGGATCGCACCTGACGATGGCAAGAATGTCGTGGACGTGGTCGGCGGCATCAACCTGACCGACCCGTTCGGCAAGGTGCCATTCCCGCTTACTCGTGCCGATCGCGTGCTCACCGGAGCCGACTTCGACGTCGAGTCGATAACCCGATCGGCGGACGGCACCTACTGGCTCGGTGACGAATTCGGCCCGTTCCTGCTGCACTTCGACCGCTCCGGCCGCCTGCTACAGGCGCCGGTGCCGCTGCCAGGGGTGTTCGCACCGGAGAATCCTGGCCGCGGTGCGAACCCGGCAAACCTGGCCAGCAGCAAGGGCTTCGAGGGCATGGCCCAATCGCCAGATGGTCGCACACTCTATCCGCTGCTCGAAGGCACCGTCACCGGCGACCCCGCGGGCACGCTACGGCTTCACGAGTTCGATATCCGGACCAACACCTATACCGGCCGACGCTGGACCTACACGCTCGACTCTCCTGCTCACGCGATCGGTGACGCCGTCATGGTCGATCGGGACCGCTTCCTGATCATCGAACGGGACAACGGCCAGGGCGAAACGGCGAAGGTCAAGAAGATCTACCTTGCCGACAAGCGCGATCGGAACCGCGACGGCCTTGTCGACAAGACGCTGGTCGCCGACCTGATGGACATCGCCAACCCGCGGCACGTCGGTGGGTTCGGTGACACGTTCACGTTCCCCTTCCAGACGATCGAGGACGTGGTGATCCTCGACGACCGCACGCTCGCCGTCCTCAACGACAACAACTTCCCGTCCTCGTCGGGCCGGACGAGCGGACAGCCGGACAACAACGAGTTCATCGTGATCAAGCTCGCCCGGCACCTGGACGCGGACAAGCGGATCCTGCGTCGGTACTGACCCGGTGGCAGGGGGGTGGGCGGCAGTACTCGCTGCCCGCCCCCGATGTCGGTTGGCTCCGCAGACGGTGTGGCGCCTCTCGCGCAGAGCGCAGTCGGCGCGATCTTCCAGGCCCGTCGTGCTGACACTAATCAGTCGGGCGACTGCCGACGTGGCGCAGGCGGTGGGCGGGTATGCCCGCCATCACCAGCCGGTCCGCGATCGCGCTGGAGGGGTAATCGAGGAAGACGGCCACACACTGATCGTCGCCTAGGTCGCAGGCAGCGGCTAGGGTGCCGACATTGATGGGATCGAGTCCGTCAACCTCGCGTAGGTCGAGGACCAGCCGCAGCGGCCGATCATGACGGATGGCGCGCACGACGGCACGACGTAGGTCGACCGCGTCTTCGAGGCCGAGCGGACCTCGTGGTCGTATGACAAGGGTGCCGTCTGGGCTGGTGTCGACGGCGACCGGGACGCCGGCCATCGCGCTACCTTCCGTCACCTGATGTTATCTGGATCGCCAGGTTAAGGGCTCAAAGACAGGCAGTCGATCCGCCAGGACAAATGTTCATCAGGTCACGGATACGTGACGAGCACGAGTCGTGACGACAGTGGCAACCGCCGCAGACGACCTTCTTGATCGACGGTCTCCGCGGGCGATAATCGCAACGACCGCGGTGCGGGCGAGGGGTTACGGAACCTCTTACGCTTCATCGCGTGGTGCCGGAGCGAGCAGTCGCAGGGGCGCGACGTCGGCCAGTGGTTCAGCATCGGGGCTCGGTACGGTGCGGGGCAGCAGTGCGGCGAGACCGGCACGTGTGGCCAGCACGATCAGCCGGTCGGTGCGGACCAGTGCACGACGTCGCGGCAACGACCAGATGGTCTGTCCCGCCCGGCCGGTCCGCAGCGCGATCACCCACACCCCGCCGGGCTGGTTGACGTCGTGGCAGTACCGGCCCTCCAGTTCGGAGCCGGCGCCGACGGGGAGTTCGGCCACCAGCAGGACCCGGCGGCCGACCGATATGGTGTCGATGACCTGCCGGCCCATCATGGCGGCCGCGAAGGCCGGCACCGCCAGCGACGAAACGCTGCGTGACTCGTTGATGCCCAGGATGCGCTGAGTGCGCTCGGCGAAGCCATCGTCGAACAGCCGTAACACCACCCTCAGCGGAGGCCCGGTTGCTGCGGACCGGGTGCGGCCCGCCTCGTACGATGACCGCCCGGACAGGGCGGTCTCCAGGTTGGTGACGTCATCGTCAGTGAGCACCACCAGCGCCCGGCAGGTGGGTACGGAGGCGGCTCGCAGTGTCTCGGGCCGGGTCGCGTCACCGACGACCACCGGCAGGCCCAGTGCACGGGCGACACCAACGCCGCGCGCCGACTCCATCCGGTCAACGGCGACCACCCGAATACCGACGGAGTGTAGTTCTTCCAGCACCCTGGTGCCGATGTTGCCAAGCCCCACCAGCACGACGTGGTCGTCGATCGGCCCGATCATGCCGCCGGCGGCGACCGCCAGGCGGGCACGCACCAGCGAGTCGACCACGAGGGCCGTGACCGTGGGAAGTAGCGCCACTCCGGTGGTCGCCAGGACCACAGTGGCCACCTTTTCGGTGAGCGGCGCGGTTGGTTCCGCCTCGGCGCCGCCCATCGTCGCCAGCAGCGTGAGGTAGGCAGCCTCCGCGAGGTTCACCCCGCGGGTGTACGCCAACAGCACGCTGGCCGCGGCGAGTACCGCAGCCGTGCCGGCCAACGCCAGTCGCAGATTGCGGCTGAACACCAGCCCGAGGGCCCGAAGCAGGCGTGGCCTTCGGCGCGGCGGGGCCATTCGCGGCCGCCCATGGGCGCGGACAAGTACCAGGTCTGCCGAAGCCTGATCCGATGGAAGGACGGCCGGCTCCGAACCGGTCGTGTCGGCCAGACCGCAGACCACATCCACACCGGCCGGATCAACGGCGCTCCGCATCGCGGTACGCAGAAGCTCACCGCCGGGCAGCCGCAAATAAGTGGGCGTCGCGTCCCCGAGCGTGGCGGCGACGAACGCCGGTGCGGCGATCTCGGATCCGGAGAGCACGGCGCAGTCCCCGAGCATCGCGGCCACGCCCTCGCCGAGCACAGGGTTGAACAGTCTGAGCACGAGTCGGACGTCCGGAGCCAGTTCCCTGGCGATCATGGCGCCATCCACATTGGCCACCTCGTCGCCGCCAACGAACGCCACAGCTGCGGCGTCCCGAACTCCAGCCTGGTCGAGGATTTCAGCGGTCAAGCGGCGCGCAGTGACGATTTCCGGCAGTCTCCCCGGCACCTCGAGTTCAAACGCGAAGTCGGCACTCTCGGACACAAGGTGATCGCTCGACGACGGTAGGACGACGGTGACCGCTACGCCGTAGCGCTCTACCAGTTCAGCGACCAGACGGCGAGCCACCGCACCGTCACCGCAGACCACAAACTGCTGCCGTGCCGGGTCGGTGGGAGAGGGCTGTCCGGTGTCGTCGGGCACAAACCGAATGGTAGGCAGGCATCGCACGCCGGACGGATCGGAGCTGCCCCGACCGACTCGAACCCCCACACCACTGTGGCCCAGGGGTCGAGAGCGTCTGGCCATTCCTCGCTGGGGAATGAATGAGATGCCGCCGAAGAGGGCGCGTAACTGACAAGGGTCTGATCGCTCAGATGGACGGCCCGAAGACTTTGCGCCTCAAGGCGGGGATGGCCGCGCTCGCGCGCAGGAGCGTACGGAACATGGTCCGGTTCGTCGGGCCGGCCAGGGCGGCGTTTGTGGCGTTTCGGGTGGACAGCGCCAGGGCTTGGTTGGCAGCGTGCCGCATCGCGGTCTCGTAGACGCCGATGGCGCCGACCGGGTCGACGGCGGTGGTCAGGGCGTGGCAGAGGTGCTCGGCGTCGCGCAGGGCGGTGTTGGCGCCGATGCCTGCCATGGGGGTCATGTTGTGGATGGCGTCGCCGAGGAGTGTGACTCGCGAGGGTGCCCATTCGGAGAGCTGGGGCATGGTCCGCAGCGGCACTGTGGTGATGGTGGTGGCGTCGGTGGCGTCGACCATGGTCCGCAGTGGTGTTGTCCAGTCCTGGACGCGTTCGCTGACGAGCCGCTTCAGGTGGGTTCCGTCGAGCTTCTCGACCCCGTCCGGGTACGAGTCCCGCGACCCGGCCCAGGCCCAGACGACGTACTCGGCGGCGCCGTTGCTGACGTCGGTGTTGTCGGGATCGCCGGTGGGCCAGGTGGACAGGAACATCCACCCGTTGCGGGCGGGGACGACGTTGTTGATGCCGCCATCGGTGAGGTCGGCCGGTAAGGCGGCGGCGACGGCGCCTGCGAGGGGTACGCGGCCGGCGATGTTGACGATGCCGAGGTCCTGACGTTGCAGGCCGGGGAGGCGTTGGTGGCGTACCAGGGAGTTGCTGCCGTCGGCGCCCACGAGGATGTCGCCGTCGGTGTGGGAGCCGTCGGCGAAGTACGCCCGGACGCCGCCGGTGTGCAGCTCGTAGTGGGTGAACTTCTTGTCCCAGTGCACGAGAGGTTCCACGCCGACGTCGGTGTGGGTGTTGTGCAGGAGGGCTTCGTGGAGCTTGCCGCGGCTGACCGCGCGGCGTTTGGTGACCGGGTCGGTGGTGTCTGCGGGGAACCGCTTGTCGATGGTGGCCAGGACGCCGCGGTGGGGGTCGTGGAACCTGATGATCATCGGTACGGGGATTCCGGCCGCGTCGATCATCTTCCAGTTCTCATCGGGGAGGCAGGCGTGCAGGGCGTGCAGGCCGTCGGCATTGAGGTGGATCCCGTAGCTGGCCGGTTGTCGTGCCTGGTGCGCCGACCGTTCGAACACTCGGGCGTCGATTCCTGCGCGTCGTAGTCCGTGCAGCAGAGTGAGCCCGCCGAGACCCGCGCCGATGATGAGAACACGCATGAGGTGGTGCCTTTCCTGCCAGCGAGCTGGCGGTAGGGGCCTGCCGTTCGCCGTCGGGCGACCTGGGACGGCCCTGGTGTGGCCCGGGTGTCAGGCAGGCGGGCTACGGGGCGACCATCGCGCGCAGGAGGCGCTGGAGTTGCTGGGTCTGCGCTGGGGTGAGGGGCGCGGTCGCCGCTGCGGCGGCGGGTTCGGCGGCCTGGTGGGCCTGTGTGAAGACGTCACGACCGTGCTCGGTCAGGGTGACGGCCCGCAGCCGCCGGTCGCCCGGCACGAGCTGGCGTGAGGCAAGGTCGAGTCGTTCGAGGTCGTCGACGATCCGGACGATCGAGGCTTTGTCGTGGTTGGTGTGCGCGACGAGGTCACGTTGGCTGAGCGGGCCCGAGGCGTGCAGCCGCATCATCACCATCAGATGGCGCCGCTCGATGCCGAACGGCGCCAAAGCGTCGTCCATCGCCGTTGCCACGCGATCATGCGCTCGACGCAGCAGCAGACCGATCGCGAAGGGAGACCCCTCCTCCGGGTTCTCCGGACTACCGGACGGGGCTGGCTGCTCGGCGGAAGCTGATTCTGTAGGCACACCCGAACACTATCTCACGAGAGACGGGTTTGCAAGATACTGTTTCACGTGCAACCATTCTGCCCATGAGCGATCTACGAGCGACCCTCACGATCGGCGACCGGATGCCTCAGCACGACGTCAGCAGCCACCCGGAGCCACCCCCGCGATCCGGCCCACAGCACGGCCGCCACCAGGGAACGGAGTCGGGGTGGGCGGCGATCAGGCGGATGTGGCGCGACCCGGAGCGCTGGGTCGGGATCGGCGTGGCTGCGGCGCCGGGCCTGGTGTTCGTGGCAGTGAACGTCGTGGCATCCCTGTACCCGGCGATCGCCGCCGCAGCCGTCGCTGCCGTCGCCGGGCTCGGCTTCCGGCTCGCGCGCCGACAGTCACCGCGGTCCGCGCTGATCGGCATCCTGGTCGTAGCGGTGTGCGCGGTGGTCGCCGCCGTCACCGGGGACGCGCGGGGTTTCTTCCTGGTCCCGACCCTGATCCCGTTCGCCGTGATCATGGCGTGCCTGGCCACCATCATCGCGCGCCGACCGTTGACCGGCCTGCTCCTCAACCGGATGACCGGCGGCCCGCGTGACTGGTACCGCAACGCGGGGCTGCGCCGCGTCCACCTCAGGGCCACCGGTGCGGCGATCGGTATCAACGTCGTCAACGCCGCCGTACAGGTGATCTTCTACGGGCGGGGTGACACCGTCGTGCTCGCCATCGCCCACGCGGCCACGGGACCGGTCTTCGCCACCCTCGTCGCGGTCACGATCGTCGCTGTCCGCAAGACCCTGGCGTCTCAGCGATGACGACCCCTACCGAGAGCCCAACAAGCCGACCAGACAGTCCCGCGGCAACAAACATCGAACTGACCGTGACGAGCGTCTTCACCGTGACCGAACAACACCAGGCCCAGCTGTACGCGCTGCTGACCGCCAACGGCCACGACGTGCTGGAGCACACACCGGGCTTCCTCGGCTCGACACTGACCCGCTCCGACGATGGGCGACATGTCGTCCACCATGCGCGCTGGCGCGACGACGGTGCCCTGGCGGCCATGCTGGCCAGCCCGGCTGCACGTGCCAGCATCGCGGCGTCGCGTCTGCTTGCCGAGGTGCAGGTCTTCCGCTCCCACGACGTTCAAGCTTTCGAGGCATCGTGACGATCACAGGGACCACACCGATCCGACAGCGCCCGGCCACGTCATCGAGACGGCGGTGGCCAATCTGGCTGTTCCGGCTCACCATCACCACCGCGGCGGTGCTGGCCTTCGACCAGGCCGTCTTCGCCGGTCAGTTCCTGTCCGGCAGCTACGGGGCACTGCACCTGCACCGGGACAACGCCACGGCCACCGTCGCAGCGATCGCGGCCAGCATCGTCACCGCGATCCTGTGGCGCCGCGCCGGGGCAGGCCCACTCTGGCCACTGCCCGCGGCGATCGTGCTGTTCGCCCTGACCGCACTGCAGACCTGGCTCGGCTACCAACTGATCCTTGCCGTGCACATCCCCCTGGGCGTCACCATCATCGTGCTGTTGATCGCCCTCACCGCCGCAGCGTGGAGGAAGACCCGATGAACAGCATCAGTCGCCGAACCTTCCTCGGCGTCGCCGGAGCCGGGATCGCCGCCGCCGGGATCGGCGTCCCCTTCATCAGCGGCATCGCCGGGGCCAGCTCCACGGGGAAGGTCCTGCCCAGCCGCGCACCCCTGCCACCGCCATTCCAACGGCCACTCACCCTCCCGCCCGTGCTGCGACCGACCCGCTCCGACACGACCACCGACTACTACGACATCGTGCAGAGCGTCACCCGGGCCACGATTCTCCCCGGATTGACGACGAGACTGTGGACCTACAACGGCTCCTTCCCAGGGCCCACGATCCGAAGCGAACGAGGCCGCACCGTCATGGTCCGGCACACCAACAATCTGCCGGTACCCACCGTCGTGCACCTGCACGGCGGACGGACACCGCAGGACAGCGACGGCTACCCGATCGACTACGTCTATCCGACCGACATGAGCTACTACAACCGGCACCTCCGTCATGATCACGCAGGCGGCGGCCACGACATGGTCACCGGCGGAGACACGCGACAGGGCATCCGGACCTACACCTTCCCGTTGCAGCAGCGGGCAGCGACGCTGTGGTACCACGACCACCGCATGGACTTCACGGGCCCCAGCGTCTGGCAGGGCCTCGCCGGCTTCCACCTGCACCACGACGACGAAGAGGCAGCGCTGCACCTGCCCGCCGACGACCGTGACCTGCCACTGATGATCACGGACCGCAGCTTCGACACCGACGGATCACTGCTCTACCCCAGTCTCGACCCCACCCTCGTGAACCAGCACGGAGTCCACGGCGACTACGTCGCCGGCGTCCTCGGTGACGTCATGCTCGTCAACGGCACACCCTGGCCCGTCGCACCGGTCCAGCGAAGCACCTACCGGATACGCCTACTCAACGCCTGCAACGCCCGACGACTGTCACTACGACTCGACCCGCCACCCCCGTCCGCCATCACCCAGATCGGCACCGACGGAGGGCTCCTCGTCGAACCCATTCACCACGACCACCTCGAACTGGCCCCCGCCCAACGCTTCGACATACTCGTCGACTTCTCCCACTACGCGCCCGGCAGCGAAGTCACCCTGATCAACGACTACGACACTGCGGCGATGGGACAGGTCATGCGGTTCATCGTCGACGACGGCCGTCCGCAGGCGTTCAGGGTGCCGGACCGACTGTCCGCCATCCCGGCCTTACGGCCCGCCGATGCAATCGCCACCCGCAGGTTCGACTTCCGGGCCGGTGACGTCAACGACCACGACGGCTGGCTCATCTCCCAAGCCCCGTTCAGCCCCGACTCCATCGCCGCGCACGTCCACCTCGGCACCACCGAAATCTGGCAACTGAACGCCGACTTCCACCACCCCGTCCACATCCACCTCAGCCCCTTCCACGTCCTCGCTCGAGGCAGCGGCGGCCCAGGCCCCTTCGACGCCGGCTGGAAGGACACCATCGACCTGCGCCCCGGCGAACAAGCCAAGATCCTCATCCACTTC
The DNA here is from genome assembly GCF_040630995.1 of Micromonospora sp. NPDC005710. Classification (NCBI taxonomy): domain Bacteria; kingdom Bacillati; phylum Actinomycetota; class Actinomycetes; order Micromonosporales; family Micromonosporaceae; genus Micromonospora; species Micromonospora sp. NPDC005710. The sequence continues at coordinate 4,455 of NZ_JBEXYP010000005.1, read as the reverse complement.
GACGGGTACCAAGGCAAATACGTCTTCCACTGCCACAACCTGGAACACGAAGACATGGCCATGATGGCGAATTTTGTCGTCAGCTGAGCCAACCAGCGGGCCACCGGGGATTCTGGATCCAGAGATGTTGCCGGTCTGACCTGCCCGGCGTCCCTGCCTGGTGAGGAGGGTGCCGTGAGGACGGCGACACATAACGATCAGGCTGCTGGACGTAAAAGCAGACCGAGCCCTAGGCGAAGGCGCGTCCTGGACCTCTACCCGGCGGTGGTCAGGCTGTGCTGCCATGTCCTTCGATGTTGTGGTTGGAGTCGCTCGGGAAACCCCGCCGTTCAGATCCCTCAAGGAGTGCTCGGCCGGTGGCGGTACGACCGGGATCGGTGGTCGTGAAGCTCTGCAAGGATGCGGACGTGCAGATCGGGTAGGGGTCGATGTCAGCTCGGCTGCTCCTCACGGCGTCTCAGCCGCTCGCTGAGCCGCAGCGTCCAGTGGTGCTGGCCCACCTCACGGCAGAGCACCAATGCCCGTTCGTACAGGGCCCGGGCGCCAGCTGCATCGGAGTGAGCCGCACAGACGTCACCTAGGCCGGAGAGCGGGTACACCATGGCGTATCGGTCGCCCTCCTGGTCGAACAGTGCCAATGACCGCCGATAGTGCAGCTCCGCGTCCTGGAGCTGGTCAAGCCCGAGGTAGACGCGCCCGAGACTGTCGTGGATGAAAGCTGCGGCGTAGTCGTCATCGAGCTCGTACTGAATCTTCAGCGCCCGGTTGAGCGGGTCGAGCGCCTCGTCGTACCGGCCGGTGTCGGTGAGCGTCAGCCCGTAGGTGTTCAGACTGTTGGCCCGGTCGGCTGCGTCTCCGTGTTCGGCGTACAACTCCGCCTGTCGCTCGGCGTGCGCCAACGCCTCGCCGTGACGGTCCACGCGAGCCAGGGCGACGATGATGCTGCGGTGCACGTCCGCTTCGGCGAGGTGCAGTCCTGCGTCTCGGAAGATCGCGACGGCACGCATACCCGCGTCCCGCGCACTGTCGGCGTCACCGAGGTACGTCTGTGCCCGCGTGAGGCCGTGCAACGCGAGCCCTTCGCCCAGCCGGTCGCCGCGCTGCCGGGCCGCAACCTCGGCGGTGCGGTGCCCAGCGAGTGCGTCGTCCCACCGCCCGGTGCGCTTCTGGTAGTCGGTGAGCGTACGGGCGAGGCGGGCCGGATGTAGGGCGAGGCCGGCGTCGTCGGACCCGGCTGCCAGCGACACACCCGTGACGAGCGCGCGGTACTCGGCGCCGAACCACACCATGGCGTGGTCCTGGCCGGTAATGGTCTCGGGCACCACGCCGGGCGCCGGTGCTGGCAACGGGATCGTCCTGCGCGAGGCGTCAAGCTGCCGGGCTGCGGATGCGGCAGTGTGCAGGTAATGGTCGAGCAGTCGACGCAGGCCCTCCCGGGCGTCCGGATCGGCGGCGATTTGCTCGCGGGCAAAGGCTCGGAGCAGGTCATGGAAGCTGTACCGGCCCGTTCTGACTTCGGTGAGTAGGTGCACGCTGACCAACTCGGCGAGGGCGGCCACGACTTGGTTCGGCGGCGTGCCGGTCAGGCTCGCCGCGACCGCCACGGAGATGTCGTTGCCGGGATGCAGACCGAGTAGCCGGAACAGGCGCGCGGCGGCTGGACGCAGCAATTGGTAGGACCAGGAGAAGACTGCACGGATATCGGTCGTGGTGTCCGGGCCGGCGAACGGGTCGAGGTGCCCCTCGGCTTCGGCGAGCGTGCGGGCGATGTCGCCGAGGGAACGTCGGGGATCGATTGCGGCGCGCGCGGCCGCGATCGCCAGAGCCAACGGGAGCCGGGCGCACCGGTCCACGATCTCCTCGACGGCGGCCGGTTCCCGTTCGATGCGAGCTGCGCCGAGTCGTTTGCGGAGCAGGTTGCATGCCTCGTCGTGGCTCAGGACATCGATCGGCAGCGGGACCGCGCCCTCGCCGACGACGAGTCCAGCCAGGTCGCTGCGGCTGGTCACCAGGACCAGGCAACCCGACGAGGCGGGCAGCAGCGGTCTGACCTGGGCCGCGTCGCGGGCATTGTCGAGCAGGATCAGCATGCGGCGTCCGGTCATGATGCTGCGGTACAGGGAGGTGCGCGCGTCCAGGCCGGTGGGCATCCGTTGCGCGGACACGCCCAATCCGTCGAGCAGGACTCTGGCCGCCTCGTCGGACGGGGTGATGGCATCGGAGGGCCCGTAACCGCGGAGGTTGACATACAGTTGCCCGTCAGGAAACCGGTGCGCGACACGGTGCGCCCAGTGCACGGCGAGCGCGGTCTTTCCGACGCCTGCACTGCCGGCCAACGCGACGACGACGACGGTCCCCCGCTCCTTGCCGACGCGCGCGGCCAACTGGTCGAGTAGGGCGATCGCTTCTTTCCTGCCCGCGAATCCGCTGACGTCGGTCGGTAACTGCGCCGGTTCGATAAGGGTTGCGGCGTGGTCGTCGGCGGCGGCGACCGGCTCGGTGGGCAGCGCCGCCGGTGTGGCTGGTGACGGTGCCGCGGCGACCGATGCTGCCTGCGCTGCTCCGAGCAAGGTCTCGACGTAGACGGCGTGCAGCATTGGGCCGGGATCGACACCCAACTCCTCTCGCAGGGTCGCGGCCCGTTCGTGGAACGCGCTGATCGCTTCGGCTTGCCGGCCGTCGCCGGCCAGGGCGGACATCAGCAGACCGGTGAGGCGCTCGCGCAAAGGAAGTGCATCCGCGAGTGCCCGCAGTTCGGGAATGAGCTGCCGGTGACGCCCGAGCCGCAGCTCGATCTCCGCGCACTCCTCGACGGCCGTCAGCCGCAGCTCCTCCAGATGCGTCGCATGCCGTTCGACGGTCCGTCCCGGCAGGCCGGCGAGCGGACGCCCACGCCACAGTCCCAACGCCGTCCTGAACTGCTCGACGGCCCCGCCGAGGTCGCCGCGGGACGTCCGCGCCCTCGCGTCGAGGACCATCTCCGAGAATCGGTCCACGTCGAGCTGGTCACTGCCGAGCACGAGGCGATAGCCGGCGCTGTCCGTATGCAGGAGCTCCGGCGCCGCCGCGAATAGGCGTCGGAGCTGATAGACAACCGTCTGGATCTGCTTACGCGCCGTCGGTGGTGGGTTACCGTCCCAGGCCAGATCGGCGAGCTCATGCACGGTGACCGTCGCACCCCGGTGCAGCAGCAGGCATGCCAGGACAAGCTGACTGCGGACCCCGCCCAGTGGCAGGCTCCGTCCGTGCAACCGCGCCTCCAGCGGTCCGAGCAGAGCAAAGTCCATCGGCGACATCCTCTGCAATCGTCTGACTGACCCCACACGCTAGCCAATGTGGGCCCTCCGACGCCGTCCCGTCGGTCCGCGCGGCAGCCCGTCGCTGCCGCGGACTACGGGCGATCGTCGTCCAGTCCTGGTCCAGCCCTCGCTGCCACGCTCTCGCCCGTAGCTGTTTCCGGTGCACATCGGGAACCACCACAGCGGAGGGACAGGCATGGTGAACATTCGGAGATCGACTGGTGGCCTCAGGGCTGTGGCATTGATCGCGGCGGCGCTCGGTGCTCTGCTCGCTGGCGGCCCGGCGTTGGCGGCACCGCAGCCGCACAGCGACGGCGACAACGGTTGGGCCGGCCACGGTGCCGCCCGTGGCCTCGCCGCAGACAAAGCAGTCGCGGTCGCACAGCCTGCCGGGTATCCCATCAACGGCATCGACGTCTCCAGCCATGATCACGCGGGTAGTAAGACGGTCAACTGGGCGGCCCAGCGGGCAGGTGGTGACGAGTTTGCCTACGTGAAGGCGACCGAAGGAACGTCATACGTCAATCCATACTTCGACCAGGACAACCGTGACGCGAAGAATGTCGGCCTCTACACCGGCGCGTACGCGTTCGGCCGGCCGGACCTCGGCAACCCTGTAGGTCAGGCCACCCACTTCGTCAACACCTTGCAGTGGTCCACCGACGGTCGGACGCTGCCACCCTTTCTCGACATGGAGTGGCCGTACGCGTCGCTGAACCTGCCGGCGTGCTACGGGCTCTCGCAGTCGGCCATGCGGTCGTGGATCAGCTCGTTCCTCGCCGAGGTCAAGACGCGTATCGGCACGACGCCGATGATCTACACCAATGTGAACTGGTGGAACCCGTGCACCGGCAGCAGCGCGGCGTTCGGGGAGTATCCGCTGGACATCAGCAGCTGCAACTCCGCGCCGCCATCGGTGCCGGGGTGGGGTACCAACTGGACGTTCTGGCAGTACGAGATCGACGCGTGCGGGCGTGGCGCAACCCGGGACTACAACGTCTTCAACGGCACGCTCGCCGACCTCGCCGCACTTGCCGGTGGCACCGCAGCGCCATCGACTGCGCAGGCGGGTCAGGCGGTGGTGCATGAGGGGTATACGAGTGTGTTCACGGTGAATGTGGCGGATGGGCATGTGCAGGAGTCGTATCTGCCTCGG